>JBIILZ010000011.1:0-53986 GCA_044338255.1 Planctomycetota bacterium | reverse complement strand
AGGATCCTCAGGTGACCGGCAGGAGACCCATCAGGGCCGGTCACTTTGGACCCGGCCAGAGTTTTGAGACTGGAAGCGGTCAGAGTTTTGAGACTGCACAGCGTTCGATGACCCAGGGCGCAGCAGCGCACCCGGGGCATCAGGTTGCTGCACAATTCGCGAAGAATTCCGAACCGCTCGTGGATAACCCCGAGCGGTTGCGCAACAGGGGCGATAACCGTGCCTGGGCAAAGCTAGCGCCAGCCCTAAACCAATCGCCACCCTCTTTGATCCTCATGCAGATTGCGCTGATTATTCCCAGAATTTATTCATAATGCATGAAGGCAAAACGTTGCACCAATTTAAAACTGGCACGTAAGTAGCTACGATTCGAGGGTCATTCTTGCGACCGGACACGGCACTCATCCGAAGGCTGGACGTCTTCATCGCATGGTGACTCCCCCATTACCCCGAGATCACTATGACACGTGGCGACCAATTATTTTCACAAACTCGCACGCCTAAGCGCCCAAAGTCCGACCTGGAGACTGATCAAGATCAGGAAACAAGGATCGTGCACGAGGAATCAAATGAGCGCAGTTCTGATGGGGGTCTTTCAGAGGTCCAGGAAGTGCCACGTGTGATCGCTCATAAAATGTCAACCAACGCCGGATACGGTCCTCAACAGAACGATAGAGAACAAAATCAGGACCATAAAAATAAAGGAATGCACAGTAGCTCCAAGGGGGTGAATGCGAAAAATGGAGGTGGTGAAGGCGGAGGTGATAAAGGTGGATGTGGTAAAGGTGGAGGTGGTAAAGGTGGAGGTGGTAAAGGTGGAGGTGGTAAAGGTGGAGGTGGTAAAGGTGGAGGTGGTAAAGGTGGAAGTGGTAAAAGCGGAGTTAAATCCGAAGAAAAATCGGAATACAAGAGCCGCTCCGGCAGCAAGCGAATGGCCGAAGAACCCCGACAAAAGTATTCCAGTGCCGAGTGGAAAGTCGAAAGAACCGACAGGAAGAAACTGATACCTACGGAAAAAATGAGTGCTCGTGGAATGAGCGCTATCCGCGAAATAAACCACAAGGAATCCAGCGACAACAACAAGGACAAGGACAACAGCCGAGCAAAGAGTGGCACCGAAAAAAACAGCCAGACCAGTGGCACACGTAAAAAAAATCCGCCGACGAAAACTTGAGTACGAGCGAAAGGAGCCGCGCGCTGAGCACACCAGGTGCGCGTGATGGCAATGCACGAGGCACCGCCAAAAATGAATCGGGGACCAAGAGCAACATACAGTCCATGGAGAAAGCCAAAGAAAAGAAAGACGATGCACGTGGCGCGAACACCCGCGAAACGAAGCATACCAAAGCCGGAGCTCGCGAAAAAAGTGGGGAAATGACCACAGGCAAGAGCGCACCAACGACCAAGCGGATGAGCTCCATAAGCGGGACTGGAAGTAAACGTTCCGCATCAACACGATCGTCGACTTCCAGATCCAAAATCGCTCGTGCGGAAACCGCGCGCACTGGTTCTCGTGGTCGTGCAGGGCAAACCTAACGGCCACCAGACATCAGGGATTTTCTGGCGAACGTCGCGCAATGCCGCAGATGGACGGCAGCTGCGTTGTAAGCTGAGAACGGTGGTCGTGGTGGTCACCTCATGCAGAGAGGCTCCCCGTAGATTTAATTGTCCCAAAACCGGAAGCTGAAACCCGCTTCGCCGTTTCCTTCCACGAGGATCTGCATTCATTCCATGCTTCTCGACTGGTACCACCCGTCTTCCTGAATCGCTCGCTGCATTTCACCATCTCCTGCCCCTCCATCACGCTGCGGATTGCAGGAAAAAGCCAGACCATCTCCCGCCTGAGCTTGGCATGCTTCGCGCACAGCGTAGACATGGTCTCTGCCCTCACGGTTTCTTCGCTACCGCTCATCCCCACTCCGTCGCATTCGACCAACGCCGAATTCACCGAGCTGATCGCCGCCATCGTCGAGGTCGGGGGATATCTGCACGAATCGGGGTACCATTTTACGACCGTGACCCCGATCACTCATGCGAGCGTCGTCGCTCGCGGACCGGCCGATACACCGGGCAGTTTGCGCGCGATCTTCGGCTGGAATCTGCCATTTTCCGATCACGACCTGCCGCTCGCGCTTACGGCGACGCTCCATTCCGCCGGCCTTCTGCGCCGCTCGCCCGAGGGCCTGCGCAGCGTCATCCGCTTCGCCTCCATCGGCAGGAACCTGTATGCCCATGACGGCTTTCCGACGGTGGCTCCGGATGCGGTCTTTTTCGGTCCGGACACCTATCGATTCGTCGCCGCCGTCCGCCGTCATCTCCGCCCCTGCGATCTGCTGATCGATCTCGGCTGCGGCTCGGGCGCAGGCGGTCTGGAAAGCCTCACCTGCGCCGAGCGCTTGGTTTTGATCGACATCAATCCCCGGGCCATGGCGTTCGCCAATGCCAATCGCCTGCTCGCCTGCCGGCCGCAGGTACTCGCCCATGTCGGCGATCTGCTGACCAACCTCGATGAACAGCCCGATGCGATCATCGCCAATCCGCCCTACATGGCCGATTCCTTGGGACGCATCTATCGCGACGGCGCCGGAGATCTCGGCACCGGCCTGTCGCTGCGTATCGTCGCTACCGCCTTGCAGCGGCTAGCCCCTGACGGGCAGCTCATCCTCTACACCGGGTCACCGATCATCGCCGGTCACGACCGCTTTGCACAGGCGGCGTTGAGTTTATGCGCCGCCGCCGGGGCAACCGCGGCCTATGAAGAACTCGATCCCGACGTCTTCGGCGACGAGCTGACGCAGCCGGCTTATCGCGAGGTCGACCGGATCGCCGCCGTGCTGCTTACCGTGAACGCGCCTCATCTCCGCTCCCGGATCCGCTCCCATGCCTACCTTGCTTGAGGCCAGCCCTTCACGAACGCAGCCGAGCATCAGCGATCTCCCCCGACAGCGACGGCTGGCGCGCCATCTGCGCCAACGACTCAGTCCAGCGGATGAGGCCGCTGATGACACCGCTGGTGAAACCAACGACATCATCTCGGTCGACGCTGAAGAACTGCGACGATACCTCGCCGAGGAGCTCGCTGAGGTGCGCGGTCTCGCCGCCCAGGCGCCCACCGCTGCCGATGATTTCGTCGACTGGTTCGAGCACCTGCGCGAAGTCGGCAGCGGCCAGGGCGATCCGCTCTTCCCGTGGTTGGCGGAAGTCGCCTCCGCTGAGCAGATGCGCTTCTTCCTGCAGCAGGAACTCGCCGGTGAAGCCGGCTTCGATGACCTCATCTCGCTGACCATGGTGCGCATGCCTCCGCAGCCGAAGATGGAGATGGCGCGCAACCTCTGGGACGAATTCGGGCGCGGCCATGCCCACGGCGTGCACAGCATGCTGCTCGGCCGCATGGCCAGCGAACTCGGGCTGTCCTCTCCGCTCGACGAAGCCCTCACCGAGGTCCTCGCCCAGGCCAATCTGATGGCTGGGCTGGCGGTTGAACGTCACGGCTATCGCTGCGCCGGCGCCCTCGGAGTGATCGAACTGACCGCCCCCGCACGCGTCTCCTGCGTCGCCGCCGGCATGCGCCGCCTGGGCATGCCGGCCTCCGCGCGGCGCTATTTCGAACTGCATGCAACCATCGATGTCGAGCATGCCCGGCGCTGGCTGGATGAGGTACTGCGACCGCTGGTGGCTGACAATGCGCGCCTGGCACCACTGCTCGCGCAGGGTGCGTTGCTGCGCCTGCGCGCCGGCGCCCGCTGTTTCGCGCGCTATGACGCGATCTTCGAAGTGACCTGACGTGATGCGCATCCTCGGCATCGGAGATTGGAACGACCTCGGCGATCTCTATCTGCAACTGCAACGGGAAGGCCACGAGGTGCGCGTGTTCATCGAAGATTCGGAAGCGCATGATATCGGCACCGGCCCGCTCACCCGCGTCGACGATTGGCGCAATGCATTGGCGTGGATCTACGCCGCTGGTCGCGACGGCGTAGTGGTCTTCGAAACCGCCCACCATGGCCGGCTTCAGGATGCCCTACGTGCCGAGGGTTTCCAGGTCATCGGCGGCTGCGCCTATGGTGATCGCCTCGAGAACGAGCGTGAATTCGCTCAGCAGGTGCTGCGCGATCTCGGCCTGAATACGCTGCCTTCCCGGACCTTCACACCTGGATCTTCACCTCAACGGCAGCGGTGATCGAGTTCATTCACCGTCATCCCCGGCGCTATGTCCCCAAGTTCGACGAAACGCGGATAGTCACCTGTTCGACATTCATCGGCCAGGCCGCCGCCTTTGCCCGCGTGCAACGCGTGATCATGCCCAATCTGCGCTATCGCCAGAATATCGGCAGCACCTTCCTGAACCACAACCGCCAAGCCTTGATCACGTGGGAATATCTCACCGATTCCGCCTGATTACGAGGAGACCTTATGCCCTTCGACACTTGCCACCGTCGCTACCCTCCAAACGGTCTGCTCCTGGTCATCCTCACCACACTCGCCGCCATCCTCTTGTTCGCCGGATGGACACTGATCGCCGCCATCGTCGCCGGGCTCATGAGCGTGCTGTTACTGATCGTCCTCATCCGCTGGGCGATGCGTACGCAAAGGCCAGCGGCGGCGTCATCGTTCACCTGTTCGACCGATGCGGACCAGCCATAACCGCTGCCGCTGCATCCGCGCCACACATCGTCATCGTTGGCTGCGGTTTCGCCGGTCTCGAAGTGGCGCGTGGACTGCGTCGGTCGCGCTGCTCGGTGATCATCATCGAATCGCGGCGCGAGCATGGTGACTGGCACCGAACCCGATCGTCACCCTCCCGCCGACCGGGATTCCTGAAGTTGGTTCCGCTGAACCAGAAATTATTCTTGTCGGTACCAGCACCCAAAAAGCATGATCGTTCATCAGCCGCGACTGTTGAAGAGCGAGCCGTGACTATTGCTGAAGCACGCTGCAAGGCCGTGCATTTTGAAATAAGTCCGCACTGAGGAGCTGTGGTCTGCACGAATTCCGGCAACTGCTGCGGGGAATCTTTTTGGCCAATAAATTGCTAGGAGCCTGTCGGAGATAGGTGCCCGAGGATGGCGAAGGTATCGTACGGCAGATCCAAGGCGGCAAAGCGGGCGGATAGCTAAAGCTATCTGACCGTTTTGCCAACGCCGGAGCTGCCGTACAAGACCGAGTCAGCCGACCAAGCCTATCTCCGACAGACTCCTAGTCGCTCGATGCCCAACCGGTTAACGGCATGGTCCGGAAGATTTCTTTCGGACCCGGGAATGAACTCCAACGGTAAGGATTACGTTATGGCCGGGAATCAATCGAACCGCAACCGCGGCTTCGCCGCGATGGGTGTGGATCAACAGCGCGAAATCGCTGCGCGTGGCGGACGCGAAGCCCATCGTCAAGGCCACGCTCATGAATTCGACTCCGAAGAAGCACGTGAGGCCGGTCGCCTGGGCGGCCGAGCAATAAGTCGTGATCGTGCTCATATGGCTGAGATCGGGGCTCGCGGCGGGCATGCTCGACGTCGAGACAACGATAATCATCAAGGCGGCATCCAGCGCGGCGGCCAGCCCTCGAACTCACTCGACATTGAGGATCGGGATCAGATTCATAACCGTTAAGAACAAGGCGTTCGACCACGCTTTGTTCGCAACGATGATGATCGTCGCGGACGGCCGGGTGGCTCAGGGCGCTCCTTCAACTCGTTCAATTCGAAATGTTCCTCGGGTTCGAATTTGAATCGTAGATCAACACGCCGCTCATGAAGACAACCCCGGCGGAAATGATCCGACGGGGTTGTTTGCTCGCGACAGAATGATCACATAGAATACGAAAAAATAACCATCAGGCTGCGGAATTTCCGCAGCCTGATGGCTCATCTGAGGATCATCAGAAGCGGACGCCGACGGTCGCCAGTACGCCGATGCCCTGATTTCTCCGCTGGTCACTCAACGTAACGGTGTGGCCATTGTCCTGATGATCGAAATCGGCATCGAAGCGACCAACGAGGAGAGGAACCTCGATACCGATCTGAGTCCTTTGTGCAAAGGTATAATACGTTCCGATCTTGGCGCCGTATTCATAGTACTTGTCCCAATCCTTGGAAGTCGAGGTCGAGTCACCTGATTTCACACTGTAATAGGATCGGCCAATACCGGCGAACGGCGTCAACTCGAAATGCCATTCAGGAGTCACTGCCAAGCCATACCCGATCAGTACGTCGACCACCGGCGTGGTGATCTCGCCATCATTTACCGCGTCATCAAAGCGTGCGTGATTGACAGCAACACCGGCACCGATGATCAAACCGCCGGCTGGTCCGAGATTACCCCAGACGAACTGCAGCTGACCGCGATAATTCTGATCTGAATCCGGTCCATCACCCCCATTGTCGCTCGAGGAAGAGATACTCGTGCTATTATCAACGATGGTCGTCGATGACGATCCCTTGAAAGTATTAGAGAGCATACCACCACCAAGGCGGAGATCCATGAAGGTGACTTCGGCGGCACTGAGTCCGCTAGCGGCGACGAGTGCAAGCACGGTACGTGAAAGAAGTGATGAGGTCATGACGATTCCAAGTTGATGAGGGAGAGGCGCGGACGCACCTCGTTGCTTCACGAAGAGCAAGCATGGTGCCAATGATCGCATCATGACTAGAAATTATTGGTAAAATCAAGTATTCGACGTTTTAAACCGTTCAGGGCCAACGGCGGCATCGTCATCACGAGCTATTTTTCCAGTCAGACGCAGCCGCATTCTCGATGCCAGCGTCAAAGCACTGCATCTCGCGACGTTTGAACCCCTGAAACATCATCGGATGCAGGACAATTGCTGTGTGGCAGATTGCGCACGCAGCGTACCGCCTGGGATTATTGGCATGGATTGTGCCAAGTGTGGATCAGGAATTTCCACCATGCGCAATCTCTCTATGGCAAAGTTTTATCCTTCACTCACCGGCTCGGCGTGTCTGCTGAGCATCGCGCTCGGATTTGCGTCCTGCGACGGCCGCGGACAATATCCTGATCCGACGCCAGCCACTCGCGTACAGGCAGATGAAATCCGCGCCGATGGCCAGCGGCGCATCGACAAGATCGAGTCCGATCTCGCCCAGCAGGAACATGCCTTGGATTTTCGTATGACCCAGACGCAGACCACGGCGGCGCATGAACGCGACCAGATCATTCTCGCTCGCGATCGCGAGACCCAACCGCTGATCGCCAAGGAAGCCGACATCCAGGCCACCGCCACGCGTGAAAGCAAGCGCATCGACGATGACTTGGCGGATCAGTTGAAACGCATTGACGGACCCGAGGCCGATCGCGTGCGTGCCGATGCCACCAGCCGCAAAGCCGATATCGAGCGCAAACGCGCCGTGGAGGCCGCCAATCTCACCAGCAAGCGCGACCGCGCCGAAGCCGTCGCGCGTGAGAAGAAAGCCAGCGTCGATGAGCGCGAAGCCAAGGACCTCGCTGCGCTCAAGACCGAACGCGAAAATGCCCAGCTCAAAGCCCGCGCTGATCGTTTAGCGGTCGAGGATGATGTCAGCAAGCAGCTCAACCGCGCCGCCGAGGACAGCAAGAAGCGTCTCAAGACGGCTGATGCGAATACGACCAGAACCTCGCCATAAGACCGACGACGAAAATTCTGAAAATCTCACAAGGCTATCTCCGACAGACTCCTAACGTGGCGCGAACATTTCGCGCCACGTTCCTTCTATCGCCCCACCACCGATGCACACGAATAGATGAAATCCATCATGAACAAACCACTCTCCTTCGCTCTTTTTGCTGCCGGCATCATCTTATTGATCTTCGCGGCCTTCTCAGGTGATTCGATGCATTCTGGAATCAGCAGGATGTTTCAGGGCACGCCCGACAACCGCACGATCATCCTGATCGCATTCGGGGTGATCGCCCTCGCGAGCGGATTCTATGGATTGGTTGCGCGCAATAATACCTGATTAGTGATTGGTCGCGATGTCAACGGATGGACGAGGCCGCATCGTCAGTACCGAGGACCTGCGACTGGCCGCGGCCTTGATCAAGCTCTTGATTCCGCAACTGATTCCGCAACTGATTCCGCAACTGATTCCACAACTGATCCCAGTTAAGAGGCCCCTCCGGCGTTGCGTAGCAGGCAACGCCGGCGCCATAACGTGGAAGATTGGATGCCGAGTACGGCTGCCGCCCGTTCAAGGGTCGGCGATAATTCGACAACGCGTCGGATATGTTCATCAGCGATTGCCTGCAATGCAAAGGGTCCGCCGAGACGCGGGACTTCACCCGGTAGACTGCGTACCCGCGTGGTCAGATCAGCGGCGGTGATCTCGCGATTGGTGCTCAAGAGCGCCGCCCTGCGGATCTCATTATCCAACTCATGGACATTGCCCGGCCAGGGATGCGCGCGCAGACTGGCGAGGCAGTCTGCGGTGAGCGTGCGCCGCTCGTTGTTAACCACCCTTCCCCCATCAAGCAGGCCCCCATCGAGCAGGCCCCCATCGAGCAGGGATTGGGCGATGAATTCGATGTCTTCACTGCGCTCGCGCAGTGGCGGCAGTTCGAGATCGATCACCGCCAAACGGTAATAGAGATCTTCACGGAAATGACCCTTCTGCAGGAGTTGGCTGAGGTCGCGTGAACTAGTGGCGATGATCCGCACGTCACCGGTCCGCGCCCGTGGATCGCCGACTCGTTCATAGGTCTGATCCTGCAGGAAACGCAGCAACATGGCCTGCACTGT
Organism: Planctomycetota bacterium; assembly: GCA_044338255.1. Lineage (GTDB taxonomy): Bacteria > Planctomycetota > UBA11346 > UBA11346 > UBA11346 > CAIUVD01. The sequence goes on along the minus strand of JBIILZ010000011.1, from coordinate 45,259 downwards.
GCGCGGAAGCTCACCGACCTCATCGAGCAGTAAGGTGCCTCCGGCCGCCAAAGTGACCTTGCCTGGATAATCATGACAGGCATCGGTGAAGGCGCCGCGTACGTGGCCGAAGAGATCGCTCATCAGGCGCTCGCTGCCGAGATTGGCGCAGTCGACGGTGACGAAGCGATCACTCCGGCGATTGCCGACCTCATGGATGGCACGGGCCAGCAGGCCCTTACCGGTGCCGGTCTCACCGCGGATGAGGATGGGGATGGAGGTCAACGCCGCCCGCCGCCCTTCGCCGAGCAGCCGGCGCATGAGTGACGAGCGGGTAAGCACCATCTTCGCCCAGGCCGAGCCATGAACGTCCTTCGGCGATCGCTTAGGCACCAGCAATTTATGCAAGGCCCCGCGACGGGCGGGAAAAGGGACATAGCCGCTGGCGCCGTGCTTTAGGCAATACACCGCCATTTCCGGTGAGGGATTGCCATCGATCACGAAGACCGGCAGGGTCGGATCTGCGCACAGCAGGCCGGTCATCGCCATCGCCTGCTGTTCGATGGCTTGTTCGCGGGCGATGAGCACGGCCTTAAACAGCGTTTCACCGATGAGCAGGGTCGCTCCCGACAAGCTCTCAGTCATCCGCGGGAGCAAGCCCATCCGTCGTACCCGGGCCATGATCGCCGGGCGCCGCCGGGCGTCGCTATCAATGATCAGCACCTGAGCCGGAGAAGTTGACGTCATGACCTCTGCATGCGAGCACTGTGCCATATCACGGCCTGGAGGCATTACAGGCCGACGTTTGCAACACACTTACACTGGAAGTCGAAACGCTCATCAGCATATGGCTCGCGCGTTGCACCGCGCAGCTCAGATCGAATTCCAGTACACAGCTCAAAGAGCTGACTGCGATCAATGTGCACTGCGAGACTATTACCATCGACTACTTTGCAGCATGCGTCACAGCTCATCGCCGAATTTCATTGGCATGCGCGATGCCATGTATTTGCCATCGTATCCTCCTCAAATTCCGCTCGCAGAGGCTCCCTATGACGCCCTCGCCTTCAACAGCCTCCCGCAAGGGGAGCGTTCCGCGGTCGAGACCTACAGCAAAGCGCAAACGCACCTCGCTGGCAGCAATGCCGGCGAATTGGAAACCAACATGGGAAACCAACAAAGCTTCGCACGCCAATCGCGTGACCATCCTCGCCAACCGCATCACCCAACTCGGCGGCAAGCCGACCAGGGAAGGCGGAATGTGGGTAGGATTTGCCAAGAACATCGAGCAAGGGGCGGGGATGCTGAGTAAAGCTCTGGTCATCTCCGCGCTCGAGCAAGGCGAAGATATCGGGCTCGCTGATTATCGGAGTGCACTCGATGACCTCGATACCGAATCGCTCGCACTGGTGACGCGAGACCTGCTACCGGCCCAGGAACTCACGCATCAGCGGATATCGGTCTTGAAGAACTCACGCTGATTTCCAAACACAGAAATAGAATTTCCGCACCTGGGGAGACCTCCATGTGCGCCTTCTTTTATATTGGCAGGGCACCCTGGTCCCTGGTCCCTGGTCCCTGGTCCCTGGCCCCTGGCCTCTGGTCCCTGGTCCCTGGCCCCTGGCCTCTGGTCCCTGGTCCCTGGCCTCTGGTCCCTGGTCCCTGGTCCCTGGCCCCTGGTCCCTGGTCTCTGGTCTCTGGTCGCTGGCCCCTGGTCCCTGGTCTCTGGTCTCTGGTCGCTGGCCTCTGGTCCCTGGTCGCTGGCCTCTGGCCCCTGGTCCCTGGTCCCTGGTCCCTGGTCCCTGGTCCCTGGTCCCTGGTCCCTGGTCCCTGGCCTCTGGTCCCTGGCCTCTGGTCGCTGGTCGCTGGTCGCTGGGCACTGGTCGCTGGGCAACCGGCACCCGCCTAGGGCCAAGATGCCCATACGACGTTCGCTGCGGCACGCACATCATGCCCGATTCGGGTCATTGGCGTGGGCCATTCGGGTCGCTTATTATACCGGCAAATACACTTGGACCTGGCAACCTCCTCCGGGGGCATCGGTAATGGTGAGTGCGCCGCCATGGCGGTTGGCAATGCGCGCGGCGATGGTCAGACCCATGCCCAAACCAGGGACTTGCTCCCAGCTGTGCAAGCGATGGAGCGGATGCAGAACCCGTTGACGATCTGCAAAGGGGATGCCCATGCCGTCATCGGTGACCGACAGCAGCCAGCGATCATCCTGATGCGTCACCGTCAAGGCCAACTTGGCGCGCGAGGGATGGTAATGCACGGCATTGGTCGCCAGCTCGCGAAGCATTTCGGCCATCAGCTGGGGGTCGGCGCGAATGAGGGGCAGATCGCTCAACTCAATATCCGCGGGTAAGCCGGCGGTGATATTGGCCCACACCGCCGATAGATCGCAGCTGGCGATGCGCGGCGCCTCATCGGTCACCCTCAGCCAACGCACCAGGGAGGTGAGCACCCGCTGCAGGCGATCGGCATGATCGGCAACCACGCCGAGGTAGGATTTTTGCCGTTGATCGAGTGCACTCCGCGCCAGCAGCGAGCCATAAGCGGAGATCAACCGCGCATGCTGCCGCACATCATGCGAGAGAGCCGCAGCAAGATGGCGGCAATCCTCGGTGACTTCTTCGCTGCCCTGTGGATGAGCGACGGCATGCGGCAGGATCATCGCGACGCTCACCGGCTGGTCGTCGACGAGCGTCGTTGAAATGACGAACTCGCAGCGTTGCCAGCCATGGTTGACGACTTGCACCCGTCCTACCAGGCGTGCCGCTGCCGGCGCTCCCGTCTGGAGATTTCCGATCGTCGATAATTGCCCCGTGAGATCATCGGGATGGATGAGATCGAACCAGCGCATACCGGCACCACTGCCGAGCAGTTCGGACCACGCTGGATTAGCTCGGTTCACCACCCATCCCGGGTCAAGTTCCGCTTGTGCAAGCGGACTACGAACAAAAGCATCGACGAAATTCACAGTAGTTAGGATCTGACTTGATGGACCCAGGGAAGCGTGGTCTTGGGACGAAACGAGCGCTGACGGATCGAGCGCTGACGGATCGAGGGTAGGAGGTCTGGAGGAGGTCACACCGCAACAACCTGATAACTATGCGCACAGCTTGCCAGGTTCGCTTCAGCAGATTTGCCAAGGACATGGCTGATCATAGTGACTGCCTCCGCCTCCGCTTCTGCACAAAACGAGCCAAAGCTCGAAGGGTTCCCTCGCGAGCAACCACTGCAAAGCGCCCATTGGCGGCATTCTTTTCCTGCATCTTGCACGGCAGACTCCTAGGCGGCGTTCCTGGGGGGGGGGTGCGAGTGACTCGCCCGCGACATCACGTCAGCGAACGCGGGCGAGTCGCCCGTACCCCGGAATCGAGCTGATCGAACCAATTCCCAGCCCGTTCCTGGCGCCTATCGCCGACAGGCTCCTACGCTGTGCCGCTCGCGGTGTTGCCGACGGAAATGTCATGATGGGAGGCTGCACAGACAATCTGGCTGATACCTATGCATGAGGTAATCCTTGATGTCACGGGAGTGATGACGAAAGTCTCAGCCGAGACCTGTGGCATGAACCGTGCCAGCCGTGATCCATTGCCGAAGAAATTCGCGGTTGGACATGATTTACAGGTCGTTCACCATGGTTTAGGTCCTGCACGCATTCAGCTTGTGGACTCAGCTCAAGCTCAGGTCGAGTTCGCTGAGGCGCCTTGCCCTGCACTCTGCATGACTCGTAATCGCCTTGGCACGAAACGTGCAGGAGATTAATCACTAAAATTTTGTGCTGAGAATTCTATGGACCCCATCAACGCTACTCCTGCCGCCGTCCACACCCAGCGCGTACTTGTGGTCGACGATGAGCGCTCCGATCGTGAGAACTTGAGTTCGACGCTGCGTCTCCTCGGCTGCCGGGTGGACACTGCGGAAAATCATGAAGGTGCCTTGGGTAGCGTGCGCGGGGAACCGTACGACCTGGCTTTCATTGATCTCATGCTGGGCGCCGATAGCGGCGTTGATCTGGTGCCGGCCCTGCTCGCCGCCAATCCCAATCTGCAGGTGATCGTGGTCACCGCCTTCGGATCGATCGATTCTGCGATTCAGGCGGTAAAGGCGGGGGCCAGCGAATACATCCAGAAACCGATCGAACCGCAGCGCGTGCAAGCCCTGGTCGAACGCGTCGGCGAAGAGCGCAGGCTGGCCGCGAGCATGAGCGCGTATGAGCGTGCAAGCGGCAGCGGTGGCGAATCACTTATTCTCTCTTCGCACACACCGTCGATGCAGGCGGCCCTCGCGATCGTGCAGCGGGCGGCCAATTCCGAGGTGCCGGTGCTTCTGCGTGGCGAAAGCGGAACCGGCAAGGGCGCCCTTGCAGAGGCCCTGCATCGCCAAAGCGAGCGCGCCAAGAAACCCTTCGTCACCGTCAACTGCCCGACCCTCACCGACGAATTGCTTTCGAGCGAATTGTTCGGGCACGTCAAAGGCTCATTCACCGGCGCCATCCGCGATCAGGAAGGTAAGGTCGAGGTCGCTGACGGCGGCACCTTGTTCCTCGATGAACTCGGAGATCTGTCACCGACCATCCAAGCCAAACTGCTTCGTTTTCTGCAAGAGAAGAAGTACGAACGCGTCGGTGATCAGCACACGCGGCTTGCCGATGTGCGCATCGTCGCCGCCACCAATCGCGATCTCGAAATCCAGGTCCGTGAAGGACGTTTCCGCGAAGATCTGCTTTATCGTCTGAACGTGGTCGAGATCACCCTGCCGGCCTTGCGTGAGCGCCCTGACGATCTGCTCGAACTGGCACGGCATTTTCTGGGCATCTTCTGTCATGCAGCGAACCGCCCACCGATGGAATTCTCGCTTAGCGCCCAGCAGATGATCATGTCCTATGGCTGGCCCGGAAATATCCGCGAGCTGCGCAACGAACTGCAGCGCGTGACCGTGCTCTGGCCGTCGCGGACCATCGAGCCCGATGCCTTCAGCGTCCGCGTACACGGCCACATCAATGGTGGTCCACGCATCGGCGGCGAACATTCCCTGGCCGATATCGAGAATGAGCATATCCGCCAGGTGCTGGCCAAGTCCGATACTTTCGAAGAAGCCTCGCGCATCCTTTGCATCGAGCCCTCGACCCTGTGGCGCAAGCGCCGCAAATTAGGGCTCTGAGCCAAGGACGGTCAGTGCAGCGTCAAGACCGCGCCCTCGGTGCCGATCTTCAGATCTACCTGATCAGCATCGGGGCTGCTGACGTTGAATTCGCCGACGGTCTCCCATCCCTGCCGGCCCCCTTCGGCCCCCTTCGGCCTGTACCGTCAGGATGAGGTGGCGGCCAGGAGTCAGCGGAATCGGAAAATGATTTTCGCCCCAGTCTAATTTGCGACGGAAGACGCTCGCCTCTCCAGCATGGGCGCCCCCAGCAGAAGGTATGGGCGCAATGGAAGGATCCTGGAATGAATGAACCTGGAAAACGCGTTTACGACCAAAATTTTAAATGATTTATCCCAGATAATGATATGTTTCATGAGCTTCTCATTTCACCAAATGGGTGCCGAAGAAATCGCAGGTGTGGTCCAGGTGTAAGACGCATGATGCGCTGGAATGGCAGCGCCATTTCCAGCGTCATGCAACGCCGCACACCGCACGCCGCAGGCGTGCGGCAACTGCATTTTAGGAGCGACCGTAAAGACTCAGAAGCGGTACGAGTAGAAGGCGCCGCCGGTGGCCCCGACGTCATTTTCGTTGTCTTCCTTGTCATGCCGAACGCCGATCGCGCCGAGCACGCCGACGGCATGTTCCCACGGGCGATGGCTGCCGGAAAGCTCGATGGCCCAGATCGCCATGGCGTCTACTTCCCAACCACTTTCATCGGAGTTATGATAGACGGCGCGCGGCCCGATGGCGAACGACTGGCGATTGCGGAAATCGAACATCGAGGTCGCATCGTACAGCAGCGCTGCACCACCACCCGGACGACCGTCCTCACTGATGAAGGCCTCAGGGCGGACGATGATCGGGTTCAAGTCCTTCGAGCGCCATTCAAGAGCGACACCGGGCTCGAAGCCGGCGGTACCGGCAGTTATTTGCGGTACGATGCGCAGATCATCTTCAACCGCTGCCGAGGCGACCGTGGCGGTCGCGGCGCTCATGAAAACGATGGCCGAGACCACGGACAGCTTGTGCGACAAGGCCGCGATCGACCTCGCTGCGTTCTTGGAAAGGGACTGAATAGGTTTCATGAGGGGATCCGGGGTTGAGACCAAGTATTGGTCATTGGGGGTGAGAGCTTATGGCGTGCCAACTGAATCCGTGCCCCACGCGCGGCGAATTCTTGCATTATGATTGATGATCGATCGCACGCTCGTGCAGAAAGCGAAGTCTGCGGCTTCGCGCACTGCTTTCCGCAATCGACGATGTTTTCAAGGCCCTCCACTTACGCGTTGGCCATGGCACAGGCGTGCCCGGTCAGCGGGATCGCGAAGTGTTCATGATTCATGCCCCGCCAGCACTCGACGGTGATTGCCGCCACCCGCACCAGCAGTAGATCGGGGTCGGCTACACCCAGCGGAAACCACGTGAGGTACTCTTCCTTCCATAGGTGACTGGCCTTGATGCGATCCTCGCAGGGATGGGCGATGCCGGACACCGAGACATAGGCCATCTGCCCATGCTCAGCGCTCGCGACCGCGACGTGGGAATGATTGCGCAGATCATTGGCCAACGCCGAACAGCGACCGAGGAAGAACCACACGCAACCTTCGTGATCAACCTCCTGCACGACCATCGGGCGGCTCTGGGGGGTGCCATCATCGCCGATGGCGGTGAAGATCACGATCGAGACTCCCGCAAAGGCCTCGATCAGACGTGCGTAGGCGGGGATCGTATTCATGAGCGTATCTCCTACTACATGCCTGCCCTACCTGTGCCAAAATGATCGGCGCAAATGACCATTTTCAGTCGTCGCTGGGACGCACGCGGTTCACAATGCAGGATTGCTCTGGCCATGGATTGCCGAATGCGTGAGGGCCATGTGGAGCGCCGCTGAAGAACCGTTTCCGCTCACCAATCAGCTTACGCAGTACACTTTACCGAGCCGTCACGAACGGATGGGCCCGCTGCATGAGCTAGGCACGGTACAGGGTACAACCTTGGTCTTGCTGCAGGATGCAGCGCCTATGGCGGACATTGGCGTGGATGCCGGGATGGGCGTGGTTGCGGCTCTTGTGCACCAGCATCCGCAGCCGCCACCACACCGCTGCACCTGCAACTAACCAAATCGCAGGAAGCGCTGGTGACGTGCCTGGCGATAGTCATAACCCGCAAAAGCCCAGGCCGTGCCAAGCGCCGCTCGCGAGTACGGACAATGATCCTTCCCTCGGACTCTTCCGGCACACCATCGCCACCAATCATTCGATGGTTCCTACCTTTCATTTTCGCATCGGCCTATGAAGCACGTTACGATCCTGGTTCCAGCTTTTAACGAAGAGCAGGCCGTAGCGCCATTTCTTGACGCGCTCATACCCGTGCTCGCGCTTGAGGGCATTTCATGGCACGTGTACCTGATCGATGACGGCTCGACCGATGGCACCGCCAACCGCTGGCGTTCCTACCAAGCCGACGATGCCCGGCTGGGCCTGATCCAGCTCGCCAGCAACTCCGGCAAGGAGGCGGCCTTGCTGGCCGGCATGCGTCACCACTCCAGTGATGCGCTGATCCCCATCGACATCGACCTTCAGGATCCACCGGAGTTGATACCCCAGCTGATCGCACATTGGCAAGCCGGGGCAGAACAGGTCGTCGCGGTGCGCAATCATCGCCATGATCCCGCGTGGCGGCGGATCGCGGCGGCGGCCCACTACGCCGTGATGGGTTGGTCGTCGCGGGTAACGATGACTCCTGACGCAGGCGATTTCCGGCTGCTCGATCGCTCGGTTGTCGAGCGGCTGCTCTTATTTCCGGAAGTCGATCGCTATACCAAGGGGCTCTATGCCTTGGCCGGCGGACGGACGGTGACCATTCCTTTCGATCGTCCACCACGCTTCAACGGACGCCCGACCCAGAGCCTGCCGCGCCTAGTGTCCTTGGCGATCGATGGCATCACCGGTTTTTCTGAAGCGCCGTTGCGGCTGCTGCTGCCCGCCGGCATCAGCCTCAGCATCATCGGCTGTGGGTACCTGATCTATCTCCTGGTGATGATGGCCAACGGTGTCGCTACCCCGCAGGGCTATCCTACGATCCTTTGCTTCGTGCTGATCTTCGGTGGCGTGCAGACCTTCGCGATCGGTCTCATCGGCGAATATGCGGCGCGCATCTATCGTGAGGTCAAACGCCGTCCGCCCTATCACCTCGCTGGATTAGAAGGCGCGGCTCAGCCGGTGGCACGTTCGCGCGGAGCCCCGTCTCCGCAAACGGCCCCGCAGGATCCACCCCATGCCCAATGATCCTCTGGGGCATCAGGACGCGCTCTACACCTCCGCCAATCCCACCCGCCGGCGGCTTCATCGTCAGCGCCGCAATCTCATCATTCGTTGCCTGCGGTCATGCCGAGGGCCCACCTGCAAGGCGAGCCTCGAGATCGGCCCCGGATCATGCATCTACGTGCCGACGCTGCTGCAATTGAGCGAGCAGGTCACCGCCGCCGACATCGAACCGGCATTCCTCGACCGCGCCCGCGACTTGGCGAAGCATGAACCACGGCTGACGGTGATTGGCGATGACATCACCCGCAGCCAGCTTCCGCCAGGGCATTATTCCTTGATCCTCTGCACCGAGGTCATCGAGCACCTGACCGAGAGCCGGTCGGCCCTGGCGGCCATGGCTGATCTCCTCCACGCCGATGGACACCTGGTACTGAGCACACCGCAACGCTGGAGCATCATGGAATCATGCGCCCGTATCGCCTTGCTGCCGGGGATCGTCACCGCTATCCGCTGGCTCTATCAGGAGTCGGTCGAGCCGACCGGACATATCAATCTGTTAACCGAGAAGCAGCTGCTCCGACAATGCCAAGCCGCTGGTCTGCGAATCACGCAGCAGCATCGGTTGGGTTTCTACCTGCCCTTCATCGCCGAATTCGGCGGCCTGCGCGGTGCGCGCTGGTTGGCCCGGCTAGAAAGGAGTATCGCTGGCTCGCGCTGGTCGTGGATGCTTTGGACGCAGATGTACATCCTCGAAAAGTCGGATCCTCGCCCGCATGTCTGACCTCCTGGGAATTCTTTCGGCACCCGGTCTGCTTCTGATTCTTTTGGGATTCGGAGTGCTTTTCCGATCAACGCCCGGCCGGATATCGGGGTGGCTGCCGCTATGCGCAGCAGGGGTTTTCATCATCCCCTTCGTTATCGCCTGCGGATTCACCTTCCCCAGTCTTGACGATTGGAGCTATGGCGCAGATGGGCAGCATGCCTGGTTGAGCGCGCAGGAAAATTGGTATCGCGGTTGGTCGGGCAGGATTCTCGTCACCGCCCTACTCAGCGGTTGGGGAACCTTCGGCTCCCCGTGGTTCGCGGCTGCGATCGGCTATCGATTGCTCATCATCGGCGTATTCGCGCTCACCTGCTGGGCCATCTGGCATTTCATCGGTGCTGTTCTTGCCGAGGTAGGAATTTTCGATCGACGTCAACATGGCCGTTTGACCCTGGTTACGACCGCCGGCGTCGTCACCCTCCTACCCGATCCCGGTGAAGGGCTGTACTGGCTGCCCGGGGCCGCCTCGTACACGATCGGAACCGCGCTTGCGCTCTTCGCCTGTGCCCACCTGCTCCATGCCGCCCGCGCGGCTCGCAGCCACCTCCCGACTGCAACTTGGCCACCACCGTACCATTGGGGAATTTCCACCATCACGCTCATCGCCGCCTGCTTCAGCAGCGAGGTCGTCGCCGCCCTCGCCTTGAGCGCGATTGCCGGCCTGATCATGTTCCATCTGCGTGGTAGGCAGCGTTGGCATGGCAGCCTGGTCCTCGCCGCCGGTCTATTGGCAACAGGGATCTCATTGGCCTCACCGGGGAATGCCATCCGTGCTGCCAACGCCATCGCCGAAGGCCAGATACCCGTCGATCATCACCCTGGAGCAATGATTACGGCGAGCTTCTCGTTGATGTCGGGATTCCTAAGCGAATTGCCCTGGGCTCCGCTTGCCGCCCTTGGCGCGTGGATCGCCCACACCTCGCCGCGTACGCAGACCAGAACCGGCCTGCTCCTGTTCACGACCATTCCCCTTATGGTACTGTCCGCCGCGGTACCCATGGCTTGGGCAGGAATGTGCCCACCCCGGGCATGGAATCCCCTGGCCATGACCACCGCGCTCGCCCTGATCCTCGGCGCCTGGCATGGTGGTCCGCGTCTCGTGCCAGTGTTGTTGCTCCTGACTGGGCTAAGCCTGCTTTCACTGGCTTCCGACAACGACCGCATGCTCGTCCTGGCCGGAGGATGGGCGGTGCTCGGCATCGTCGCATGGGCCCTGCGCCGCACGCTGACACCACGCATGTTTATCGCCTGCTTGGCGGCCGCTCTGCTGCTGGGCTCGGACCGTTACGCGCAGGCAGTAATCGACGTCGGGCGCGGACCTGACTATGTCCGGCAACAGCAAGCACGCCTGGCAATTCTGGCCAGTGCACCGCCGCAGAGTAAAATCATCGTTCCGGCGTTGCAGGGAGACATGCCCTATCTCTACCACATCAATGATCTGGAATTTTCAGAGAAGACCTGGCAAAATCAGAGCTGCGCCCGATTTTTTAACCTGCGCAGCGTACGTACCGTGGTCGATCCGCAGGCTCGGAATCGGAAATAGTCAGCGGCTCAACGGCGTGACGCCCGCCACAGGCGGAAGCGATCGATGCCGACGGCGACGACGATGACTACGCCGATGATGATCTCCTGCACCCAGGTCGGCCATTCCAGGAGCTGACTGCCATTGCGCAGCACGCCCATGACCAGGGCCCCGATGACCGCGCCCAAGGCGGTGCCGACGCCGCCGGCCAGCGACGCACCGCCGATGACGGCGGCGGCGATGATGTCCAACTCCCGGCCGTTGGCGGTGGTCGGATCTCCCTGATGTAGTTTGGTCATCTCCAACAGGCCGGCGAGCCCAAAAAGCACGCCGGCGAGAGCGTAGACGCCGACCGTAGTCGCGCGCACGCGAATTCCGCACAACCGCGCCGCTGCAGCATTCGAACCGATGGCATAGAGATGCCGGCCGAAGACCGACTTGCGCAAGATGACGGCGGTGAGGATCGCGACCACGGCGGCGATCAGCACGCCGGGAGCGACCGGGATGTGCGCCAGAAGCGGACCATCGAGGGCCGACGGAAAGGGTCGCATGAGTCCGTCCAGCCAGCTCGGGGCGATGTTGATGGTCTGATTATCGGCGAGGCCCTTGGCCATGCCGCGGGCTACGCCTAAGGTTCCCAAGGTGATGATGAACGGGGTGATACCGGTGAAGGCCACCAGCGAACCATTGATCGCCCCGGCGGCGGCACCCGTGGCCAAGGCCACCAGGCAGGCGACGCCAGTGCTGGCGCCGGCATGAAGGGCCATCGCCGCCGCCACCCCGGTGATGGCGATCACCGAGCCGATCGAGAGATCGATGCCACCGGCGACGATCACCATCACGATGCCGCAGGCGCCGATGGCGACGATCGCCGATTGGGCGAGGATCAGACATTGGTTCTTCCAAGCGATGAACGCCCAGGGACTGGCCAAGGGATCTTCGGGATCGGATTTCAACCACACGGCAAGCGCGAAGGCCGCCCACAGCACCACCAGCGCCAGGAACGGTCCGAGCGTGGCGAGCGTATGCAGCCACAAGGATTTCTTCGGCAGGTGAAGGAGCTGCGGGGCCGCAGAGGAGGGAACGGATTGCTGCTCAGGCACGGTCGAACTCATGCGGCTTCTCCACCCAGGGCGGTGGTCAAGATGGTGTGGGCATCCCAGCTCGCCACCGGACGCGATGACGACAGTCGTCCGCGGCGCATGACGGCGATGGTATCGCAGACGCCCATCAATTCAGGGATATAACTCGAAACCACGATCAGCGCCCGGCCCTCGGCGGCGAGTTCGCCGAGCAGACGATAGACCTGCGCCTTAGCGCCGACATCGATGCCCCGCGTCGGCTCATCGAGTAAGAGAATCTGCGCATCATGGTACAGCAGACGACCGATGGCGACCTTCTGCTGATTGCCGCCCGAGAGCTGGCCGATCGGCTGCGCCGGGCTCGCAGCCTTGACCCACAGACGCTGCATCCACGTCGCGGCCGCGGCCTGCTGACGCGCGGCATCGACGCAACCCGCCGTCGCCACCGGCGCGAGGCGCGTCAGGGTGAGGTTGTCGGCGATCGACATGCCGAGGGCGAGGCCCTCCTCCTTGCGATCCTCGCTAACTAAGCCGATACCGGCCGCCAGCGAGGCGCGCGGTGAACGACCCGTGAGCGGCTGGCCGCGCAGACGCACCGTACCGCTGGCGACGGGATCCAGGCCGAACAGTACGCGGAGCATCTCCGTACGGCCCGAACCGACGAGGCCAAAGATGCCGAGAATCTCGCCGGCGCGCAGCGTGAAGGACGCTTCCTGCGGCAGCGTGCGCCCGGCAAGGGCCTGAACTTCAAGCAGCGGTTCGCCGAGGGTATGGGGAATACGCGGGAATAGTTCCGTGACCTCGCGCCCGACCATCAGACGGATGAGAGCGCCTTCGTCGGCATCGACCATGGCCCCGCCGCCGACGCTGGTGCCATCACGCAAAACCAGGAACCGTGTCGCCACGCGCCGGCATTCCTCAAGATGATGGCTGATGAAGAGCACCGCGGTACCAGCCGCGACCAGGCGATCGATGGCCGTGAACAGGCGTGAGGCATCGCTGGCGGTGAGGCTGGCGGTGGGTTCATCGAGCACCAGCACGCGCGGAATGCCCAGGGCCAGAGCCCGCGCGATTTCCACCAGCTGCTGCTGCGCCACCGACAGCGAGCCGGCGAGAGTCGCCAACGGCAGATCGCCGATGCCAAGCATTTCCAGCGCCTGGCGGGCGATGCGATCGCGTTCGCCTTGGCGCACCGCACCCAACTGCGACGGCTCGGCCCCGAGCACGACGTTCTCAGCCACGCTCAGGTGGCGGACGATGGTCAATTCCTGGTAGACGATGCCGACGCCGCGCAGACGTGCGGCATGCGGATCACGCGGCGCGAAAGGCTCGCCATCAAGCCGCATCTCGCCGCCATCGGGGTGATGGGCACCGCTGAGGACCTTCATCAAGGTCGACTTGCCGGCGCCGTTCTCACCGATGATCGCCAGGCATTCACCGGCACCCACGGCGAGATCGACCCGGGCCAGCGCCTGGGTCGGACCGAACGCCTTGCGGATACCACGCATCTCGAGTCGTGGCGCAGTCGGCATCACTGGCCCTGCGGCTTGATCAGCGCCTGGATCTCTGGCGTGTCGAGGTTGTCCTTGGTGACCACCACTACCGGCGTGTCGATACGCTTATCGACCGTCTGCCCACGGAGTTTGGCGACGCACATCTTAACCCCGAGATACCCCATCTTGTACGGATCCTGCACCACCAGCGCCTGGATGCGACCTTCCTTGAGCGCCGTCACCAGCGGGGCGCTGGCATCGAAGCCGATGTGGATGACTTTGCCGGCGAGACCGGTCTCCTGCATCGCCAAGGCCATGCCCACGGTCGATGGTTCATTGACCGAGAACACCGCCGTGGCCCCCTCGCGCCAGCGGCCGAGCAGATTCTGGCTGGCGTTCAGCGCGCTTTCGCGGGTCGCCCCGGCGTGCTGATCGGTCGAGAGCAGGCTCACCGTGGGATGCTTGGCGATTTCTTCGAGGAAGCCATCTTCACGCTCAGCGGTACTCGCCGAGCCCACCAGATAGCGCAGCATCACCGCCTTGGCATTTTCACCAGCGAACTTCACCAGCTGCTGAGCGGCGATCCGCCCACCCTGCTTGTTGTCGGTGGCGATGTAGCTCAACGGCTTGTCGGAGGCCAGCGCCGAGTCGATGATCACCACCGGAATGCCCGAGGCGGTAGCCAGCTCAACCGGTGCCACCAGCGCCTGCGTATCCAAGGGGGAGAGCACGATGCCGGAGACGCCCTTGGCGACGAAATTCTGCACGACGTCGATCTGCGCCGTACGGTCGTCCTCCTTCAACGGCCCCTTCCAGATGATCTTGACCTTGCCGGCCGGCCCGCTGAGTTCCTTCTCAGCCGCGGTCGCGCCGGCCTTGACCGATTTCCAGTAATCGTGGGTGGTGCCCTTGGGAACGACGGCGATGGTCAGCGTACCTTCGGCGCATCGTGCGTTCACGCTGAAGGCGCAGGACAGCACCAAAGAAAATAAGAGGGGGATTAGTTTCATGGCCGGGATGTAATAAGATATCTTCCGGTTTACAAGTGCATTCCCAGGATAAATCCAAGCTCCGGTGAATGATCGTTTATTCACCGGAGGCGATCGAGCGAGATAGGCGAGATAGGCGAAATAGGCGAAATAGGCGAAATAGGCGAAATAGGCGAAATAGGCGAGAACACGAAACTGCGGAACAGTGAGACCGCCGCGCACCTCGCGCATGATCTGGCGGAGGTGCTGCATCAATCCCGGTAGCGATTCGAGGACCACGGTCGCGCAACGCTGCGGAGACGTCGGCGGGATCATGGTTGGAATAGTTCGGGCTACGAACCATCTGCCAGCGGGATCTCCGTCAGCTGGCCGTCAGCTGGCCGTCAGCTGGCCCGCCCATCGCCGGCGTTCACAATGCTCCATGAAGAGCCGGATATTGAAAAACAGGGTTCGTTGCCGAGATCATTGGGTAAGCGAAGTACCATGCGCGGTGTCGCAGTCGAGCCTCCCCGGCAGGCTCCCCGGCAGGCTCCCCGGCAAACCGGCGACGAAATCGCGGATCTGGTCGCGTACCCGCCGATAATGGCCGAGAGCTTCATCGGGAGTACGGGCGGTTTTCTCAAGCTCAGGTGGATCCTCGAAGCCGACATGGACGACGCGCGTCTGGCCGCCCGGGAAATGCGGACAGGTCTCATGGGCGTGGCCGCAGACGGTCACCACGAGGTCGAGTCGGACCCCAGTCGCGAGCACGCTCGCCAAGGTCTTCGAAGTCTGATGCAACGTCGGGTCGATGCCGACCTCCCGCATCACCTCGACCATCCGGGGATTGAGGCCCTTGGCGATGGTTCCCGCCGAGTAGGCCTCGTACCGGCCACCGTGGAGGGCACGGCACCAGGCCTCGCCCATCTGCGAGCGGCAGGAATTCCCGGTACAGAGGAAGAGGATGCGGATAGGGAGGGTAGCCATGTTCGGTGGCGGATCATATGGCCCTTGCCATATTTTCAATAATCTGAAATTATGAAGATGCCAAGACGTCCGCCACTCGCCTGTTGTCCTCCCCAGGCGCTCATGACCCGCAAGGTGCCGAGGCTGACGGCCACCGCCGAGCACGTCGCCGCCTTCAAGGCCCTCGCCCATCGCGGACGTCTGCAAGTGTTCTTCCACCTCGCCAACGCACGCGAAGCGCTGGCAGTGAACGACATCCAGGCGGCACTCGGCCTGCCCGGTCCGACCCTCTCCCATCATCTGCAGCAGCTCGAGAAGGTCGGGCTTATCGAGCGCGTACGCGACGAGCGCTTCATCCGCTCAACGGTACGTCGCGAGCTGGTCACCGATCTCGTTCGTCTACTCACCGCCTGCTGCTGAAACATATATGCCCCACACCGTCTCCTTCTCTCGCCAGTTGACCGCCGAAACGCTCGGCACGGCCCTGCTTCTGGCGATCGTCGTCGGCTCCGGGATCATGGCCGAACGCCTCGCGGGCGGCAACGTCGCCATCGCCCTGCTGGCCAATGCCCTGGCCACCGGTGCCGGACTGGTCGCCCTGATCCTCACCTTCGGCCCGATCTCGGGCTGCCATATCAATCCCGTGGTCTCGGTGGTCATGGCCAGCCGTGGCGCGCTACCCTGGCGACGCGTACCGGGCTACGTCCTGGTGCAGGGCCTCGGGGCGATACTCGGTACCTGGCTCGCGCATCTGATGTTCGACCTCGACGTGCTGCAGATCTCGACCCATGTCCGCCATGGTCCTGGGCAATGGCTGAGCGAGGCGCTGGCGACCTTCGGGCTGATCGGCGTGATTTGCGGAAGCTCACGCACGACGCCGCTGTTGACCCCCTTCGCGGTCGCCGCCTACATCACCGCCGCCTATTGGTTCACGGCCTCGACCTCGTTCGCCAATCCCGCTGTGACCCTGGCACGCTCGTTGACCGACACCTTTTCCGGCATCAGACCAGTGGACGCCGGGGGCTTCATCGGCATGCAGATCCTGGGAGCCGCCGCCGCCGCGGTGCTGTTCGCCTGGCTGTGCCCACCGCCCAGCGACGCTCAACGCTCGCCTGGACCAGAACGGCAGTAACAATTTTTGCGACATCACTGCCAGCGGACGCCTCCGAGGCTTGCCATTGATAAGCCTGTATCGCACCTGACCATCATCGCGAACATTACTTCCCGGATCATCCATGCCCCTGCTCGATCTGCCCCTCGCCCAATTGAAAACCTATGCCGGCAGCAGCCCTCGTCCGACGGATGTGGATGCCTTCTGGGATCGCGGCCTGACCGAGCTCGCCGCCACCCCTGCCGATCTCAGCATCACCCCAGCGGATCAGACCTTCCCGGGTACAGAATGCTTCGACGTGACCTTCACCGGCACCGGCGGCGCGCGCGTCTACGCCAAGTTCCTCCGCCCCTCTCAGCGTCCGGGGAAGGTGCCCCTGGTCATCCGCTTCCACGGATACTCGATGAACTCCGGCGAATGGTTCGACCACCTCGGCTGGGTCGCCCAGGGCTATGCGGTGCTGGCCATGGATTGCCGCGGACAGGGCGGCCGCTCGCATGACAATCAGGCGGTGAAAGGTTGGAACCTCACCGGTCACATCATCCGCGGTCTGGAGGAGGACACTCCCGATCGGCTGTACTACCGTCACGTATTCCTGGACACGGCACGGATGGCGGGCATCGGCCTGGCGATGCCCGAAATCGATGCCACCCGGGTCTTTGTCTACGGTGGCAGCCAGGGTGGTGGCTTGGCCCTCGCCTGCGCCGCCCTCGAGCCGCGGGTGGCCAAGTGCGCCTCCGTGTATCCGTTCCTGACCGATTACCGCCGGGTGTGGAACATGGACCTCTGCAAGGATGCCTACAAGGAATTCAACGAATGGTTCCGGCGCTTCGACCCGACCCACGCCCGCGAAGACGACTTCTTCAATCGTCTCGGCTATGTCGACATCCAATGGCTGGCCCACCGCATCAAGGCCCGCACCCTGATGTTCACCGGCCTCGCCGATGCCATCTGCCCACCGAGCACTCAGTTCGCAACCTATAATAAGATCACCTCCGCCAAGGACGTGGTCATCTATCCCGATTTCGCCCACGAGCATCTGCCCGGACATATGGATACGGTCAGCCACTTCTTCGCTGGCTGAAAACGGCAAGCTGAAAACGGCAAGCTGAAAACGGCAAGCTGAAAACGGCAAGCTGAAAACGGCAAGCTGAAAACGGCAAGCTGAAAAGTGTGCGCTGATCGCCGGCTCATGACGATCCATCACCGTTCGGCACGAATCGCCCTATCCTGCACGGCGCGGTAGGATGGGGTGATCATCATCGCGAACACTCCGACCATCGTGGAGAACTCATGGCCATCGATCGCACTCCCCCGGCCTCATTCCAACACTGCCTTGGAATGTTCGTGCTACTCCTGAGCGTGCTGCGCGCGCCGCTGGCCGCCGTCGAACCCGCCGTCCATCCCAGTGCCGACGAGATCGTCGCCCTGCAGCTGTTCAATGAGCACCGTCGCTCCTACCGCCTTGGCGACATGCGCATCATCGACTTGATACGGCGCAAGATCCTTCCCGGGGACATGAACTCATTCATGAGCCAGTTCTCCGAGAGTCCCCCCCCCCATGAACCCGGTGGTGATCAATCCGCAACTGATGTTGGCGGCCCATAACCTGTTGAAAGCCGAGCCGGCCGCGCAGAAGGGGACTCCGTACGATTGCACGACGGTCCTGCATGATGCTAACTATCCCACCACTCCCCAAGTATTCGCCCTGGTGGGACTCGATGCCGGCCAGCTTCAGCAGGCCTACGGCCAAGCGCTGATGTTCCCCTACCGGGTCACCGGGACGGGCGTGGGGATCCTGTCGCGGAAGATCGCCCTCGCTGCAAACTGGCGAGAAGCCGGGGTCGCAGTACAGACGGTCGCCGGCAAGACGTCGCTGGTCATCATCCTCGGTGAAGGCACGGCGCGACGTTTCGGCGGGGGAATAGCCTATGCTGACCGCAATCGCAACGGCGCCTATGATTCCGGAGAAGGCAAGGCCGGAGTGACGGTGACGATCGGCTCAACGTCGTTCACGACCGAGGCCGGTGGCGCCTGGTGGATGCCCCTGACCACTGACGACCAGGGAAAACCGACTGAGATCACCTTTACCGATTCAGGCTTGAAGTCGGTGCGCGAGATCCCCCCGGGCACCACCAATGTCAGTATCGACTGGCGTCTGCCATCGGCCGCCGACCTCGCCACTGCCGACCGTCTGATCGCGGCCTGCGTGAACGAACAAAAGATCGAGGCCCAACGCCGCTCGGCCTCTGCCAAACTCTTCTTCGAGACGCGTGGTCTGGCCATTGATGATCAACGCCTGAAGCAGATTCAAACCCTGGTGGCCTCGTTCTCCACCGAAGGCAACGCCCTCGTGGCCCGGACCATGAAGGCATTTGGCGAAGAACCCGAGGACTGGAAGAAAGCCCGTTCCGAGCTCGAAAAGCCGTGGAAGGGCTCACTGCGGAAATGGTTCCAGGATGCGGACGCCACCTATCAGACCTTTCAAGGGGTGAAGTCCGCTCTGGCCGCGCCGCCCGAAAAACAGGGCAAGGTGGTGTTGGCCGCGCGGAAGCTCATCGAGCAGCGGCTCAAGGCCACCATCGATCCGTCGTTAATCGAACAGCTCCAGACCTGGACGGAACAGCTCGACGCAATCCCGCCGTCCGAAAGCGTCAAGGCCGCTCCCCAAAAACGTTGATCGCCGAGCCGGCAGATGCGGCGAAATCAATCCGGATGGTCGCAAGTCGAACTGTACCAATTATTGCGACATGATCTCCTTGGGCGCGCATCGATGATCGCGCCATTCCCCAAGGAAATACCTCGATGCGCATCGTCTCATTCCAGCCGCACTCCACCCCGGCCGAACTAGCGGCTGATCGGCATCCACGGCGTCCACGTTTCTGGGCCGCCTGCTTGGCGTTGGCATGCCTGGGAATGGGCCAGCTGCAGGCCTTCGATTACCCGTATAAACCAGCCGATCCCCAGCCCACCGGCTGGCCGCTGACTGAGGCCGAGAAGGCCTATCTGGGCAAGGCTGAATTTGAACGCCGTCCCGGCGTTGCGGATCAGAAGTTCCTGCCCCAGCTCTGGCCGTCGGTACCCTTTGCGCAAGGCTGGGGTGGTACGGCGTACGCCGATCATCACGACTCCCTAGTTAAGATGGTGCAGTCGAAAAAGGGACCTTGCGATGTCCTCTTGGTAGGTGACAGCATCACCATCCAATTCGAAAAAGATCTCGCCGGCAATGAAAACTGGAAACTGAACTTCCCTGATTATTCGGCGGTCAATATCGGAGTCGGCGGCGATCGTACCCACAGCGTGCTGTGGCGCCTCGACCATGGCGGGGCGGATGGCCTGGAGCCCAAGGTCATCATCCTCATGATCGGCAACAACAACATGTACTTCGCTGCCGAGACCAGCACCGCGGCCGTGGCCCGGGGCATCAAGACCTGTGTTGCGCGACTGCGTGAACAGTTCCCGAAAACTCCCATCATCCTGACCAAGATTCTACCCTGCTCAGCGCCCGGCGACGCCTTCTATGAGAACATCCTCAAGACCAACGCCGATCTCGACCAGGTCGCGATCACCGACGATCCCCTGGTGCAGGTGCTCGACTTCGGCAAGGAGCTGCTCAATGCCGATGGCACCCTCAAGGCGGAACTGTACGCCCCGGACCGCATCCATCTGAGCAAGGCCGGCTACGCGCTCTATGCCGAGCACCTGCGTCCGCTCCTAGCCAAGTTGCTAGGAGCCTGACAGAGATCGGCTTGGTCGGCTGACTCGGTCTCGTGCGGCATTTCCGGCGTTGGCAAAACGGTCAGATAGCTCTCGCTATCCGCCCGCCCTGCCGCCTTGGATCTGCCGCACGATCCCTTCGCCATCCTCGGGCGCCTATCTCCGACAGACTCCTAGCCAAATAATCACCGGCACGACCTCCGCGGGTCAAGGACTCCTCAAGGATGTACTTCGGCAATTGCCGATACTTTCGCTGCCCATCATCTCTGAGACGTGTTTGATTCCTTGACTCGCGGCGGGCTCACTACGTGGTCGTTTCTTCTTCCGCGCCAACCGTAATGGTCCCGCCGCAAACTCTCGGATATCCAGCAGCAGGTACCAATTATTGTGACATGCGCCGGCCGGCCCACCGCTGAGCCTTGCCGAGGTCGGAAGCTGAGCCAACCTGTTCCACCTCCCCCCATGGGCATGCCATGACGCATTGCTTCGAATCCCAGTTGGACGTTCTTGATACCTCTGCGACACAGACGGGCATCGACACTGTGCACCTCCCCGAAGAACGTACATCGCACCTGCCGCGGCCGCCGCGACGTGATCAGGACCAGACACCGCCGACGGGCCATGTCCAATACCTGCCCGATGATCTGGATTCTGGCCGGTGGGGGCTGCGCCTGATCGCCGGCGGAGCGCTACGCATCGCCCCAGGACAACCCTATCCGGCGACCGACCACCCCGAGTCGCACCTGTTCCGCTGGGAACGCGGTCGCGTGCTGCGCGAGTTCCAGCTGGTGCTGATCGCCGCCGGCAGCGGCCAATACGAGGACAAGCATGGCAGCCGGCGGATCGAAGCCGGTCAGGCCTTCCTGCTGGTGCCCGGACGCTGGCATCGCTACCGCCCCGATGCCGATACCGGCTGGGACGAACGTTGGCTGGCCTTCGATGGCCCGGCGATCCGTCAGCTTTCTCAGCAGAACCTGCTCGACCCCGCGAGCCCGCTCTGGCACCGCCCGCTACCGACCAGCGTGCGCGAGCGCATCGATGAGATCCTCGTCCTACTGCATCACCGGCCGCCGGCTTGGCGCGGCGAGGCCGAGGCCCTGACTGCCGCCGCACTGGCGCGGATCACCACGGCCGCCAGCCAAGATGACGACCCCCTGCGCATCGCCGCCGGGCGCATCGCCGGCGAGCTGCAGCGCCCGATCGAGGTCTTGGCCAAGGAGGCCGGCCTCTCGCCCTCGCAGTTCCGCCTACGCTTCCACCAGCTGCATGGCTGCAGTCCACGACGTTATCGCCAGGATGCGCTAGCGGTCCGCGCCCAGCGACTGCTGGCGCTACCGGGAGCCTCGGTGGGGGAGGTCGCAGAAGCCCTGGGCTTCACCGATCATGCGCATTTCACCCGCAGCTTCCGCCGCGCTTGTGGCGAAAGCCCGCGCCTGTGGCGCGCCCGCCTGGACAAATGAAGCGCTGTTGCCCGGGCTCTCCGGGCATCGACCACCGCTGCGCGCCGTACGCACAACCGTACCACCTTCTCTGCTCGCCAAGGATTCCCGCCCATGCCCGCATCTGTTCCTGAACGCACCACCCATCGTCAAGAGATCCAGGCGCGGCTGCGTGCGACCTGTGCCGCCGCCGGACCGCATCCCGACCTGATCCTGCTCGGCGATGACATCGCCCAGCGCTTCGGCGGGGGCTTGGACGGACAGCCGGCGCGCGCGAGCTGGATCGAACACACTAGCAACTGCATCACACTCAACCTCGGCGTTGCCGGTGACCGCAGCGATGATCTCCGCTGGCGACTGAGCCAGGGTCTGCTCGGCGGGCTGGCCCCGCGGGCGGTGATCCTCCATACCGGCCTGCAGGACCGGCCGGGGCCGGCCAACGCCGCCGCCATCGCCGAACGTTTGCGAGACTGCGTGGCGCTGATTCGCCAGGCCTGTCCGCAGGCGCACATCCTGTGCATCGATACCGTGCCCGGGTATGGCCACGATCACCGCGACCTGCACCGGGCGCTGGCCGAACTCGACCTCGAACGCGATGTCCAGGTCCACCGCCTGGGTACGCAGGAGGATTTCGTGAACCACGATGGCGGCCTCAAGAGTCTCGGTGCCGCCGCCGATGAACGCCATCTCGACGACATTGGTTTCGAACTCCTCGCCTCTCGCATCGGCCGCGCCCTCCAGCTCATTCTCGGTTCGGCAAGCGGACGACACGAACGTCGCCAAGCCAGTCCGGCCCTGCGTCTCGTCGAGGAGCATCCCCGAGCGCTGATCCACGCCGGGCATGCCGACGCCGCCGGCCTCGCCTACGGCCTCGAAGGTGGGATAGTGGTGAAACAGGATGGGATCTACCACTTCATCACCGCCGAGATGTACGGCGATATGCGCCTCAACTCCATGCGCTTGGCGCACTGGGTAAGCAGCGATCGGAGCACTTGGATCCGTCGGCAGACTATCGCTACCTCCAGCGGCGATCTCACCGGCACGGATCTCCGCGCCGCCCTCTGGGGGCCGATGCCGATCTATGACGAACAGGAAGATCGCTGGAACCTGTTCTACGTCTCGTACCGCTCCTGTACCCGTACGGAGGGCCTCGACGGACGCATCTGGCGGGCGGTTTCGCAGACTCCCGGACGGGCCGGAATCGACGGCCCGTGGAGCGATGTCGGGGTGATCATGGCGCCTGGCCCGGACAGCCAGGCCTGGGAAGGCAGCCAAGGCGTCGATTCGTTCTTCCCCTATCGCGTCGATGGCCGTTGGCTGGCCTTCTACGGCAGTTCCGATGCCCGTTCGTGGTTCCGCGTTGGCTTGGCCGAGGCGCACGATCTCGGCGGGCCCTGGTCGCGTCTCGCGGGCGTGAATCCGGTGCTCCTGAGCGGACCGCGGGGCAGCGAGAATCCCATCGTCACCCAGCTGCCCGACGGCCGCTGGCTGGCGATGTTCGAAACGGTCTTCAACGAACGCGGCTTCGGCTACGCCACCTCCGTCGATGGCGTGACGTGGTCGGATGCGGCGGAGCTCAACGTCACGGCCTCCAACGCCGAGGTCCGCAAGGTCCGCACTCCGCTCGGTCTGATCCCCGAAGACGATGGCACTTGGTCGATCTTCTACACCGCGTTCGCTCGCGATGCCACCGAATGGGGCCAGCTCTGGCACATCCGCGTCCGCCTCGAGGGATGATCAGCCGACCAAGTCTATCTCCGACAGACTCCAAGGAGTCTGTCGGGAATCGATGACCCGACGCTCGCCTACCATGCTTTCGCAGGCGATCCTCCCGCTCATCCTTACTCATCATCATCCTGATCACGGCAGTGAGCGCGGCGGACCAGCAACCGCCCGGATGCCGAGGAACAGCACGGACACGCCCTCTGCCGTGGCCATAATGATGGCGCTCGAACGTGCATAAGATGCTCGGCGGATGCACCCGTCTGCATTCCGGGAAACACCCTCCCCATTTTTTGCGACAAGACCTGCAGGACGGAACCTGATAATTAGAGGAGGTAGCGCATCCGCGCCGTCTCATCATTTTTAAGTGTCGACCCATAATTGCCGTTGGATGCCGCCATGAACCACCTGCACCCCCTCCTTTTGCTGCTGGCGACCATCGGCCCATGCCTTTCAGCGGTAGAATCTGCCAGCTTGAACGACCATCTGGTCTTCGCCGATCCGCTGAGTGCCGCCGCCCATCAGGTGCAATCATCGGGGAGCGTGTCCAGCGAAGATCTCGCCACCGAGATCGGCGACCTGCGCCGGACCTATGCCGTTACGACTCTCAGGGGCACCGGCAGTCAGCTGCGTTTTACCTGCGCCAAGACCGCTGCCGCCACTGACCTGCTACTCGAACTCCAGGAGATCCATCAGCGTCGGCCGCATGCGTTCGGCTACACGGTGGCGGTCAACGGCACCGACATCGCCTTCCGCACCTATGCCGAGCACGGTGCCGGCCCCAACCATTGGTTTGTCAAAGTGCCACTCGCGCTGGTCGCCGGGTCCAGCGACATCTCCATCACCCTGACCAGCGCCGGTCCGGCACCTTTCAGCATCGGGCAGGTGTGGCTCTATGGCGACTTCTTCACGCGCCTCGCCAGCGAGGAGCAGATCTACAGGCCAATGGCCCTGCTCGGCAAATACACCAGCCTGGCGGCCGGTGAGAAATCCTTGGCCGACTTCGGGCCCCTGGGTGACTTCAACTCGTCTAGTTATGCCAATACCCCGACCGCTCAGACCAATCGGAAGCTGCGCGAAGCCTTGGCGAAATCCGGCGAGACCGGCCGACCGCTGCAGTTCCTGATCAACGGTCCCACCTGGGGCGGCGCCATGTCGGGGCCCGACGGCCGCGGCGGTTACTTCAACGATATCCGCTACAGCCTGCTGTCCTACGACACGGCCAGCCATGCGTATGCCGCCTCGTTTCCGAACATGTGGAGCAGCACCTTCTGGGCCGCCTTCCGCGACCCGTACATGAACGCCGAAATGCGTCGTCGCCTAGACGCCAGCCTGGAAGGTACCGCCGACGCCATCGACCTGCTCAAGGCCCGGGGAAAGACACCTCAGCCGTATTTCCTCCGGGAAATGGGTCCGCCCATGGGCGAGATCACCGCCGCCACCATCGCCGCTGCCGCCCGCGACGGCTTGGTGCTCGATCCGCGTGACGGCATCAGCAACGCTGAACGTCAATGGCTGTTTCACGACGGTGTGCGCATCTGGCAGGAGTACGCCACCGCCAACCGCCAACTGCTGGTCCGCGACAGCGTGGTGGTCGACCACGGTAAGGTCACCCTGCCCGACGATCAGCTGCTCATGAACCAGTACAGCCACACCGTCTTCCGCGCAGAAGGTCCGCTGAAGGATCGGCGCTGGTTCGGCGGCCAGATGGGCATCGTCGACGGCTTCTGGGCCACCGGCGAGCTGTTCTGGGATGAGGCGGTGATGTACGATTACGTCAAGGCCAATGGCAAATTGGTGCATGGCAATCTCGAAGGCACGATCCTCAAGAACGATGCCAGCCCGCTGGTCAAGCTCTACGCCGCCGGCTTCCAGTATGTCAACTTCTTCAACGACTCGGCCGGGGTGATGGCGGATGTGCAGAAGGTCGACGGCTGCGCCCAGCTGCCGCTGCCGGCACCCATCCACCACGAGCCGGTGGTCTTCAGCGCGCCTTACAACCTGGCCGCCAGCCTCGGCAACTGCGTGTCTTTCGACAATCTGAAAATCCACAGCCAGCCGCGTGAAAACGCCGATTCGATCACCGCCTCCCGGCTGGCGGTGATCGCGGTCGACCGCCCCGGTCAGGTGACCTACCGCATCGTCAACGGCGGCGAGGCGTTCACCGCGGGCTTCTCGCTGCATCTCGACGGCCGCATCTCTCCCGGCGCAGCCAACCGCATCGTCGTGCTGCTGGGCGACTCGCCCGCCACCTTGCGCCCAGTTGCGACGTTGACGGCCAGCGAGCTGCCCTGCCCGGATCATTGGACCCCGTTCATGACTTCTACCGCCACCGTCGACCTCGGTCGGACTATGGTCGGCAAGAGCGAGCAGTTCCTGCGCTTCGAAGTTCACGCCAGCGGTGCGCCCGATGCCGCCTTCCTGCTCGAGGCCGCGGTGGGCACGCAGTGGCCGCGTCAGAGCGGACCCCTGGCGGGCAACGGCATGACCCTGCGCGAAGCCCGCACCACCCAGCTGTGGATTCAGGATCGGGCGGTGGCGCAGACCTACCTCGAGCGCTTCGCCGAACTGGGCGGCGATGCCCAGACCGCCACCGAGGCACGTCGGTTGTTCGAGGCTGGACGTTATCGCCGCCTGCAGCTGCTGCTGGCCGGGGCCTTGGCCGAGGTCCTGCCCGCGCGCTACGCGGTACGCGGCCATGGCACCCTGGGCCGGCAACCGGTCGAGGTCCGCCTGCCTCAAGAAGATCAGGCCGTCGTCGTGACCCTGCATCGGGTGGGCGTCGATGGCTGCGAATTCTCGCTGGCCAGCGATGCCGACCGCCAGCCGGTTACGCTCAGCATTCCAGCTGCCGGCTGGAGCGGCTGGACGGTAGCCCAGGTCGGCCCCAACCGCTTCCGTCTGGCGGTCAGCGCCGCTGGCACTCCGGCCAGCGTCGTCGATGGCCGGGCGATCGCCCGCATCGATGCGCTGAAGCCGACACCCGCCATTCGCCTGCTACCGCGCACCCTGGTCGCTCGCTGCCTGGAATTCAAGTCAGGCAGCATTCGCATCGACTGCCAGGACCGCGCCATAATGGGCACGGAGGATGCCCTGACCCTGCCCCTCGCCGCCGACCTCCGCAGCCAGCGCGCCGCCGAGCGCCAGGTCGATCCTAAGGCTGATTCCCAGACTGATTCTCAAGCTAATTCCCAAGTCAGCCGCAGCGCTCCGCGCGCGGGTGACCGGGTCGAGCTGACCATTGATGAGCAGGGCAGGGTCACAGCGGTGCAGTCTCTGTACGGCTACGATAGCGGCACCATCACCGCCGTCACCGCACCCAATCCCATGGGTCCGGTGTTCACCAACGGCACGCTCACCCTCGACAACGGCAATACCTACGAGTTTTCCTATGGCACCCGCCTCGACACCGTGGCCATGCATGGCCGCTATGCCGACTACGAGACCCGCCACCTGACCGAGGCTCTACACCCCGGCCAACGGATGACCGTCCGCTATTCGCCGTATACCGAACTGAATACCACCCGCCGCCTCATCCTCGTGCAGCAGCCCACCCAGGTACTGATGCAGGAGGACTTCTACAAAGTGCAGGATGACGGCTGGAAGTCGCGTGCCGCCTCGGTCGCAGGCCTGGTGGTGGTGCCACACAAGGCCGAGCCGAATTACATGCACGATGCGACGTCGCCGCTGCTGCGCCCGGCCCAGGCTTTCGTACCCGGAGAGGTGGTCTACCGCATCACCGCCGGCCAGCCGCTGCGCAGCACGGTGGTCGAATTCGCGGCGCGTTCGTTCGAGGATAGCAGCACCGTCGACTTCGCCGTCAGCCGCGACCAGGGCACCACCTGGACCGCCTGCGGACGTTTCGGCAACACCTGGCAGAATAGCTATCCGCAGGGCGTCACCGACTTCTCGAAAATGCCCTGGCAATTCATCGACCTCACTCCGGCGGTGAGCGGCGCCAAGGAATTTCTGCTCAAAGTAACCTTAGCCGTCAATTCGGCGGACGAGCGTTTCTGCGTCAGCTCGCTGCGGGTGATGACCGAGGACCTCCGCTGACAGCTCGCCTGAGCCGCACTATCCCTTGAATCCAGGCCGCAGGCGCTGGCAATGGCGCACCAGAAACTCTGAGCCCCCCACCACCGCGCACCGCCGTTGAGGGAAAGAAGTAAGGAGGGAAAGAAGTAAGGAGGGAAAGAAGTAAGGAGGGAAAGCGCGGCTGCATTTTCCCGACGCCGCGTAGCCTGCCAGCATGCCTGAAGAAGCGGATCGGTATCGCATCCCCAGCGTTCTCAAAGCCAGCCAGACCCTGCGCCTAATGGCCGAGGAGGCCACGCCCCTCACCGCCAGCGCCCTCGCGCGCCGGCTGCGGATCTCGCGGACCACTGCCTTCCGCATGCTGCGCACCCTCGCCGAGGACGGCCTGATCGAGGAGCGCACCGAAGGCTATCGCCTCTCCACCGGTATGCTCCAACTGGCGCTGCGGGTGCTCGACCAGCTCGACGTGCGCAAGGTCGCAACGCCGGTCCTGCGCCAACTGGCTGAACGCACCGGCGAGACCGCCCACCTCGCGGTGCTGGCGGATGGCCGCTCGCTGCTGGTCGAGGTCGTGGACAGTCCCAATCCGCTGCGCGTGGCCAGCCGACCAGGAGCCCTGGTCGATCCGTATTGCTGCGCCACCGGCAAGGTCCTGCTCGCGCACCTGTCCGCCGAGACGCGCGCCGCGATCATCGCCGGACTGACCTTCACCGCCCGCACCACCCGCACCATCGCCTCCGCCGAGGCCCTGACGGCCGAGCTGGCCAAGGTTCTCTCGCTGGGCTTCGCCCTCGACGACGAGGAATACCTCACCGGTGCGCGCTGCCTGGCCGCGCCGGTGTACGACGCCGGCGGACGGGTCTGCGCCGCAGTCGGCATCACCGCCGCCGCCTCGCGCTTCAGCCCGCAGAAGACCGGCGAGATCGCCGCCCAGGTGATGGAGTCGGCGCACCAGCTCTCGCTGCTCATCGGCGGAAGCGCTCCCGCCGGCAGCGCGCGGATCACCGCCGGCCAGCCCTGATCGTCGCGCGCGGAGTCTGTTCCACCGCCTCCGAAGACCCCTCGCCGAGGTATTCCCGCGGTCCGCAGCCATGCGCCGCCAGGAAGACGCGGTGAAACTGCGCATAGCTGCCGAAGCCAGCGTGCAGGGCGATGTCCAGCACCCGCTTGCGGCCGGACTGCGACCACAGCCCCCAAAAACGCACCAGACGCCGGGCGGCGCGGTAGCGGTGGATCGGCGTGCCCACCTGGCGGTGGAAGAGACGGCTGAGATAGGCGAGGCTGAGACCGCAATCCGCCGCCAGCCGCGTGAGGACCACGTCATCGCTGCGATCATCGATGATCGCCAGTGCCCGTTGGACAGCGGGATGGAGTCCGACGGAACCGGCGGCCGTTCCCTGCTGGTGCTGGCGCCAACAGCTCAGGATCAGAAAGCGTAATCCGGCGTTCAGACGGTCGGGATCGTCATGGGTGAAACGGAAGGCGCTACGGAAGCCGAAGCCCAGTTCGCGGTTGAGGACCTCGGCATCGAGGCCGTCCTCGGTCAGCGAAGTAAACTGCAGGCGCAGCAGGTCGAAGGCCTGGGGAGCGATCTCGCTGGCTTGGAAGCGCTGCGCCGGCGCGGCCGCCAGCTCGGCGTAACGCGGCGAGCGGCAGGCCTCGCGGAGGAGGTCGCCAATGACCGCGACCACCAGATAGCGGGCATCGGCCGAACGGTGCAGCAGCTGGTGCTCCTGCCCGGGAAAGAGCCACACCAGAGAACGCCGCCCCATGGTCCAGCACCGGCCATCGATGAGATAGGTGACCCGACCGCGCACCACCAGGTTGAGCTCCAGCTCATCATGATGATGGCTGCCGAGCAGGGGCGGA
Source organism: Planctomycetota bacterium (assembly GCA_044338255.1). Classification (GTDB taxonomy): domain Bacteria; phylum Planctomycetota; class UBA11346; order UBA11346; family UBA11346; genus CAIUVD01. Next base: position 16,113 of record JBIILZ010000011.1, on the reverse strand, counting down.
TTACGCGCGGCATCGATCTCATAGACGAGCCCGTGATAGGGCGCGGCCAGTTTGAGGTCCATACGCATCCGACAAACCATGAGAACTCCGCGACAAGCCGCAAGAAGACTTCCACGCGCCGGCGCCGATGCTCAACCGCCATGCCTCGCAACTACTCGCTCACCGGACCCGAAGCCCTCAACGCCATCCAGCGCGGCCTGGCGGAGGCGGATTGGCGCCTCAGTCCGGTCCCCCGCGAAACCATGCGAGAACTGCTGGTGCGCCGGAACTGGCCGGCGATCCGCGACTGCACCATCTGGCTGGGCCTGCTCGCCGGCTCGGGTTGGATGGGCTGGCTGTGGTGGGGCACGTGGTGGGCGGTTCTGCCCTTCGCGATCTACGGCGTGCTCTACGCCACGGTCTCGGACTCGCGCTGGCATGAAGCCAGCCACGGCACGCCTTTCCGCACCGACTGGCTGAACACCGCGCTCTACGAGCTCGCCTCGTTCATGGTCCAGCGCGAATCCGTTCCCTGGCGTTGGAGCCACACCCGCCACCACAGCGACACCATGGTCGTCGGCCGCGACCCCGAGGTGCAGGTACCACGTCCGACCCGCTTCCGCGACGTGCTCGGAAAGTTCTTCGCCCTCAAGGCCCAGCCGCGGTATTACCGGCGCCTGCTGCGGCATGCGCTCGGGCGCATGGATGCCGACGAGCGCACCTATGTCCCCGAGTCGGAATTCCCTGGGGTCTACCGGCGCGCACGCATCTGTTTGGCGATCTACGGCGCGGTCGTGGTGGCGGCGGTGGTCAGCGGCAGCCTGCTTCCGCTGATGTACATCGGACTGCCTACCGTCTATGGCACGTGGATGATGCCGTTCTTCACCCTCACCCAGCACGCCGGTCTGCGCGAGGACGTCCTCGACCATCGCCTCAACAGCCGGACGGTGCTGATGAATCCGCTCTGCCGGTTCCTGTACTGGAATATGAACTACCATATCGAGCATCACATGTATCCGCTGGTGCCGTACCATGCCCTGCCGCGCCTGCACGCGGCGGTGAAGGATGACCTGCCGCCGGCCACACCGGGGATCCTCGCCGCCCTCCGCGAGATCCTCCCGGCGCTCTGGCGACAGCGCAAAGAACCCGACTGGTACATCCCGCGGACCCTGCCCACGCCCTGCCAGCAGGAGCAGGCCTCGCTGCCTGCGGAGCCCGCGGTGGCAGCCGTGGTCGATGCCGCCGGCTGGGTCACGGTGGTGGAGGCCAGCGCCCTCGCCCGCGGGCAGGCCCTGCGCGTCGATCACGGCCGACGGACCTTCGCCATCTACCGCACCGCCATGGGTATGCTTTATGCCACCGACGGCATGTGCACGCATGGCAACCGTCACCTCGGCGACGGCCTGGTGATCGGTGAGCACATCGAATGTCCGAAGCACAACGGCCGCTTCCACCTTGCGGATGGCGCGCCTAGCCGACCTCCCGCCTGCCGCGCCCTGCGCACCTATCCGATCGAGGAACGCGACGGCCGCATCCACATCCAACCCGGACAGCCCGGCGGAGCTGGGACGCGGGCGACGACCGACCTCCGGCTGCGCGTGGTCAGCAACCGCCCGCTCACCGCCTTCATCACCGAGTTGGTGCTCGAACCGTTGGCGGGCGCGGTTGCCTTCACACCTGGCGACTATCTTCAATTCGCGATTCCCGCCTTTGGGCGCCGGCGCTTTGCCGACCTGCCCATCGCTAGCTCCCAGGCCCAGGCCTGGGAGCCCTGGCGCCACCTCGAAGTCGAACACAGCGGCGAAGGCCGCCGCAACAACTACTCCATCGCCAGCGTCCCCGCCGACGGCACGCGCCTGCGCTTCAATGTGCGCATCGCCCTGCCCAAGCCGGGCAGCGGGCATCCTCCGGGCGTCGGCAGCGCGTGGATCTTCGGCCTGCAGCCCGGCGATACCGTCGAGGCCATCGGTCCCCACGGTGATTTCCATATCCAGCCCACTCTCCGTGAAATGGTCTACATCGGCGGGGGCGCCGGCATGGCCCCGATCCGCGCCCACCTCGGCGCGCTGCTCGGGGGCACGACTCCATCACCACGGAAAATCTCATTCTGGTATGGCGCGCGCACCCGGAGGGACCTCTTCTACCACGAGGAGTTCACCGCCCTCGCTGCCCGCCACGCCCAGTTCCATTTCACGGTCGCGCTCTCGGAAGCCGCGCCCGATGATGCCTGGGATGGCGAGACCGGATTCATCCACGAGGTCGTCAAACGCCGCCATCTCGCCGGGCACCCCGATCCCACCGCCATCGAGTACTACCTCTGCGGACCGCCGCCGATGGTTGCCACCTGCACCGCCATGCTCCGCGAAATGGGAGTTGATGAGCGGCGCATCATCTGCGACGCGTTCTGAATCGTGCCACCCGTCATCGCCGCGGATCAGCGCTGGCGGGCGGCGAAGCGCTCTTGCTGCCGCCGCCCCTGCCAGCGATTGATGTCCCACAGATCAGCCACCGGCTGGTTGGTGTAGGCGAGGTGGTGCATGTAGGGGAAGGGCCCGAATTCGGGCATCAGCGTGCAGCTCTCAAGGCCGCGGGCGGCCATCGCCTCCCAGCACAAATCCCACCAGCGTTCATGGGCGGCGAGTTCGTCGGCATAGACGGGATCGCGGGGATCGGGGACCTGCGGTCCACCACGGAAGCCGACGCGGGCGTGGATGTGCAGGGTGCGCTCGGCGACTTGGCGGATGATCGGCAGCTGATCATCAATCAGACGCTCGGCGACGCAGACCCAGTGACTGAAGTCGGCGGTGAAACGGACCTCCGGCACCTCACGCAGTACCTCACGGGTGCTCCATGGGCTGAAGAAACTCCGCCCACGGTGCGTCTCGTGCACCACCGGCACCTGGAAATCGCGTTCGATCTCGACGCAGCCGCGATAGAACGCGACCATCTCGGCGGTGGTCCAGGCATCACTGCCACTGTGGAAGTTGATCAGCAGCGGATCCCAGCGCGCGGCGTCTTCGAGTTGGCTGCGGAACGAGGCGAGATGCTCGGAGACGGTACGGCCCTGATCCCAGGCACAGGTGAAGCATTGCGGGATCAGGCGCAGACCGGTGGCGTCGAGGGCCCGGCGAAGGTCCGCTTTGCGCTCCGGGCTGGGGCGGATCCAGTTCACTTCCACGCCACCGTAGCCGAGCTCCTTGAAGGTCGGAAGAGCGGTGGCGAAGGCCTCGGTGAAGCCCCACGTGGAATGGATGAGCATCAGGTCCATGGTAGGCTCCGGTCAGGCGCGTTCGAACTTGGGAATGAGCAGGCGGATGATCAACCACCCGCACACGTAGGAGCAGGAGGCGATGAGGAACAGCGGCAGGTAGCTGCCGGTCGATTCGAGGACCCAGCCGGCGACCTGGGCCATGACCATCCCTCCGATCGATCCGGCCATGCCACTGATGCCGGCCACCGTGGCCACTGCGCGGCGTGGGAAGAGATCGGAGATCAGGGCGAAGGTATTGGCGATCCAGGCGCAATGCGCCGCCATGGCTAGGCCAATCAGCCCCACGGCGGTCCACAGGCTGACCTCGCGCACAGCGAGCGTCACCGGGACCACTGCCAGCGCGCATACCAGCATGGTGCCCAGACGGGCGTTGTGCAGGCTGACGCCACGGACCATAAGTTTACTGGGAACCCAGCCACCCGCCACGCTCCCGAGAGCGGCAATTCCATAGATGGCCATCAGCGGCAGGCTCATCTCGGTCAACTTGAGACCATAGGTGCGATCGAGGAACTTCGCCAACCAGAACAGGAAGAACCACCAGATTGGATCGCTGCAAAGGCGGGCGGCGATGAGGGCCCAGGTTGCACGCTTACCAAGCAGTTGCCGCAGCGGTAAGGGCTCGTCGGTTTCGGGCGTGTCCTGTGCCTCGACCACCACGTGAGAACCGCGGTAGATCACCCACCAGAGTGCGATCCAGAAGAACCCCAGTAGGCCTATCACCACGAAGGTCGTCTGCCACCCCCAGGCCGCAGCCATCCACGGCACCGCGAGCGGCGCAATGATGGCTCCGGCAACCGAGCCGGTATTGAAGATGCCATTGGCTAGCGCTCGTTCGTGGCGGGGAAACCGTTCTGCCACCGCTTTGATCGCCGCCGGAAAATTGCCGGCCTCGAACACGCCCAGGAGGGCACGCATGACACCGAAGCCGAAGGCGCTGCTTACCAAGGCATGGCCCATCGCGGCCAGGCTCCACATGCCCACCGAAACCGAGTAACCGAGACGGACTCCGAAGCGGTCGATGAGGTGTCCGGCGGCCACCAGCGCCAAGGCGTAGGAACCTTGAAAGGCGGTAACAATGTGGGCGTAGTCTTTTTCGCCCCAGCCCAGCGTTCGCTGGAGATCCGGCGCCAGTAGGCTCAGTACCTGGCGATCGAGGTAATTGATGGTGGTGGCGGCGAACAGCATCGCGCAGATGACCCAGCGGCTATTGGAGGGCTGCTGGCTGGAGGAGGGCTGCTGGCTGGATAAGGGCTGCTGGCTGGAGGAGGGTGCGGGCATCATGGGCGGAGGTCCTGTTCGTCGATGGCCGCGCACTCGGCGACGTCGAGGTGGATGCCGGTGACGGCGAGGTTCTCGGTGAGCTGTTCGATCCGGCTGCCGGTGATCACGGGGGTCACCCCCTGGGCGCGCAGCCAAGCCAGCACCACCTGGTTGATGGTGATCCCGCGCGCCTGCGCCAGCCGTCGAGCGGCGGCCAGACGGGCGGTGTTGGCAGGCGTGCGATAGGCCAGCGGAAGCGGGCGATCTTCGCGGGAATAGGCGCCGCCGAGAAGCGGGGAATAGGCCAGGACGGTCACCTCCAGGGCGCGACAGCAATCGAGCAGCTCCGGGGTCGCCGGGACCTGCACCGGGAACTCCTGCGGCAGCCAGGGATCGGCGCGCAGCAGCGAATGCCGGACCTGCAGGCAAACGAAACGGCCGGGGCCCGCGACCTGGGCCTGCGCCAGGCGCCAGGCGGAATAATTGCTAGCGCCGATGGCGCGGACCTTGCCTGCCTGGAGCAGGCGATCGAAGGCCTGCATGGTCTCCTCAAGTGGCGTCTGCCGATCATCGGCGTGGGCGTAGAGTAGATCGATGCGATCGGTGCCCAATCGTTGCAGGCAGGCCTCGCACTGGGCCTCAATCTGCCGGGAATTCAATCCCGCCGGGACCCCGGGCATGGCCAGTCCGATCTTGGTCGCCAGCACCAACGCGTCGCGGTTGCCTCGGCTGCGCAGCCAGCGCCCCAGCAGGCGTTCGCTCTCGCCGCCGCTCCCGCCCGGCAGCCAGCTGGCATATTTGTTGGCGGTGTCGATGAAGGTCACCCCGGCGGCGACGGCGGCATCAAGCAGGCCGATCGCGGTCGCTTCCGGGACGCTGGTCCCGAAATACATGGTGCCCAGACAAAGAGGGCTGACGCTCAGGTCTGCGAAGTTGATCATGGTGGGTACACGAGGTGGCGGCAGCTTGTATCCTGAAGAAATTGTTCAACAGGAAACATAACTGTTCGTATTTGAACAAGCGAAAGACACATACTAGTTTAATTTGGATTATTTCTTGAAAAAAAACAGTTATTGAACATGATGTTTCACATATGAAACATTCTGTCCTCAATCGCACAACAGCCGACTGCGACTACCGGAGCCTCCCGACTGTCGAGTTGCGGCGTCGTTTCCTCGTCGAAGAACTGTTCGCGGCCGGTGAGGTGCGCCTGGTCCGCACCGACCTCGATCGGGCGCTCGTCGGCTCGGCTGTGCCTCTGGACACGGCCCTGGAGATCCCGGTGACGATCAGCGGCACCCGCGAATGGGGAGCCATCAATATCGGCGGTGCCGGCACCATCACCGTTGATGGTCAGGACCACGTCCTGGAACGATTGGATGGGATTTACATCGGCAGCGCGGCCCGCCAGGTGAGCGTCTCCAGCCGCGATCCCCGCGATCCCGCCTGCTTCTACCTGCTCGCCTATCCCGCGCATGCGGCGCATGCGACGCGCAAGATCCGCGCCGCCGAGGCCCTGGCGGTGCATCTCGGTTCTCCGGAGGAGGCCAACCGGCGCACCCTTCGCCGCTACATCCACCCCGACGGCGTGGACAGCTGCCAGCTGGTGATGGGCGTCACGGAACTCGCTTCCGGCTCGGTGTGGAACACCTTCCCGCCCCATACCCACGATCGCCGCACCGAGATCTACTGTTACTTCGACCTGCCTGCCGAGGGCATGGTGGTGCACCTCATGGGTCGTCCGGAAGAGACCCGCCATCTCATGGTGCGCGATCGACAGGCCGTCCTCTCCCCCTCCTGGTCCTGCCACACCGGCGTCGGCACGGGAGCCTATAAATTTATCTGGGGCATGGGCGGCGAAAATAAGGTATTCTCAGATATGGATCCCATCGACCGGCACACCTTCGCCTGAGCGGATCTCCACCATGACCATCCTTGATCAATTTCGCCTCGACGGCCGTACCGCCATCGTCACCGGTGCCAGTCGCGGCCTCGGCCAGGCGATGGCCGTCGCGCTCGCGGAAGCCGGGGCCGATGTCCTCGCGGTCGCCACCGGCGATCCCACCGAAACTGTGGCCCGCATCCACGCCTGCGGCCGTCGCGGCTTCGGCCTCGCTTGCGATCTCGGAGCCGGGGCCGAAGCCGCCCGCACCATGATCGAGGCAGCCTGTGCTCAGCTCGGTGGCGTCGACATCCTGGTGAACAACGCCGGCATCATCCGCCGCGCCGACTTCCTCGAGTTCAGTCAGCAGGATTGGGACGAAGTACTGCGGGTGAACCTCGACGCGGTGTTCCATGGCTCGCAACAGGCCGCCCGACGCATGGTCGCGCAGGGCCGGGGCGGACGGATCATCACCATCGCCTCGATGCTTTCCTTCCAAGGCGGCGTCCGCGTGCCGAGCTACACCGCCGCCAAGAGCGCGGTCGCTGGACTCACCAAGCTGATGGCCAATGAACTGGGAAAGCACGGCATCACCGCCAATGCCATCGCCCCCGGATACATGGCCACCGACAACACCGCCGCGCTGCGTGACGACGCCACCCGTAACCGCGCCATCCTCGAACGCATTCCCCTCGGGCGCTGGGGCGAGTCCACCGACCTCGCCGGCATGGCGGTATTCCTCGCTTCTCCGGCAGCAGCGTACTGCACCGGCACAGTGTATCCGGTAGACGGCGGATGGCTCGCGCGGTGAGCCCATGAGATGGTACCTCGACGCGAAAAAAGACTTCAACGTCGACGCCCTCGCGGTGGTAAGAGTTCGCACCGCGAGGCACGCAGCTCGCGCGCCTCGACCTCCTGGAATAGCAGGGGTGATGATCATGACGATCCGCTCGCGGGTCGCCTACTGCTGGCGAGTGATCGCCCACATTTTTTCAACTGCTGCATCGCCACCGGTCCCTCCCTAGGAGGCCGCTGCCACCACAGGAGGCCGCTGCCCACCATCGTCATCTTGAACCGTTCAGGAATCCTTCATGCGTTCATTGCTCATCGCCTCGTTGCTGGTTACCGGGTTCGCGCATGCCGCCGAGCAGCTCCCTCCTCGACCTGCCGTTGGGGATGCGGCTCTGCAGACTCCGCTTGCGGCGACCACGGAGGTGCGGGCGCTGCTCGCGCGCGTCGATGCCTGGCAGCAAGCCCATCGGGTGGCGGCGGTGCGCCCGCTGGCCGAGGCGCGCTGGATGCTGGCGGTCTATGCTGCTTATCGCGTCACCGGCGAGGCCACCTACCTGGAACGACTGGGCGATTGGACCGGCCGCAGCAGCGCCACGCTGCCAATCGCGACCGAGGCCTCCGCCTCGTTGCTGGCAGCCCTGCCCCTGATCCGCTACAACCGCATCAGCACCGACAGCAAAAAGGGACCTGACCCGGCTGCCTGGAAGTCGTGGTGGACGACCCTGTCGCAGCCGCCCGTCCATTCCGCGCGCATGATCGCCGGACTCGCAACCTTGGCTGCGCTCGGGGCGGACACCCCGACCTCCAAGATGGAGGTGCGAGTTGCCTGGTTTAAGGCGCTGAACCAGTATCTGGCGGAGGCCCTGCCTGCGCTGGTGGAACCAAAAACCGGCCTGATCGGTTCCGCCGGGAGCCTTGCCGATCAAGGAGAGGTCCTCGTCGGGTTAGCTTCTGTCCTCGATGACCTGCCGCGCCGGGATGAGCAGTGGAAGCGCTGGGCGGACATCGCCCGCACGCTGTCGACGGCACTGATCCAGCGTCAAGGAAGCCAGGGGCTATGGGCCGCTGATCTCGGTTCCGGGACCGGCGATGTGCCGGGTTCGGCGCTGGTGGTCGCCGGCCTGGGTGCGCTGCTGGACCAGGAACTGATCGACGGCGCGACGGTTGGACCGGCACTGCACCGGGCGTGGTCGGCCATCGCGGCAGGCGTGGCATCCGATGGCAGCCTTGCCGGTCGCTCGCAGACCGCCGATGAAAGCGGAGCCGTGATGCTGGCCGCGGCCGGCATGATCCGCCTGCAACGACTGCTGGGAGCGAACGGCAAACCGTTGCCGGCTTCCGCCTCGCAGCTCGTCCCCGCCTGTGACCTCAGCGTCCATCCGTTAGCGGCCCAGCTGCAATCGGTGATCCAGCGCTCGGCCTCGGCCGCGGTGGAATCGACCGGGCTCAAGCGCGAGGATTACCTGCGCACCATCGCCAAGCTGGTGGGGCATTTCCGCACGGCCCAGGATGCGGAGGGGCGCATCATTGATCTGGTGATGAAGGTCGAGTTCCACTACGCGACTCCGCTGTATGCCCACGCTGCTGCGACCCTCGTGGCCAGCGGATATGATCGTTCGCCAGAGCTGCTTGATAGCGCGATGCGCGCGTTGGATGCGAGCACCAGCGAGCTGGTCTACATTTCAACGACCAAGCAGAGTGAGCGGAAGGGGAAGACTGCCCCAGGCGACAATGGCAATACCTCGAATTTCTACATCCGCCCGGTGATGGGCGCCTATCAGGCACTCCAGGGTTTTGCGCCGCCGGAGCGGATCGCGGTCTGGAAGAGTCGTCTGTCCGGTTTAGAGGCGAAGAACACCTATCAGTTTTACGAGGGATCCCACTTCAATTGGCCGCTCGTCCTGCTGTGGGGCGAATTCCTGCGCAATCGCCAGGGCTGGATACCTGATTCGGCCATCGATCACACCCTCAATATCCAGCGTTGGCAGATGACCCCGCTGGGATTCTATTTTGAATATCACAGCCCCTGGGCTTATGAGGTATTTGGCCGCTATTTCGTGGTCGGCATGCTCGCCGATGGCTACCATGGCAGCGAGTTCGACTTCTGGCGCGATGCCGCCTGGCGCGGAGCCTGGTCATCGCTCCTAGTGCAGGCGCCGGATGGCGAGATCCCCGTCGGCGGACGCAGCGCCCAGCACATCTGGAATGAGCCCGAATCGGCGGCCATCTGGGAGCACTACGCCAGTGCCTATGCCAAAGCGGGAAAGAGTCAGGAAGCGGGGATGTTCAAACGCGCGGCGCACTTGGCCCTGCGCGAGGCCAATCGCTGGATCGATGACCAGGGCCGGCCGCAGATCGCCAAGAACTGGTACCCACCTCAGGCCCGCCATGGGTACATGAACTACAGCTACTATGCGACCTACGGCCTGCTGGCGGCCTCGATGCTCTCTTCGGCTTGGGATGCCGCCGAAGACGGCATCCCCGAACGGGCGGTACCGGCGGATCTGGGTGGCACCCTGGTCCAGGTGCCGGAACTGAACTCCGTCATCGCCCATGCCGATGGCGCCTATGTCAACTACATGACCCGTGGCGATCAGGATCACGACCCAACCGGCCTCGTCCGCGTGCAGTTGCGCGGGGTCCATCCGCAGCTCGGACCATCTTGCGGCGCCGTCGACGAGAAGGTCGAGGCCATCAAGGCCCCAGCCAAGACGGCCACGACCATCAAAACCGCCTGGGGCATCAGCCCCATCTGGACGGGTGCCGATGGCACGCAAGTGCGCTTCGCCGCGCTGCGCGATCCCAGTGTGCGGGTGATCTCGTCTCAGGTCACGGCGGATGCCGTCTCCTTCGTCACCATGGTCGAGATCGCGAGTCCCAACGGCCCCCACCGGGTCGAAGAGACCATCGTGCTGGGCCAGAACCAAGTGCGGGTGAGCGATCATTGGACTACGGCCGCCACCGGAACTCTGGCGGTCTCGTATCCGGCCCTGACCACCGACGGACGCACCGCGACGATCATCACGGTGGACGGACCGCGCGCGGAACTCCGGCGTCCGGATGCCGGCGGTATCGCGGTCGAGATCACCTCGCCGACAGATGGCCGCATCACCCGCACCGGCCTCGCTATCAAGCAGCCCAACGGCATGGTCGAACCGCTGCTGCTACAGGGCGCCGGCGACCGCATCGAATTCACCATCACACCAGCGAAATAACCCATGCGCCTCATCGCCCTCGTCACAGCCTCCCTGATCGCCCCCGTGTGCCTGACCGCCGCCGAGCCGGATTGGCAGCAGACCACCCTCGCCAGCGCCAAACCCGATGGCGAGGTCCGCTACCTGACCATCGGCAACGGCGGCAAGCCCAACGTCCTCGAACGCTGGTGGAACGGCAAGCGGACGCGCTGGCTCGACGAAGCCGGAACCATGCAACCCGGCGATCTGCGGGGCAGCCTGGTGAACAGCACCATGCAGATCGATCTCAACGGCGACGGTCTCTACGACGGCGATGGCGACATAGACATCCGCTGGTGCGATACCGACGGCGACGGAGTGCCGGATTTCCAGGCGATCATCCTGCTGCCGAGTAGCTGGGACGAGAAGGCCAAACGCTATCGCACTAACGGCCAGTTCGCGACCATGCGCAACTACGATCGGCGCGGCGTGCTGTGGTGGCTGGATTGGACCAATATTAATTACCACACCGCCTGGTGGGATGCCACCGGGACCTGCGCCTGGCTGCCCAACTACCACGGCAACAACGATTTTACCAAACATCTGTTCGCCCCGCACCTGATGGATGACCCGCGCATGTCGTGGGAAAATCCTTTCTCGTTCTTCGATGAAGATGGCGATGGGGTGTCAGAGATGAGCGTCCGCTGGGCCAGCGAGCTCGCCTATGGTGCACCGCGATACATCCTGCCACCCCAGCTCGAACGCGTTCACGTCGCTTATGATCTCGACAATAATTCGGGCTATGGCAATGAAACTTCCTACGACCTGACCCTGTATGGAAACCTCGGCAAGGTTGATTACGGCAACATGCGCCAGCCTCTACCAGGATTCGCTGGAAATCCGGTTTTCGATCCCTGCTTCAAGCACAATGAATGGCGTCGGATCACTGAACTATTGCATATAGATCGCAGCACATCCTATGATCAGGCTTTCAAATCCCCGTGGAAGGAATGGTGGCTGACCTTCGATGAAGATGGCGATGACCGCCGCTGGGAACGGGTTGAAACCTATTACCCGTACCGGAAAGCGGGCGGCAAACCCGTCGACATCTTCTCGGCTTCCATTCCGAAAAAAGACGAAGCCAATCCCGGACCAAGTTGGCATCCCCAGTCTGATTCCCTGGGTGATCGTGGTGAGTTCGATCTTGATAACACCGGTGGTGGCAAGCTCTACATCGGCAAGTTCGACCATAAACTGCATCTCTACGGCGCTGAATGGGGCGTCTGGCTGGTGGACAGGAATGCCGAATTCCAGGGCGGCAGGGACGCCCAGTCGAAGAAAACGATCAAGCCCCGGGCCAAGCAGCTCGGCGAGGTGGTGAAGTATACCGACACCGATAACGACGGCTTCATCGATACCATTGCCTTCTCGTACAAGGGCGATCAGAACTTCGATCTCACGGTGGCGTTGAAGGATTACGCCACGGGCGGCGACGAACCGCAGAAGGCCGAGCTCATCGATCCCCAGGCCCTGGGCTGGAAGGGTATGCACGAGCTGTATCTGAAGTTGGCCACCCAGGCCTGGGACGATGCCCTGGCCGTCTACCGCGCCGCCTGGACGCGCGATCTCACCACTCCCGAACTCGATCGGCTGGCCGCCGGGGCCTCGTTGCGTGAGCGGCACATGAACGCGTGGTGGATCACCGAGGGCGTATTCCGCGCCATCCGCCAGCGGGTGCTGACGCGCATCGCTCAGCAACCGGCCGAAGCCGAGGCGCTCCGCAGCTATCTCGCTGAACTGATGGCGGCCAATTACAGCGGTCGCACCACGGACACCGTGCGGCTCATCGGTATCTGTCCGCCCTGAGTCAGCTCTACGTGGTCGCAAACATGGTGACCACATGATTTCTACCCCCACCGACCGGAATCCAGCCATGTCTCGCTTCACCTGCTTCTGCCTACTCGGCCTCATGGCCGCCAGCATGACCGTTGCTGAAACAGCCGCCGCTGAACCAGCCACCGCTACTCCTCCTAAGCCTGCCGCCAAGCCAGCGATGCCGGAGCTGAGCGACTTCGCCAAGGAGCCCTCGACCTTCTGCCGCTTCGTGCCGGAACGCGCCGACGACTTCGCCTGGGAGAACGACCGCATCGCCTTCCGCTCGTATGGGCCGGCGCTCCGCCCCCGCAAGGTCGAGGACAGCGGCATCGACTGCTGGCCCAAGCGCGTGGAGCATCCGATCATCAACAGCTGGTACGCCGGAACCCAGAAGGGGCTCTCCTACCACGATGATCGCGGCGAAGGTTGCGATCAGTACCACGTCGGACGCTCGCGCGGCTGCGGTGGCACCGCGCTGTGGATCAACAACGAGATGGTCACCCCCGGGCCCTACATCGCTTGGCATATCGAGGAATGCGGTCGCCAGCGTTCGGCCTTCACCCTCACCTACCGCTATCCTGCCGCCGCCGGCGAGGACCCGGTCATGGAAGCCAAGAGTTTTGAGATTCTCCTCGGCGATGACTGGTTCACTACCACGTCCACCTTCACCCGCGGCGGCAAGCCGCTGGCGGGCCAGACGGTGGCGGCAGGCATCACCACCCATGACGGCAAGGGCACCGCTACTCTTGACCCCGCCGGCCGCTGGCTGTCGGTGTGGGAGGAGATCAAGGACACCGGATTTCTGGGCACCGGCCTGGCCCTGCCAGCCGGAGCGGTTCTGCGTGAGATCAAGAACCCCAAGCCTGCCGATTCCAGCCACGCCTTGGCGCTGCTGACCACCGATGCAACGGGCAGCATCCGCTTCCGCGTTGGCTTCGCACTGGTGAAGGCCGGGCGCATCACCACCTCCGAGGCTTGGCAGCAGGTGCTGGCCAAGGCGGCAGCAGGGTTGTGACATCCAGCGTTTTTTCTCCCCAAGGAAAACCCATGCGTATTCCCTTGATCTTCACCCTCGCCGCCCTGGTCGCCGGAAACTTCCTGCCAGCAGCCGAACCCCCGGCGCCGCCAACGACCCACGACGCCCTGCCGGCCCTCAGCGTCCAGGATGTGGACGCGGTGATCGCTAGGTTCCGCGCCTACCATTTTTCGGGGCGCTGTCTCTCCGTCCATCTGGGCGAGGGGAGCCTGACGCCGGCGGAACTCCACGCCGAGGCCCACCGATTGCTCACCATCATGACCGCCGAAGGGCTCTTTCCCGATATCGATTATGCCGACCAGCGGCGGACCTTCTGGCCCATCCTGCTGCATGCAAAGCGGGCCGTGATGCTGGCGGTTGCTGCCGGCGGATCCGTTGGTGATGCGGCCGAACGCACAACCTTTGCCGCCGCTGCCAACCGGGTCATTACCGCCTGGCGGGCAGGAAAATTCCGCAGCACCAACTGGTGGTACAACGAGTTCGGCGCACCCTTGCTGCTGGGTACCGCCGGGGTGATGTTGGGCGACACCCTGAGCGCAGAGAACCGCCAGTTCCTCGTGAAGCTGACTTTCCGAAAAGGCAAAAAGGACAATTACGAATTGGTCGGGGGCGGTGGCAATCAGGTCTGGTTGTTCAGCCGCGACCTCATCGGCGCCTTGCTCGCCAAGGACCCAGACTGGACCAGAACCATCGCCAATGGCATTCAGTTGCAGCTGGAGTCGCCGGTGGTCGTAGAACCAGAACGTCGTGTCTCGGGACCGAATGCGATCGAAGGTCTGCAGCCGGACGCTACGTTGCACCAGCACGGTCCGCAGATGATGATCGGCAATTACGGGCTCTCCTTCGCGATCGATACAGCGGCCTGGGCCGTCATTTGGCATGGTACCCCCTTGATGCTCTCGCCTGAACGGACGGCGGCTCTGCGCCGCTACCTCCTGGAAGGGCAGGCGTGGGCCTATTGGCAGGGACGAATCGATGTCAGCGGCATCGGCCGACGGCTCATTCTGAAAGCGTTATCCGGCCATTTTACCATGGTGAGCCAGCCGATGGCGGATCTGGCAGAGTTCGATCCCGATTCCGCCGCGGCCAGTCGGGCATTTATTGCCCGTAACCAGCCGGGCGCCAGCAATGATCTCGTGGGCTTTCGCTGGTTCTGGCGCTCGGACTACGGCGTGGCTCGTAATGCCGGCTTTTTTGCCTCGGTGCGTTTGCATTCGCGCAACACCATCGGTTGGGAAACCGTCAATGGTGAAAATCTCCAGGGGCAGTGCCTGGCGGATGGTGCAACTTACCTGTCGACCAGCGGCGGCGAATACGACGAGATCCTCCCGGTCTGGGACTGGAAGCGTCTGCCTGGTATAACTAACCCTGCCAGTCCCGCGCTCCAAGCGCAACTGGCGGCGCCGGTGACCGGTGCGCTCAGCAATCCTGCGCCCCTGCCGGTCGCCTCGCCCATTGAGTCCGGTGGCGTGGGGCAGGGCCGTCAGGGCTGCATCGCCTACCAGCACACCGCCAAGACCCCCAGCCACGGCGCGCGCAAGGCTTGGTTCTTCCAGCAGGATCTGATGGTCTGCCTGGGATCGGGCATCGTCAGCACGAGCAAAACGAGCAAAGACCAATCCATCATCACCTCGGTCAACCAGTGCCTGGGTCGCGGACCGGTACGTGCGTCGGCCGGCGGGCTCGCCCAGGAACTTCCGGCCGGCGCCCTGCGCCCGCTCACAGCGGATTGGATCGAGCATGACGGACTGCGTTATGAATTCCCTGCTGGCGGCGCACTCCTGGCCGGAATCGCTCAGCAGACCGGGACGTGGAAAAGTATTTCGACCTTTGTGATTGCACCCCCGGAACCGCAGAGCCTGGACGTGTTCTCGCTGGTGATCGACCACGGCCGCAGCCCTGCTGCCGGTTCCTACGCCTATGCCGTGCGCCCGGTGGGTGCCACTGCAGCGCCCTACCGCATCGTCAGCAACACCGCCGATCAGCAGGCGGTGGCCTGGGACGACCGCCGCTGCGCGGTGGTGTTCTGGCAGCCGGGGACCATCACCTGGGCAAGCGGCCGCAGCCTCCAGGCCGCCGCACCGTGCCTCGTCGACATCGACGGAGAGCAGGTCGCGGTCAGTGATCCGACGAGAAAGCTGACGCAGATCGACCTGCAGATCGATGGTAAACCGGTGCCGGTCACCCTGCGCACCGACCCGGGGTATGCGGGTAGCACCGTCACCATTTCCAACGTGAATCGTTGATGCTCGGTCGAACGCGGAGTTGAGCCTCAATGATCCCGCATCTCCGGTGTCGCGAGGTCCGATGCTGGAAGCCCGTGAACATCATCGCCGCAGTCACTGTCCTTAGTACTACGATGTTATTTAATTAACGGACGATAATGCCGCTTCATGAGGTGTGTCATATTAGCGGCGGCGATTACGGCACGAACGGAGGCAATGGAATGCGGGCAGACCCGTCGACCGTCAGGCCCTCTGATGATCCGGCTGAGCCGAAGATCCGCGCGGTCGACAACCAGGGGACGGTCGTGTGACTAGCAGGAAGGCGACTCGTGAGGGGGAAAACCGCGAACTATATTCGGCCGCGATGAAGGCGAAGGCTGCCATGCACATGGCACCATGATGATGAAATCCCGCCCAACTTCGACCTTCAAAATGATCTAATCCGAGTTCGCCCTTGAGTTCTTCGTAATCACGTTCGATGCGCCATCGCAGCTTCCAGATTCGCACCAGCTCGGTGAGCGAAGTGTGGAGTCTCAAAACCTTGGCCGGTCCAGTCTCAATACTCTGGCCAGTTGTTGGGGTTGGTGTAGCGGTCTGATCAGGTTTGGCTATGGTGCAGG
>JBIILZ010000184.1:0-5089 GCA_044338255.1 Planctomycetota bacterium | reverse complement strand
TGGAAGGTGCCGACCAGGTGCTGTCGGACAAGCGCGAACGAGATGGTCAGCGCAGGACCCGGATCATGCCAAGGAGCCACCCAGGCATGACTGGCTCGACCGTTACCCCTCCGAGGCGCTGCCGAAAGAGTTCATGGCCGCCGGGGCTCCAAAGACCGCAGAGCTCACGGCGGAGCAGCTCGATGCGATCCCCGCCGTCCGGCTGGCCTGGATCGCCATCGGCATGGTTGACGAACTGGCGCCGTCCCTCGTCGAGGCGTACATCACCGGCGACTACTTTGGAAAAACGCCGGATCTTCGTTCTTGGCCAGGGCGAGTTGCTCGGCAGCACCGACCTGATCGCCACGCTGACGCAACCAGACTGCCCGACGAGCACGCAAACGCCCCCTCCGACGCAACGGAGCGGCGTCGATCGCCTGCTGCGACCAGGCGAGAGCCGCCTCTTGATCGCCGTCGGTCCAGGCCCATTCGGCGAGGGTCGCGAGCAGACCGTGAGGATAGAGCGCATCGGTGATCAGGGCGAGCTGCGCCGCCCGCGCCTCGGCGTTGGCGCCGGCGCGGCGCAAGGCTTGCGGCAGCAACTGACGCGCTTCCCAAAATGGATCTGCAACGGCAACGGCCTGACGCAGCCACGACACCGCGGCCTGGACCTCGCCGTTGGCGAGGGCGATCTTGCCCTGCAACAGACAGCGCAAGGCCACCGGCAGCGTTGGCGCCGTGGCCAAGACCTCAGCCGCTAGTGGGCCAAATCCAGCGCGCAGGAGGTCCGCAACCACCGGCACAGCAATGGCCGCGATATCGCCGGGCGCAGCCAGGGCCTGCTGGGCATGGCGACCTGCCGCCAGTGGATCGCCAGCCGCCACGGCCGCACGCAGGGCGTTGATGGCCGACCACGGAAAGGCATGAGCACGCGGCCTGCCGACGTGGGCGGCGTTGCCACAGCGGGCGCGCAGGTCCGCATAGAGCTTCAGCGGGGCGGCAACGGCAAGCGCCTCAGCCTCAGCCTCAGCCTCAGCCTCAGCCTCAGCCTCAGCCTCAGCATCGGCATCAGTATCGGCACCGACACCGGCGTCGAGCACCGCGTCGTGATGGACCAGCTCCCGGGCATAGGACTGACGCAACACGGCGGGGTCGGCGGTCACCCCGAGAGCGGTGAAGGCGGCTTCGACCGAGGAAAGAAAATCGGCTTCCTCCTGGTCAAAATCAAGCAACGGAAACGGCTCAGGCGCCTCGCGATGCGCAGCCAGCAAGGCCTGATTGTGGGCCTCCCACAAAGCCAGACCGGTGGCCAACGGCAGCTGCCGCCAGGACGACAGCGAACGGGCCACCGCCAACGGTGCACGCACGATGCCGAGCAGGCGCAGCGGCAGCGCCGTGGCGAGCCAAAAAGGCAAGGTCAGCAACGTGCGCGGATCCTTGAGCAGGCTGCTGGGAATGGCCAGCAGGGCATCGCGTTCGGCGGCGTGGGCGACGGTCCAGCGCACAGAGGCCGGCGGCGACAGCCAATGTCCACCGCTGTAGGCGAGGACCGCCTCATTCAGGCGCACCGCCGCCGTGGCTTCGAAATGCCCCCGGGCGTTGTCCCAGTTGCGCACCACGCTGCCCGCGGGCACGACCCCATGGGCCGCGAACATGCCGGCGACGCACGAGGTCCCGCTGCGGTGCATGCCCAACACCAGCACCGGGGCCTGGCTTGTAAGACTCAACGCTGGCCCCACTGGTGCTGCTCCCGATCCTCGCACCATCATCGTAGATGGCTTGGCGCCAGCTCCAGGTCGCCATCCGCACGCACCCTCGCCAGCGCCCTCTGAGGATCTTTTTCACCGGCCATGGCGGCATGCTCAGGGCTTCTTCCATGGAGGCAAACCCAGGCTCGCTGATGGCGGTCTCGTTGCGTTCAGGCGCTCGTCACCTAACGTAGATGCCCTTCGCATTCCCGGCGCATGGCCGCATCGCCCTGTCTCAAGGTTTCGCATATGCACCCTCACATCATCCCTGCCTTTGGTATGCCTGCTGGAATGGAATGGATGGTCATCCTCATCCTCGGCCTGCTGTTCTTTGGCAACCGCCTGCCCTCGATGATGCGCGGCATCGGCGGCAGCATCAAGGAATTCAAGAAGGGTATGGAGGACGGCGACGACAAATCCAAGGTCGAAAAGAAGCCCGAGGTTCCTGAAGGTGCCGTCAGTCGAGACAGTGCGCCGCGCGACGGGGCCCGTCCTGCCGAAGATCTCAAAATCGACGCCAACAAACACTGAGCCTTAACGCAGACCGCCATCATGACTGAAATCGCCGTCAAGCTCGCCCGCGTCCGTACCTACCTCAAAGAGCAGAAGCTCGATGGCATCGTCCTCGGCTCGCGCGCCAACTGGGCCTGGCTCAGCGGCGGCGGCGATGGGCATATCGTCAGCCAGACCGACGATGCCTTCGGCGCCTTTGCGGTCACCGCGCGTGGCGCCTACCTGATCGCCAACAACATCGAGATGGCGCGCTTCGCCAAAGAAGAACCGGTATCCGCCTTCACGCCGAAGACCTTCTCGTGGACCACGCCGCTCAGTGCCATGGTCACCAAGCTCGCCGGCGGTCCCGCCAAGACCGCGACCTGGGCCACCGATGCGCCGGCGATGACCGGCCTCAAGCGCTTGCCCGGAGACTTCAACCAGACCTGCCGAGCGCAATTGCTCGAGCCGGAGATCCGCCGTTACAAGGCCCTCGGCCGCGACTGCTCGCTGGTCATGGAGACGGTCTGCCACAGCCTGCAACCCGGCGACAGCGAACACCACGCCGAGGCCGAAATGGCCCGTCATCTGCTCGCGCGTGGCATCCAGCCACATGTGCTGCTGGTCGCCTTCGACGAACGCATCAGCGAATACCGCCACCCCGCCCCGACCAGCAAACGCCTCAAGCGCCATGCGATGCTGATCATCTGCGGCCAGCGTCAGGGGATGATCGTCAGCCTGACGCGCCTCGTGCATTTCGGAAAACTGCCCAAGGACCTCGCCTTCCGCCACGAAGCTACTTGCCGCGTCGAAGCCGCCTATTGGGAAGCCACCGTCCCCGGTGCGACCTATGGCGAAGCCTTCGCCCAGGGCCAGGCCCAATACAAGAAGGAAGGCTTCGCCAAGGAATGGCAGCTGCACCATCAAGGCGGGCCGACCGGTTACGCCGGCCGCGATTTCCTGGTCACGCCGGGCGAAGCGCGCCTCGTCGTCCCCAATCAGGCGGTAGCCTGGAATCCCTCGATCACCGGCACCAAGAGCGAAGACACCTTCATCATCGAAGGCGATGCCAAGAACGGCTTCGAGCGCTTCGTGGTGACCGAGGCCTCAAGCGATTGGCCGATGGTCACCGTCACCACGCCGTCGGGTGCGCAACTGTCGCGGCCGGCCGTGCTGGTACGCTGAGATGCGGTTGATCCTCGGCGCACTGCTGGTCTTCAGCTGCGTGGTGCTCACCGGTTGCTGGAATCGCCCTGATCCGGTTCCGCAACACACCGTGACGGTGCTGGTGGATATGAACGGCTATCTCTTCGACGGTCAGGCCATGGTCTACGACCAGGTACTGGCCGAGCTGCAGGCGGTGGCCGATAAAAATCGCCGCAGTGCCACTGGCAATGCCCGCGCCTACCTCAAGATCATTACCCAACCCGGCGCGGATTATGGTCGCGTCGGCGAGTTGATTGATTTCTGCGCCAGCATCGGCCTCGATAAGATCGAAACCACTGGCCGTTAACCGATTTTTTAAAGCGCGCAACTTATGGCTCGTGGTCTCGGCTGCCTGTTCTTCTTCGTGGTCCTCGGCTGGCTGGCCCTTGAGGTCTGGACCTATGTCGCCGCCAGTCGTTTTCTGAACACCCATTTCGAGGCCACCGTCGGCAGTGGCGGCTACCTCATCGTGTTGCTGTGGATCGCGTTGTCGCTGGTGGTGGCGATCAAGCTCGGCCGTTGGCATCTGACCAAGGTCATGCCCGGGGTCTTGAATGGCAGCGCTGGTCGCCATGTGGTCGGCGTGCTCGGCGCCGTCTTGCTCGGCCTGCCAGGCTTGCTGAGCGACATCCCCGGCCTGCTGCTGCTCCTGCCACCGGTGCAGTCGCTGCTCGGCAAACTCGGCGCCGCAGTCATGGCCGTGATCGTCAAACGCAGCATGGGCAAAATGATGGGCGGCGGCTTTCCGGGAGGAGGCTTTCCGGGAGGCGGTTTCCCGGGAGGCAGCTTTCCGGGCGGGAATCCGTTTGCCGGCGGCAACCCCTTTCCGGGCATGCGACCGTTGATGCCCGACGAGAAGGCACGCTTCGGAAAAGGCGGCAAGACCTACGAGACGACGGTCGAGAAAGACTGATCGCCAAGGTCGCACGCTGAACTCACCTTCCAGCGTGCTCTGAAATTTTGGCACACGCTGCGCAACGTCTCTGGGGTCCGTCCACCGACCCCTGGAGACCTATCATGCGTTCATCACCTGCCATCGCCCTCGTGGCCCTCCTGTTTTTCGGATGCCTAGACCTGACGGCTGCTGATTCCGGCGGAACCCTCGCGAAGGCAGATAACAAATTCATCCACCACGCCGCCGAGGGCAACCTGCTGGAGATAAAAACTTCAGAGTTGGCTTTAAAACGGGGTTTGGCCGGTGATGAAAAGACCTTCGCACAGAAGATGATCGATGACCATACCCAGGTCGACACCGAGCTCAGAATCCTGGCGCAAAGCAAAGGCGTGACGCTGTCGAAGATTCCCGATGGAAAAAGCCAGAAGAAGATCGACAAACTCGGCAAGCAGAACGACAAGAACTTTGCCCAAGCCTACTTCGAGTGCCAAGTCGAAGCCCACAAAGATGCGCTCAGCACCTATATGGACGCTAGCGAAGGCGCCAAGGATGCCGACGTAAAAGCATTCGCCGCCAAGCATCTCCCGCATCTCCAGGAACTTCTCGATGAAGCCCAGGCCTTGGAAAATCAACCCTGAGTCGCGTTTGTGGAGTCTCAAAACCTTGGCCGGTCCAGTCTCAATACTCTGGCCAGTTGTTGGGGTTGGTGTAGCGGTCTGATCAGGTTTGGCTATGGTGCAGGTGTGCCGGTCGGAGGGAGGAACCCAGG
>JBIILZ010000027.1:0-37771 GCA_044338255.1 Planctomycetota bacterium | reverse complement strand
GTTTGTGCGGTGGACATAGGCCGCGCATTATGCGCAACGCCTCGCCCACGGGTGGTTAGTTAGGTTAGAAACTTACAGTGTGTCACACTCAAATCACCTAAGTAGCTGCAGTGAAATGACTTATGTATATTTTATCTATAATGAAAAGTCATAAGTGAAGGTGGTTGTTTAAACCCACGAAAAAATTGGCAGTTATCTCAATTTTCAGGGATGAGCGCATTGTGCGTTGGAACGATCGCCGTCGTCGGCCTCCTCGCCCCCGCCTCCAGAATGGTGGCGGGGCGCCGGTTACGGTCACGACGGTGGTGGTGGTGAAGTGCTTCACCTGCAGGGCTCAGCCCTTCTTCTTGGCCTCACGCAGCCGCTGGCGTTCGGCTTCGGCGGCAGTGGCAATGGTCTCGCGTTTGGCCTTCATGGCCTCATCGGCCTTGATCGCATCGGCTTTGAGTTTTTCCCAATCGGCCTTGAGCGCGTTCTTCAGGTTGATGTTCTTGTCGGCTTCGACGTAAAGGCTGGGATCCAGGCCCAGGGCATAGGTCATCAGGCCGAGGACATTGTTGGTCTTGGCTTTGACGGCTTCGTTATAGGACTGCCGAGCATAGGCCTTTTCGCTGATCTCCCGGGCTAGGATCGACATTCCGAGGTCGACCGTGGTATCGCGTACCGAGGTCAGGTTGATGCCTACCCCCGAGCGATATTCGTAGGTCACGATCTTACGCTGGGCGGTGAAATTGAGCACGATCTGCGCGCTCACCAGGTTCGCCTGGAGGGCGCCGGCCTTGGCCGCATCGCCGATCTGCTGGGCATTGATGAAGGCCTGGATGTAGGGCAAATCGAGCTTGGCGATGCCGAGGGTCTTGAGCTGCCCGGCATAGAGCTTGGCGAATTGATCGAGACCGTCCTGATCGAGGGGCCGGGTCTGGAAACCGGGAGCGATGAGATCGACGCCCATGCTGCGCACCGAGGTCATGGCCACGGTCTGGCCTTTGATCTCGTAGGCCCAGATCTTCTGGTTGGCGGAATCGACGACGATGAAGGCCTCGCCGATGTTGGTGCACCAGATATCGCTCTTGGCCGCCGCCGCTACCGAGCCGTCTTCGCGCGCATGGAGGGCGCCTTCGATGGCTTTCCTCTCATCTTCGGTGAGCTTGCCCATGCTTTGGACCAGCTGTGCCGGCTCCGGTGTCGACTTCCAGGCGCTGGGCACGTAGAGCAGGGGGCTGTACTGGCTGTAGCCGATCAGATCGAGTGATTCTCGGCCTGAATTCTGGTAGAAGAGCACCGCTCGCGTCGAGGGCACCACCAGCATCAGGTACTGGCCGCTATAGGCTCCGCGGACCACGCCGTCGTACTTGTGCTCTTGTTCCCAGAAGGCCTTTTCGGCTTCGTACACCTGCGTGCGCAGATCCTTCTGGCCGGCATCGGTCTGGGCCTTGGTGGGCTTGTTGGGGAAGATCTGGATGAATTCTTCAGGCCCTGGCCTGATGGCCTGCGAGCCGACACGCAGTTCGCTGTACATCACTCCATCGCGTTCGCCGTGCGGCCGGCGTTGGCGCTGATCGAGGTCCATCAGCCAGTTGACGAAGGCCTTGCGGTTGCTGCCGTTGCTGATGACTTCGATGGTCGTGAGCGTACCCAGGCTGGGATCGATGACCCCGGCATTGTTGCCCGCCGAGAGGATGAGGGGGGTATCCAGCGCCGGTACGAACGTCGCCAGGGCCAGCAAGCAGGCGGGCAAGCAGGCAGATAGGACGAAACGGTTCGGGCGCATGGTGGGCTCCTCTTTGCAGATGGTACGGGTAGGCGTGTGATTCGCTGTCGGCTATTTGAGATTCAGCGCTTGGGGTCCGGCGGCAGGACGAAATCGCTGCTTTGGGTGCGCTGCTGCACGAACTCGACGAAGGCCGGGAACGGACACAGAAGTGCCGACAGGGTCAATTCTGGGCTGAGCGAGACCGGCGGATAATGAATTTTGCCGAGGTACAGCAATTGCTCGCGGGTGGTCTTGCCGGCGAGCGCGGCCTGGTGGCGGGGATCGCTCTCGGCGATGGCCACTCGCGCATAGATTTCGAACAGCTGCACGATCTTCTGCGTTAGCAGGGCGATGCGGAAGGTCTTCTGGCGTTCGCGCTGGCCCTGCAGGAACGCATACAGGTGCGGCGTATCGGCGAGGCCCTGGAGCCAGGAAAGCACCGTCGGATGGGCCTCGGCTTCGCTCGACTCGAGCTGGTCCTGCGAAAGGTACTCAAGGAACACCGAGCGGTAGAAGCGGCTACGGATGCGGTCGCGGATGAGAAAGGCCATCGCCTGGTCGCGTTCGCCTTCGGGCATCTGCATGACCTGCGCCTGGTCCTCGCGAGTGATCACAGTGGCCGAATCCTCATCATGCCAACTGGTGTCGGGGCGATCGCCCTGGCGCAGGCGCTTGATGGCTTTCAAGGTCCGTTCGATGAAGGAACGAGTATAGACCTGCGCCCCGCCGAGACGCCCGAAGACCGGAGTCTGCGGGTCGAGCAGGGTGCCGACCCCGGTCAACGACATCTCGCGCAGTTCATCGAGGGTCGGGGCATCATGCTGGCGGGCGATGACCAAGGCGCGCACCGCGCGGTAGATGCCGATGGCGTGCATCTGCAGGGCGGCGACTTCGACATTGTTCTCTTCGCGCAGCAGGCAGAGGTATTCGGTGAGGGCCTGCTGCAGGGTCAGATCATTATTGTGTTCATCATCGATGAGGCTTTTCAAGGTCCGCTGGATGCGGCGCACCTCGCTCTCGCTGGCGAGTTCTTCGATCATCGCCTTGAAGCGCTTGCCGTCGCCGTTGCCGGTAACGAAAGCCTCCGAGAGGGTCTGCTCCATGTCGGTGACCAGCTCCCGATGGCGGGCGATGAGAATGGGCCGGCGGGCCTCGTTGATCAGGTCGATGGTGGCGAAGTCATCATCGTTCGTCGAAGAGCGTCGGGCCTCAGTCATGGGCGGAATGTTGGTAACCGTCGGCTCGGTTGCCAGTCCCGGTATTCAGTCTTCGCCGCGGGCGGCAGACACAGCCAGCACGAATGCCCGCATCAGGGCCGGATCCTTGATTCCCGGAGCGCTTTCGACGCCGCTGGCGGCATCGACGGCGAAGGGCTGCACGCGGCGCACAGCCGCCGTCACCGTCGTCGGTGACAGGCCGCCGGCGAGGATCAACGGTGCCCCCAGGTCGAGTCCGGCAAGCAGCCCGTGATCCCAGGCATGACCGGTGCCCCCGTGCGTGCCCGGCACCCAGGCATCAAGCAGGAAGGCGCCGGCGGGATACCCGCGCAGCCGCTCAAGGTCGGCGGCGCTGGCGATGCGGGCGGCCTTGATGATCGGGAAGTCCTGGCCGAGGCTGGCGGCCAGCGCCGGCGGTTCGTCGCCGTGCAGTTGCACCGTCGTGCAGCGCGTGGCCGCCATCACCGCGCGGATCTCGGCCTCGTCGGCATCGACGAACAGCGCCACCGCCTGGACCATGGGCGGAATCTCGCGCACCAGTTGAGCGCCGAGCTCGCTGGTGATGCGCCGCGGACCACGAGCGAAATTGAGGCCGATGGCATCGACGCCGGCGGCCACCGCTGCCTGGACATCGGCGACACGGGTGAATCCGCACAGTTTGATGCGTGTACGAGGGTACGGACGGGTTGCCATGTACCCATAATCAGGATCGTTGACTCCCTGCCAAGCGTGTATGGCGTCAGCCAAGAAGGCGACAGAGTTGCGGAATGCGTGTTTCTCATTTCTTGTTGGCGCTCGCGATCGGCACTTCGCTGCTCAGCGGATGCGGCCAGTCCCGCCCGCCGGCCGCGCCCCCTAATCCCCTCGACGGGCAGCCCGTGGATGCGCGCTCCCGGAGCGCCGAGGCGGCGATCATCGACCTTGAACGGACCCTCGACGGCTATCGCAGCCTGCCCCCGGCCCAGGCGCTGGAACAACAGCGGGCCATCGGCCCGCGCGTGGATGCCGTCGCCGGCATCTGCGTCGGTACCCGCTTCGAGAACAAGGCCGTCTACTTCCAGGCGCAATGGCATTTTAATTTCGACGACACCTGCGCCGGTGTAGATGCCTTCCTCGATCGCCTTGAGGGCTTGGAAAAACCCATCTTCAAGCAGAACGGCCGGGCCTTGCGCGTGCAGTTGCAGCTGCGCCAGGGTCGGCTCATCACCGCCCGCACCAAGGCCGAAAGCCTGGCTGCGGAACTGCCCGAGTTCTCTTTCCTGCTCGACCTGGTGCGCTGGCACGAGCGTGTCGGCGGCATCGTCGAGGTTACCGGTGGCCCGGGCCTGGATGGCCTGCCCATCGAGCCCAAGAACGCCACCGAAAGCCGTTTGCTGTACCTGCTGCTGTCGGTGTGGAATGAGCAGAGCTCGTTCACCGTCCAGCGCTATCAGGCGGCCCTGGCTGCTACCGACGCCAGTCAGGTGCGACTGGTGCTGGTCATCGGCGATGGCGATCCGCAGCGCATCCGCGACGCCCTGGCGCAGATGCCGGGCGGCGCCCCGGTGAGCGTGATTCTCGCCCGCAGCCTGACCG
The DNA here is from genome assembly GCA_044338255.1 of Planctomycetota bacterium. Taxonomy (GTDB): domain Bacteria; phylum Planctomycetota; class UBA11346; order UBA11346; family UBA11346; genus CAIUVD01. The sequence goes on along the minus strand of JBIILZ010000027.1, from coordinate 33,226 downwards.
CGGTGCAGACCCTGAACGAGGCCTGGAAGCCGCCGCTGGATGCCTTCACCGTCCTTCTCGGACCGACACGGCGCATCGTCGCCGTCGAGCTCCGCCCCGGCGATGTCGCCAAGGCGCTTTCTAAATAGCTATTAGTTAAGCGACGGTTTGGGGAGGCCGTGTGGGCCCTGGCGTAGGCGCTCCCACAACTGATCGCCATCGCTGCCGGTGGTGGGATCGGTGACCAGCGCTAGCAGATCGCTGTTACCAGGACGGATCACCCACGCGCCGCCGGCGATCTCGCGACCCAGCTGGCCGGCGGCCCAGCCGCTATGACCGAGGAACAGACGTGGCCCGATGCGGTCGGGGCCCGCCGCCCAGCGCGCAGCGATCTGCGGCAGGTTGCCGCCAATGAAGATGCCATGTCCCATCGTGGCGGTCTCGGCGATCCCCGGATGGCGATGCAGCAGGAGCCCTTTGTGGCGTTCGACCGGTCCGCCATCGGCGGCGGCCTTGGCCTGGGCGAGGCTGCTCGGACAGTCATTCCACAAATCGCCGAGGGTCAGTTCCAAAGGACGGTTGATGATGAACCCCAGGCTGCCGTTTGCCGAATGCTCGACGAGGTAGACCACCGAGCGCGCGAAGTTCTCATCGGTCAGCTGCGGGGTGGCGACCAAGAGCACACCGGCGGCAAGTGCAGGATGGCTGGGAGCACCGGACATGGCCGTATCGTGGTGGTGATTTTCGCTCTGTCACGGGATGTCACGGGACGTCACGGGACGTCACGGGATGTCACGGGATGTCACGAAGCCGAAAGGCGCGGCCGCGTCGTGGCCGCCGAGCAGGCGATGCCCAGGCCGAGCCACAGGCTGACCAGACTTGAGCCGCCGTAACTGAAAAACGGCAAGGTCACGCCGGTGACCGGCATCAAGCCCGTGGCCACGGCCAGGTTGATCGCCGCCTGGCCGCACACCAGGGAGACGTAGCCGACCACCAGATAACGACCACAGGCATCGCGTGCGGCACTGGCATTGGCCAGGCCGATCCACATGAAGGTCAGGAACAGGCCGATCACCGAGAGGGTTCCCAGGAGCCCGAGCTCTTCACCGACGACCGCGAAGATCAGATCGGTGTGCTTCTCGGGAATCATGCCCAGGCGGTTCTGATCGCCTTGTTCCCAGCCCTTGCCGGTCCATTGCCCGGAGCCGATGGCGCTGACCGAGCGCGCCGTCTGGTAGCCTTCGGTCAACGCATAGTCATCGGGATGTAGCCAGGCCTGGATGCGTTTGTATTGATAGGCTTTGGCGCCTTCATGGGGAAGGCTGGCGATGCCGATGGTGGCGACGCTGAGCGTGAACAGGCCGAGGATCGCCAAGTGCCGCAGGCGCAGGCCGGCGACGATGAGGATGCCGAAGGCCATGGGTACGAAGGTCAGCGCGCTGCCGAGATCCTCCTTGGCCAGCAGCGCCGCCGGCAGGCCGGCGATCACCAGGGCCAGCAGCACATGGCCGAAACGCCGGGCCTGGAAACCGGGAGCGGTCATCAGCAGGGCGGTCGCTAGCAGCGTCGCGAGCTTGATGAACTCCACCGGCTGCACGCGTATCGGTCCGAGCACGATCCAGTTGGTCTGGCCCTTGATCGGCGGTACCAGGCTGGTGCCGGCCAGCAGGGTCATACCGAGGATCACCAGCAGGGCCGCGATGTAGCCGGGAATCGCCAGCTCGCGCCACCACGTGAACGGTATGCGCCACGCCAACAGGCAGGCGCCGAGGGCGACGCTCCACCACACGAGCTGCGCCCGTGCCTCGTTGGCGAGCGGACCTTCGCCGTCGTGGGCCGTGGCGCTCATGACCATCAACACGCCGAAGGTCGTCAGCAGTCCAGCACTGAGTAAAAAGCCCCAGGGTAATCGGCGCTGAGGTGACGAAGCGGAGTCCACGGCGGGACACTAGGAGTCTGTTGGAGATAGGCCAGCAAGGCTGACTCGGTCTCGCCGGGCATCTCCGGCGTTGTCGGAGTGTCCAAATAGCGCTGCTATTTGGCGCACTCCTCCGCCTTGGATCTGCCCAGCGATACACTTCGCCAGCCTCGTCGGCCTATCTCCGACAGACTCCTAGTCGCTCGCGGCATGCGTGGCGCAGGGGGTTGGCGGTGGCCGCCGGCTCCTCAACGAGTGCCGCCTGGGTGCCGGTGGCGTGCTTGCGTAGCCATCCATGCCATTCACCATCCCGGCCATGTACCGTCTTCTCTGGTTGCTGTTGCTCGGTTTGCCGCTGTCGGCGGCGGAGGCCACATCGCCGCCGGCGGTGTGGCTGGTGGTGCCCTTCGTCGTGCTGTTGACGGCGATCGCGGTCATGCCTCTGGTCGCCGCCAAGTTCTGGCATCACCGCTATCCGCAGGTGTCCTTCGGGCTCGGTGGTCTGGTGGCGATCTACTATCTGTTCTCCGGACATGCCAATGCCGTGGTCCATGTCGGTTTCGAGTACATGTCGTTCATCAGCGTCATCTCCTGCCTGTTCCTGGTCACGGCCGGTATCGTGCTTAATCTCGGCTTTGCCGGTAATCCACGCACCAATCTGGGAGTGCTGTTGTTCGGCGCGGTGCTCGCCAATGCCATCGGTACGACCGGGGCATCGATCCTGCTGATCCGTCCGTTTCTGCGTATGAACCGTGGACGTCTGCGCCCCTACCACTTGGTGTTCTTCATCTTCATGGTTGCCAACATCGGTGGTGCTCTGACGCCCATCGGTGATCCGCCGCTGATGCTCGGCTATCTCAAAGGCATCGAGTTCGTGCGTTTTTATGAGCTGAATCTGCCGGCGTGGCTGTTGGCCCTGAGTCTTCTCGGCGGCATCTTCTATGTCATTGATTGGTTCAACAAAAGTCCTCCGCAAGCGCCTGAGCCGGGCGGCGAAGTAGTGCTCACCGGGGTCAAGAACATCCTCCTGCTGGCGATCAGCGTCGGCTGCATCCTCATCGATCCCAATCGCGTCCAATGGGTGCCCGGCCTGACGCATGGCCCGGCGGGCTGGGGACTGTGCATGGGCAAGCCGCCCAGCCTGGATATCGAGACCTTCAGCTTTGTGCGCGAGATCCTTCTCCTCAGCATCGGATGGTTCGCGATCCGCACCACGCCGCGCGAACATCTGCAGAAGAACGGCTTCACCAGCGAACCGCTGCGGGAAGTCGCGATCCTCTTCGTGGGCATCTTCCTGACCATGATGCCGGCTTTGGAGCTGATCCGCGCGCAGGCGGTCAGCGGTGCGCTGTTCGGCATCCCCTTGACGCCGTTGGCCTACTATTTCGGGACCGGGGTGTTTTCAGGCATTCTCGACAATGCCCCGACCTTCATGGCCTTCATGGCCGGCATGGAAGGGCAGCATGATCTGACCATCGCCCAGATCGGTGCTTCCGCCGACCCCGCCGTAGTCCGGGCCTTCGGTGCCTGTGCCGTCGCCAGCGTGTTCTGGGGGGCGATGTCCTACATCGGCAATGGGCCCAATTTCATGGTCAAGGCGATCGTCGAATCGACTACCGGCCCCGAGGGCCGGCCGGTCATGGAAGTGCCATCGTTCTTTGGCTATATCGGAAAATATGCACTGCCGATCTTACTGCCGGTACTGTTCGTGGTTGGAATGTTGCTGTATCGTTAGTTTGGTGGTTGCGTGCGGCTTGATGTGTGGTGAAGCCGGCTCCTCATGTCGCAGCGTCGGTATTACGTTTTAGCCCCTGGTGGCGAGATCGGCCCTCATAACCGTCTCGAATGGTGCGTACTGCGGCAGAGCGGCCAGATCATGGGAGAGGACCGGCTGCGATCACCCCCCGGCGCCATGTCAGGCACGGTTGGCGAAATTTTCAGTCCAACCGGTGTTGAGCCTGACCAGCAGTGACGGCTCATGGCTCCTCGGGCAACCCGCGAGTTTGGCGGTTCACGCTGACCGGGTGCTCGAAAAGAAGCTTGCCGTACGGCTGGAGCTTGCCGGAACTGCCATCCCCGGCGTTGATTTCACGGGTTTGCCCACCGAGATCGAGATCCCTGCCGGCCAGGATTTCGTGCGTCTGTCCTGTATGCCGTTGGTCGTGACCAATGCCCGTCGTCCGGCAGTCGATATCAACGTCGCCATCCAGCCGAGTCCGAATTATCAGTCAAGGGCCCACAGCACGCTCATAACCTTCGCTACCGATGAATAACTCGCGAGCGGAGCGCCGAGCGGCCCGGCGGTGCAGTGGCTCAGCCCCATGCTGTTTATTGACGAATGGAGCAGCGGTTCGGCGGTGGGACGCAATGTCAGTGATTTGGGCAACCCGTTGACCATCGATCAGCTCAATTACGCCAGCGGCGTGAGCCTGCACCCCGGCAATGCGACGGCCGAGTCCGTAGCCCATGTGACCGTCGCTCTCGATGGTCACATGGATGAATTCCTGGCTGAAATCGGTATCGACGACGAAATGAAGGACCATTCCGAAGCGGCTGCGATCTTCCAGGTGTGGGTCGATAATTCGCCCCAGTTCGACAGTGGAGTCATCCGTATCGATGACCATGTGCGGGCCGTGCGCATCAATATTGTCGGTTGCAAGACCCTGCGTCTGGTGGTGAGCATGGGTGGCACGGACAATTTTTTGGCCCACTCCGATTGGGGCGGACCGCGTGTGATCCGTCACTGAGACGTACGTCTCCCAGCCATGCTCACGGCACCAGGGACGCGGGGCCGGCAGGACTGGCGGGCTGGACCGCCGGTGCGGGCTTGGGCACGCTGCTCGCAGCCGGGGCGGTAAGTGGCTTGCCATCGCTGATGAGGCCAGCGAGTCGTTGGACTTCACGGTAGAAAGCCAAGGTCGCGAGTTGGCGGTTGTCGGCGGGATCGATGGCCACGGCGCGCTCCTGACTGGCGCGGGCGCGATCGAGGTAGCCCAGCCCATGCCATACGGAGGCGAGGGCCGCGTGGGCGTCGGCACTGGTCGGCTCGGCACTGACCGCGCGTTGGGCGAAGGCATAGGCGAGGTCGAGGTGACGGCTCGCGGGCTGCTCGTCCTTAATCAGCGTCATGGTCAGTTCAATCGCATATTCGGCTTCGAGCTGGCCCACCGGGATGGCGGCTAGCGTCGCGCGAAACAGGGCTGCATCCTTCTGATGCTTGGCGATATTCAGACGCAGGCCGAGAGTTTCCTGATCGAGGGGATCGGCGGCGAGGATGAGTGCGGTCTTCTCCTGGATGCGGGCGATGAGCGCGTTTTCGTTGCCGGCGGGATCGGTGTTCAGCAAGGCTTGCAGCTCCTCCCGCTGCTGGGCGCGTTGGGCTTCGGCCTTGGCATCCCAAGTGCCGTCGAGGACCGCTGCCACGATCTTCTTCAGGGCCATCGGATGACCATGCCAGATGACTTTGCCATCGGCACCGATCAGGAAGGTATAGGGAAGACCTTGGCTTCCGATCTTGTAACCTTGATTTGCGGTGTCATCGATCTTGCCTACGTGATAATTCATGGTCGGGCCCTGCGCGGCGACAAACTTCGTGATCGTCGGCACCTCCTCATCGCTGAGGCCGACGACAATCAGGCGATCTTGATACTTGGTGCTCAAGGCGCTGAGCTTGGGAATCCATATATGGCACGGCCCGCACCACGTCGCCCAGAGTTCGACCACGGTTAGGCTGCGACCGATTTCGACCGGGCCATTCTTTACCCAGGTAACGGACGCCAATGAAGGAGCCGCCTCGCCGACTTCGAGAGCGTGGACGAAGGTGGTGATCAGGGTCAGGAGAGCGAGGAGGGCGTAACGCATGAGAGGATTTTCGGGAGAGGTGCGCGGGCTGCCAGTGGTAGAATGAGGTGGTTGATGATTGGTGGACGGAGGTCGGTGGACAGGGGTCAGTGGTCATCCAGCGACCAGAGACCAGGGACCGACCAGTGACCAGAGACCAGTGACCAGAGACCAGTGACCAGGGACCAGGGACCAGGGACCAGAAGCCAGGGACCAGGGACCAGAGGACCCGACACGGGCAGGATGCGAGTGCTACTGCGAACGTAGCATGGGTCTCCTTGCCCGCGGATTTGCTGGTGGTGTCGGTGTCGGTCTCTGGTGACTGGCCTCTGGCCTCTGTTCCATGGTCTCTGGTCGCTGGTCTCTGGTCGCTGGTCTCTGGTCGCTGGTCTCTGGTCGCTGGTCTCTGGTCTCTGGTCTCTGGTCTCTGGTCTCTGGTCGCTGGTCTCTGGTCGCTGGTCTCTGGTCGCTGGTCTCTGGTCTCTGGTCTCTGGTCTCTGGTCGCTGGTCTCTGGTCTCTGGTCGCTGGTCTCTGGTCTCTGGTCTCTGGTCTCTGGTCGCTGGTCAATAAAACCGCAATGGCTGACCGTTGCCCCGGCTGGCCCTCGGCTACACCCTGACCATGCCCGGATTCATCGGTGAAGATCAGTTGCGCAAGGTCAAGGAAGCGGTCGACATCGTCGCTCTGATGGGCGAATACGCGCCGTTGCGCAAGTCCGGACGCAATTTCGCCTGTTGCTGTCCGTTTCATCAGGAGCGCAGTCCGAGCTGCTACGTCTATCCCGAGGACCAGAGTTACTACTGCTTTGGTTGCAAGGCCCACGGCGACGTCGTGAGCTTGATCAAGGATAAAGAAAACCTGTCCTTCGCCGACGCCGTCGAAGTCCTCGCCCGTCGTGCCGGCATCCAGCTGACCTATGAGCGTGGTGGTGGCGGCATGCCGCGAGGCGAGCGCGATGAACTGCTGGCGGCCTTCGCCTTCGCCTGCCAGTTCTATGAGCAGGAATTGTGGAACTCCTCAGAAGCCGCCGAGGCCCGGGCCTATCTGCAGTCGCGGCGTTTGAGCCGGGCGCTGTGCGAGCGCTTCCGCCTCGGCTGGGCGCCAGGGCGCGGTCAGCTGCTCGCTGCCGGTCGGCGCAAAGGCATCGCCCCCGAAACCTTCGCCCGCGTCGATCTCGCGATCGAACGCGAGAGCGGGCTGAACGATCGCTTCTACGAACGCGTGACCTTCCCGATCTGCGATCGCTTCGGGAATCCCATCGCCTTCAGTGCGCGCCTGCTGCCGGCCGCCGAACGGGCGGCGAAGGAAGCCGGGCGCGGTGTCGGCAAGTATGTCAACAACACCGACACGCCGCTCTATCACAAAGGCGCGAGCGTCTTCAATGTCCATCAGGCGCGCACCGCCGCCCGCGACAGCGGACGCCTGATCGTCATGGAAGGGCCCACCGATGTCATGGCCGCTGCCCAAGCCGGGTACGGTGAATGCGTGGCGGTGCTGGGTACGGCACTGACGCCCGAGCACGCCAAAATGCTCGGGGCTCTGGTTGGTGACCAGGGACGGCTGATCCTGCTTTTGGACGGTGATCGCGCCGGCCAGACCAATGCGTTGAAGGGCATCCGCACCTGCTTGGCGGTGGGCGTGCCGGTGCGCGTGGCGATGCTGCCGGATGAACTCGATCCCGCCGAACTCTTGGCCGAGAGCGAGAGCGAGAGCGGGGCTTCGCCCGAGGCCAAGTCGGCATTCGAACGCGTGCTCGCCTCGGCACGACCGGACATCGATCATCTGGTGCGGGCCCTTGCGCCACGTCCCTATGAATTGGAGCGTCGCGAATTGGTGGCGATCGTCGATCAGGTCCTGGAAGCCCTCCGGCCGATGCCCGATGCCGAGCTCAAGGCCCTCAATCTCCAGGACGTCGCCGAGTATTTCAATCTCGATCGCGAGCGTTTGGCGAAGCGTCTGAGCGAAGGGCCGCTGCGTCCGGCGCGCAACGCCGAGCCTGTGGGTGCGGGTGAAGACGGCCCGTCCGAGCCCGAGCTGCCGGCGCTCGATGCGCATCAGGACATGCTCCTGCACCTGCTGGTGCGCGAGCCGGCCCTGCGCGCCACCGCCGGCGACGATCTCGGTCTTGAGCCGAGCCACCTGCCGCCGCCCTGGGATGGCCTGGTGGCGGCTTTGCTGCTCGACCCCGACGCCAATGCCGCGGCCGTGCGTGCGGCGGTGGCCAATCAGCCGCAGGTTCTGGCGGCCGTGGGGCGTTGGTCGGCTACCGCCACCGATGCGCGCTATCGCATGGTCGCGCATGCCCCCGGCGAGGTCGTGTCCACTGCCGAGCTTGCCGGCTGCTTGGCGGATTGCGTGCGCGTCATCCGCTTGGCGCACTGCCGTCGCGAGATCGCCCGCGTCAAGGCGCAGATCGACGAGGCCGAACGCGGGCGGCGCTTCGCCGAGATCAAGATACTCATGGATGAGCGCCAGGTGCTGCTCGCGGCCTTACGTCAATTCGGCGCTTGATCCGGCCGACTGCCGGCTGCCGGCTGGCAAGGTGCTTGGAAAAAATGCCAGCATCGCCTGTTGCCACTCGGCGGCTTCGCCATCGGGCGTCGGGTGTCCGGCGCTGAGGGGATGGATCACCGCCCGGCAGGACTTCGGCGACCGACCACTGGCCGCGACCGGGCACCGCCGGATCGACCTCGGCCAAGCGCACGTTGCTGCCCGGGGTGATTCTCAGGCGTGCTCGGCGGCAATACCGGACCGGCTCGCGTAGTGCTGCTGCCAGCGGGCTTCATCGGCGGCGGTCATGGGCTGATCGGCAGCGAATTCGGGAGCGCTGGCGAGCTGCTGACGGCTGAGGGTGAGGTGGGCTTTGCGCCCGTCCCAGTTGGTGATCGCTGACGGCGGGACGAGGATCCGCTTCCCCGCCCACCAATGCCCGGTCTCAACGATCAGGTAGGTGACCATCCATGTCCGCTCATCGATGAGGAATTCCGCGATGTGGCCGATCTCGCCGTCGCTGGCCGAGAGATGGTATCCGATCAGGTCCTGGGTGCTGCGCAGATGCGGATCGCTGACCGGTTCTAGCAACGTGCCATCGCCTGCTGGTGGGCCGCTGAGGCTGATGATCGGCACCACCCCGAGGGCGGTGGATCCGATCCAGAAGCCCGGCCAACCGTAGTAGACGAAGTAGGCGGATTCGAACTGCCGTGAGATCGGAAGCTCGCTATCTTCAAGGGGGCTGTTCTCGATCTGCTGCTTGCTGAGATCGATCATCAGCACCTGGGCGTCCTCATCGATCGCCTGCAGGGCATGCGGCGAGAGCAGGACATGGCGCCCGCTCAGCCAGCCCCCGGTATCGGCGACCAGATAGCGCACCGCCCAGTTCCGGTCATCGATGTAGAATTCGCGGGGATGACCGATGTCGCCGTCACGGGCACGCAATTTCAGTGAAGTGAAAGTTTTGGCGGGGCGGAGCATGGCGCTTCCTTCGTAGTCATGGAAGTGAGCGCCGACGATGCCAAGTCCAGAAGTGCGCCAGATCAGCGAATAACGTTGATCACGGCCATTTTCAGGGTGGTTTCATCAGCCGGCTACTGCCATATGCAGCGTCCGCAGGCATCGATTCCTGCGGACTGCGCCGAGGTCAGCGGTCGTGGGCGGCCAACGGTTCAGCTCGGCCGATTATAGGTCGCGGTCTGGCCGCGCTCCTTGCGGCGCTTGGCGACCTGCGTGGCATAGCTCGCGGACTGCACGCTGTGCAGGAGATGCTTCCAGCTCGGGAAGCGGTCGCGCGCCTCTTTTGCCAGGCAGCGCGCTACCAGGGCGGCGGTCGAGGGCGTGACCTCGGCCATCAGGCTGAGATCCGGCGCCGGGGTTTCGAGGTGGGCTTGCATCAGCATCACCGCGTTGGCGGCCTTGAACGGCGTTTCCCCGGTCAACAGCTGGAACAGCACGCAGCCGAAGGCGTACATGTCCATCTGCGCGATGGGGCCTTCGCCGCGTACCTGTTCGGGCGACATGTAGGCCGGGGTGCCGACGGCTTTGCCGCTGCCGGCGTCGTCGATGAACGAACGCGCTGTCGTCGAAAAATCTTGCAGGTCGCGGGGGCGGGTGAAGAGCGCCGTGGCAAAATCCGTGATCACCAGTCGCCGCGGCTCTTCGCTGCTGATTGCGAGATGGGCGGGCTTGAGGTCACGGTGGACGAGCTGGCAGGCTTCATAGGCATGCTCCATGGCCGTAGCCAATTCATTCGCCACCCACAGGGCCTGGCCTTCGGCAAAGCGCCCTTTGCGCTTCAGGTAGGTCTTCAGATCGACGCCGCGGATACCTTCGACGGCGACGTATTCACGGGCCTGGCCGCGGTCCTGCCACGAACCGCGTCCGGCTGCGAACGGAAACGACGGGTGGTGCAGGGCCCCGAGCAGGGTGCCTTCGGCGATCAGCCGCTGCACCAGCAGCGGATTGGCCATGCCTGCAGGAGTTAGGATCTTGAGCACCAGTTTGCGCGCCAGGATCGCTTCATCCACGGCGTAGTGTTCGATCAGCGTGCCCGCCCACAACATGTCGGTGATGGTGTAGGTGCCGGCGATGCGGGTGCCGTTGGCGAGTAGGGCATCGGGAACCATGCCCCGGGCGTGGCGGGCGGTTTCGCGGACGCGCTCCTGGAGCCAGTTGCCGACGTGGTCATTGACCCCCAGCACGCTGGTACTTTTTCGCCGCGTTTCGCTGGACAAGGGAGCCGTGGCCCGTGGATCCGTGGACAGCGGATCCGTGGATAGGGCGCTACGCGCGATCCGCGTCGTCTCAGGGACGTCGAAGGGATTGTCGCTGAGACACCGTTCGAGGCTGACGCCGAGCTCATCCCATGAGGCGAAACGCTGCTCGGGATGCGGATCCAGCAGTCGCGTCACGATGGCCGCGAGCGGCGCCGGTGCCGAGGTCACTACGACCGGTTCATCATCAAGATGCCCCGTCGGCGGCTGGCCGGTAAGCAGGAAGTGCAGCACCGCGCCGAGACTGTATTGATCCGCACGGTCATCGGCATGGCCCCCGCTGGTGAGCTCGGGAGCGACGAATAGCGAGGCCCCCATGACCAATTCGCTTGCTGACATCCCATGACAGCGTTCGAAACCGAGGTCGCTGAGGCGCACGCCATTCAAGACCCCGCCATTGAGGGTCAGGAAGAGGTTCGACGGTTTGAGATTGCCGTGCGCCAGGCCATGAAAGCGCCACGCATAGGCGAGCCCTTTGATCACCCGCAGGGCAACCTGAGTCGTGACTTCCCAGCCGAGCATGCCATCGGTGAAATGCACTGCCGTACGTCCCGGGGCCAGATCGCATACCAGCCACACCGACCCGCTGAAAGCGAAGACGTCATAGACCGTGACGAGGTGCTCATGCCGGAGTTTTTTCAGGCGTTCGCCATCGCTGACCACGGCCTCGGCCAGCTCGCGGGTGTTGCCCTCCAGCGGAATGGCCTTGAGGGCGTAGCGCGTGCCTCCGCGACCGGCGCTGTAGACCATGGTCTGGGCACCGCGTCCGATCAGCGAATCGATCCGATAGCCCTTGATCTCGCTGCCTGCGAGACCGCGGCGCAAGGGATCGGCAAATAAGGTGTCATCAAGATTTAGCACGGCAGTAGCCCGAGAGTAACTGAATTCGGCCTTGATGCTATCAATTCGCCGATGCGAAAAGCGCCGAAATGATTTATTTGCGGCTCAACTTGAAAGCCAGGTGGCGTCGCCACGTCGGCGCGGCCACGATCAGGGTGCCTCCGGCATGGGTCAGCGTCTGGCGGCTGAGTTCGCGCCCGCTGTCAGCATCCCACCAGGCCACGGTCATGCTTCCCGGAGCGACCTGCTGGCCGATCGTGACTTGGCAGCCAGCATGTAGGGGACTGCTGGTTCCGTGAGTTTGCCATTCGAGATCTAAGAGGTAGCCAAGGGCATGCCCGGGTCGCGCCCAGGCCCGCGCCCAGACCTCTGGCTCGTTGGTTACGAGGGCCACTGAGGACGCCTTGGGGTCGCGGAGATCTTCGCCGGCGAGGAAGCTGCGGATGGCGACATAGGGCGCGAAACGGTCATCTTGATCGATCCATTCGTACCACCATAGCATCGGTGCCCCGGCGAGGCCGCCGACCAGTCCGCAAAAAGCCCCTGAGCTATGTTCGGCGGCGAGCTGCGGCGGCGGACAGGCATTGAACTGCCCGCCGTATTCTGTGCATAGCAGAGGCTTGCCATATTGCCCGAGGGCTTTGCGGGCGATCGATTTCTGGAGGAGGTCGGCGAGGATCCAACCCTCCTTTTCGCCGGGCTGGTTGTGGTAGAGATTGAAGCACAGGAACTGCACGCCGGGAGTGGCGGCCAGCGGCTGGTCCACCCGTGTCCAGTTCGAACTCCAGTGCGTGGTCACCGGATGCCCATATGGATCGTAGGCGCGCCAGCGCGCCGCCGCCTGCTCATGCCACTGCACCAGCAGCGGCACGTCGGCATAACGGCGCTGCTGCTCACCGACGAAGTCGACCTCACTCCACAGCTTCCAGGCCATGATCGCCGGATGGTCGGCATAGCGGGCGGCCAGATAGCGCCGCAAGCGATCCTGATCGGCCAGCGCACGGGCATTGTTCAGCAGCTCGCGTGGCGACGAGAGCGGTCCGCCGAGCTGACGATTCAACGGATTGTTCTCCCATTCCGAATCGACCCAGGAGCTGCCCTGACCGTGATTGTTGAGGGTCAGGTTGACGCGGATGCCGTGCGCCCAGGCGAGATCGAGGATGCGATCAAGCTGCCAGGCATGCCCTTCGTGGTAGCGCCCTAATCCGTGATAGCCCGGCCAGTCACACCGCCATTCGAGGGCCAGGTTCCAGCTCGACATCCAGATCTCGACGCAGTTGACGCCGGCGGCGGCGAGGCGTGCGAAATAGGCCTCATAGGCCAGTGTTCCGCGGGTTGGCGTGGCCTTGGTGCCGAGATTCTCCTGGGAACGCGGGTCGCTGAGCGAACGCAGGTTGGGTCCGACCGGCCACCAGAATTTTCCATCGATGCTGAAGAAGCGCGGGTCCTGGCGATCGATGCGCACGTAGGGATCGACCGCCGCCCCGCTGACGGTGAGGTCCGGCAAGGTGCTGCTCTGGGCTTCGCCGCCGCCCCAACTGGCCTGCAACTGCAGGTGATGCACGCCGGGCAGTCGCGGGCGATAGCGCACCGTGAAATGCCCCCGGTCGGTGGCGAGGACCTCTTCCATGTCGCCGCGGTCGTTGGCGCGCATCGGCTGCTCATGGAAGCCATTGACGCGCTCGACGCGGCCATCGGGGCGGGTCACCACCAGGGTCAGGCTGAACTCGCCAGGGTCGTAGGGATTCGCCGGATACGACTGCGGCCGCAGCTGCAGGCTCCAGCGTTCGCCGCAGGCGATGGTCGCGGAGGACGTCGTGAGCTCGACCAGGCGGTGGACCTCGTCGGTGGGAATGTTCAGCGCCGATGTGGTCAGGTTGTTGATGGTCAGCGTGGTGCGCTGACCGGGGGCGAGATCAGCGCCGGTACTCCAGATGAACAGTCCGGCCTTCACCGCCGTGGCCGCGCCGACCGGACTCCAGGCGGCGTCGCCGGCGGTCACGGTTTCTCCGGGACCGAAAGCGATCCGCACTCGTTGCGTGCCGGGGCGCAGCGGATGGATATTTAAACGCTGCCACCATTGGCCATGCTGGTCGGTGAGATAGGCCCCCACCCCGAGATCGGCCGGGGCATGCTCGGGGACGGTGATGATCGCCGATACTTCGCGCGCGCCGGGAGCCAGCGGCCCAGGAGCCGGGATCATCGTCGTCAGCGGCGCTCGCACCGTGACTTCCATCGCGGCCGCCGCCGCCGCCGCCGCCAGCCAGCACGCGAAGAGGTACAGCCAACGGCTCACTGGCGCCATAACTTGAATGCCAGATGCCGGCTCCAGGGCGGCGCGTTCAGCCGCAGCTCGCCGCCGGGATGAGTGAATTCGCTATGTGAATTTTCCGTACCGGTGTCGGCGTCCCACCACGACACGCCCATCCGTCCGGGATTGATCTGCTCGCCGATGAAGATCGAGGTGTGCGTCAGCTCGGGAACCTGTCGGCCATCGGCCTGCCAGCGCTCATCGAGCACATAGCCGAGCATGCGGCCGGTGCGCGACCAGGCGCGGCACCACAGCGTCGCATTGCCGGCACTGCCGTCGGCGGCTTCAAGGGTCAGTGATTGGCCTGGAGGTTGACCAGCGGCAGCGCGCAGATCCTCGCCGCGCAGGAAGCCCGTGATCGCCGCATAGGGTTGGAAACGATCGCCTTGATCGATCCATTCGAACCACCACAGCATGGGATTGCCGGCGCCTCCTGAGACCAGTGCGCAGAAGCCCGCCGAGGCATGTTCGGCGATCATCTGCGCTTCCGGGCAGGCGCTCCACTGACCGCCGAATTCGCTGACCAGGGTCGGCTTGTTGTAGCGCATGCTCAGGCCGCCGCGTCGACCGGTGCTGTCGTTGAGCAGGTGCGCCAGCAATTGGCCCCGACCTTGATCGAAGGTGTCGTGGTAGGCATCGATGGTCAGGAAATCGATACCGGGCAGTGACGCCACCGCCGGGGAGACGCTGCGGAAGTTGCCGGCCCAATGTGTGGTCAGCGGATGGCCGTAGGTATCGAGGATCTTCCAGCGCACGGCGGCCTGCGCATGCCAGGCCGCCAGTACATCTGTCTGCCGTTGCCGACCGGCAGCGGTGAGATCCTGTTCCGTCCACAGCTTCCAGCCCATGATCGCCGGATGATCGGCGTAGCGCGCGGCGAGATAGCGGCGCAGCGCGTCCTGCTGGGCCAGCGCTCGCTCGACGGTGAAGTATTGCAGGGCATTATCGAGGAAGCCGCCGTTTTCGCGACTGTACGGATTGTTATGCCACTCACGGTCGACGTTGTCGGAGGCCTGCCCGTGGTTGTTGATGACGACATTTAGACGGATGCCGTTCTGCCACGCCAGATCGAGGATGCGGTCGAAGCGCCAGGCGCGTTCCTGACTGTAGCGGCCCAGGCCGGCGAACTCCGGCCAGTCCCCGCGCCACTCGAGCGCGAGGTTCCAGGTGCTCAGCCAGATCTCGGCCGCATTGACGCCATGCGGGGCCAGGCGGGCGAAGAAATCGGCATAGGCGAGGGTGCCGCGATCGGGGGTGACCTTGGTGCCCATGCGTTCGGTGCAGCGGATGTCGGTGACCGCACGCAGATTCGGCCCGACCGGCCAGAAGGGTGCGCCGGCAACCGTGAAGAACCGCTTATCGACGGGATCGACGTGCACGTAGGCATCCCACGGCTGGCCGCTGACGGTGACCGGCGGCAGTTCGCTGACTACCGCCGTGCCGCGGTTCCAGCTGGCTTCGAGGCGCAGGTGGTAAAGACCCGGTTGGCGCGGACGCCAGCGCGCGCTGAGGAAGGTGCGCCCGATCGGCAGCACCTCTTCGCGATCGCCGCGGTCGTGGCCTTGCATCGGCAGCTCGGCAAAACCCGGGATGCGCTGCGTGGTGCCGTCGGCGGCGGTCACCACGAGGTCGAGGCTGAACTCCGCGGGATCGAAGGGATTGCGCGGAAATGGCTGCGGTTGGCAGGTGAGCTGCCAGCGCTCACCGGTATGCCCGCTGGTGCCGGACGTACGCAGTTCGCTCAGGCGTGGGCCGTCGGTAGTCACCCAGGGGATAGTCGTCCGGGTGAGGGCGGTGGCGCGCAGCTGCGCGACGCCGAGCACCGCTCGGCTGGCCGAGGCGCTCCAGAAGAACAAGCCGCCATGGATCGTGGTCGCGCTCTGACTGGCATCCCAGGGCGCGTCGCTGCCGGTGGCCGGATCATCATCGCCGATGGTGATGATGATCGGCTGCACGCCGGGGGTCAGCACACCCGGCTGCAGGCGCTGGAACCAGCGCCCATGATGATCGGTGACGAAAGCTCCGACACCGAGATCCGCTGGCGCGTCGGCCGGCACCGTGCAGACGGCGGTGAAGACCTTACCGCCGGAAGGCAGCACTCCGCTCAGCGGCACGATGGTGGTGATCGGTGCCGCCAAGGTGACCTCAACCGCCAGGAGCGAGGTCCGGGCGGTGATGTTGCCCAGGATCAGGAGGCAGGTCGCGGCGCCGAGAATGCGCAAAAAACCCAGGATGGGAAAAGCCCCGTGGATGGGGAAAACCCCGTGGATGGGCGAAACCCCGTGGATAGGGAAAAGAAGGCGGAGACGGCGCATGGCAGGGGGAAGAGATACCGTAAGGACCCGCGTCATGTTGAGCCAGGGCCGATTCAACGGGCGAGGAAATTTTGCATCAGACGCAGGCCGACGGTGCCGCTCTTTTCGGGATGGACTTGGACGGCGGCGAGATTGCCGCGGCGTACCCCGGCGCAGAACGGGCCACCATGGTCGGCGGTGGCGATGACTTCGACCCCCGGCCCGGGTACGCAATGGTAGCTATGAACGTAGTAGAAACAGCTCTCGTCAGCGATGCCGGCGCTCAGCAGCGGATCGCGAAGGCGGGTGGGATTCCAGCCCATGTGCGGGACCTTGATCGTCGGATCCGTGGGCTGGAAGCGCTCGACCGTGCCGGGGAGGATGCCCAAGCAGGGGACGCCGCCATCTTCGGCACTGCGCTCGAAGAGCAGCTGCATGCCCACGCAGATCACCAGGACGGGTTTGTCGCGGGCCACCGCGCGGCGGATGGCATCGCCTAGCCCTTTGCGATTGAGGCTGGCCATGCACGACTCGGCGGCTCCGACCCCGGGGAAGATCACGCGTTCGGCGCGATCGACGACCTCGGGATCGGCGGTGACCACGGCTTCATGACCGAGATGGGCCAGGGCGCGTTGCACCGAGGTGAGATTGCCGGCGTCATAATCGAGGATCGCGGTGGACATGTCGGGGGCAGCTTAACGGCCCCCACAAAAACGCAGCTGTCAGCCAGGGGAAGCCAGGACTGGCAAAGCCGCTTGGTCAACCGCCGCTACGCCCTACACCGTGCGTCTTATGTCGGGCAAGCACATCCAGATCCGCATCATTTCCCTCCTCGAAGAGGCGGCCAACAGCTTTGAACAGCTCGAGACCCTCGCCAATCGCACCCTGCGGCAGATCCCCGCAGACGCCGTCGAAGCCGTCGATCTTCGCGCCATTGAACGTGATTACGTCAATGATGAGAACGAGGCCGGCAGTGAGATGGATCACATCGTCTTCATCAAATACCGCACGGACGACGTCGAAGAATGAGCTTCAAACAGACCGAGCAGCTGCGGTTGGTGCTGTTCTACGGTACGCTCCTGTTGGTCACTTGGCTGTTATATCGCGTCTGCCTGCCCTTCCTGGTGCCGCTGGCGTGGGCGGGAGTGCTGGCCATCGCCTGGTGGCCGGTGCACCGCCGCCTGTTGAGCCGTTTTACCCCCAACCTCGCGGCCGGCCTCTCGACCGCCCTGCTCTCGGGGCTGCTGGTCGTGCCGGCGGTGCTCCTCGGCATCGCCCTCGCCCATCAGGCTTCGGGCATGATCGATCATGTTCAGCAGGCGACTGCCGAGGGTCCGCCGGCAGCCTTGCGCGAGCTCTGGGACAAAGCCCGGGCCTGGCTGCCCCTGCCGCCGCTGGATGAGTTGGCGACGACCCTCGGTGCGGTCGTCCGCGATGCCGCCGGAGCCATCGCCCGCCAGGCGGGCAGCATCCTCGGCGCCATCATGGTCGTGGTCTTCGATGTCTTCATGGTCATCTTCGCGCTGTTCTTCATGCTCCGCGATGGGGCGGCGATCGGCATTGCGATCCGCCAATTGATGCCCTTCGAGCCCGCCCACCGCGAACGCCTGGCGCATGAGATCCACGATCTGATCCACGCTAGCGTCATCAGCTCGGTGATCGTGGCCTCGATCCAGGGCTTCCTCGGCGGGATGCTGTTCCTCATTCTCGGCATCGAGGGTTCGCTCTTCTGGGGCGTAGTGATGAGCGTCCTCTCGCTCTTCCCGCTGATCGGCTCATGGCTGGTATGGGCCCCGGCGGCGGGTTGGCTGCTGCTCAACGATCATGTCATTAAGGGCATCATCCTCATCATCGGCGGCGTGGTGATGGTCGGCGGAGTCGACAACGTGCTGCGTCCCATCCTCCTTGGCGAACGCAGTCAGATGAGCATTCTGCATTTGTTCATGGCCCTCCTGGGCGGGGTCGCGGCCTTCGGCTTCATCGGTATCATCCTCGGACCGGTGGTGATGGCGATCGCCTTGAGCGTCTTCCATGCCTACACCGACGCGCCAGCGGTACCGGTCGATCCCGCGCCGCCGACGGCGTAAGCGAGCCTCCTCTTTTTCCTCTTTTTCCTCTTTTTCCTCTTTTCCCTCTTTTCCCTCTCGCCCGAGAGCCTGCTCGGCGGCAGCGAGCAGCAGCGCGAGCGGATCCCGGTCCTGACCGCGGAACGCGATGCGGCGGCGGTGCCGACCGGGCGCTCGCGCCGGCGACTGTGCCGCGCACGGTTGGTGATCGGTGTACAATGCGCGGCTCGCCCTAAGACTCGCGCCATGATCGAACGTATTCAGCAGATCCCCGACGGGTTGGTGGATTACCGCGAGGCCGTGGCTTTTTTGGACGAGGAGACCGCGCCGCCGACGCCCGCGATCTGGCAGGCGCTGTTCGCCCTCCTCGAGCGCAATCCCCTGGCCGATTTTGGCTCTCCGGGGCCGGTCGCCGACTACCTCGAGAAGGCCTCGCCCGCCTACATCCCCGAGCTCAGCCAATCGGTGCTGCGCAATCCCTCGATCACCACGCTGTGGATGATCAACATCGTCCTCGATCAGCCGTCGGCAGGCAAATACAAGCCGATGCTGATGATGACCTTGGCAGCGGTGGTCGAACGTACCGATATCGACCGCTCGCTGGTCGAGGACGCGGCGGAATTCATCGAGCGCCAGGGCTGACGCGCCGCGCCACCGCCGCCGTCAGGGCGCGCATCGTCGGCAGATCGTTGAACAGGAAGCCGCGCTCGGCGAACAGGGCATCGCTGGCGAGATCGGCGTGCTCGCGTTGCTTGGCTACGGCGCGATCGACGCCGAGGATCAGGGTCGGGGCTTCGCCTTGGGCGAGGTCTGCCCGCCTTCTGGTCAGCGCCAGGCTGTGCCAGCGGTGGAAGAATTCGACGGCGACGACCTGACCGAGGATCTCGAGCTGCAGATCGGGGACCACCAGCTCGCCGCTGCGCAGGGGGATCAGCTGCGGTTCGAGCATCTTCCAGGTCGGCTGCTTGCGGACGATGTCCTGCTCAAGGCTGCGGATCTCCGCCGGCACATAGCCGCTGAAACGGGTGTCGCCGATCAGCCCGGTCTCATCGGACAAGAGCAGTTCCTGCGTCGCCCCGCCGCGCAGCGGGGTGATCCAGGCGCTCGCCTGCCAGCGCTTGGCGCAGGCCAGCGCGGGCAGGAACAGCGCCAGATTCAGGCCATAGCGCGATGCCTGGTCGAGCACCGCGCCAGGGCCGGAGATGACGATGCGCAGGGCGCTGCCGGCGGGATGGATGTCTGCGAGCAGACGCTGCCAACGCAAGGCTTTCAGCAGTTTGCGGCGCAGGCCGGTATCGCTGTCGTGGAGGGTGATGGTCAGCTCGCGGGCGCTCAGCAGCAGGCCCTGGCATTGCGCGAGATTATAGCGGGCGATGACCGTCGCGGCCTCGAACTCGGGGGCGCTTGCGAGCTGCGCCGCGTGCGGCAGATCACCATAGAGTTGTTCGCCGAGTTGTTCACTG
The DNA here is from genome assembly GCA_044338255.1 of Planctomycetota bacterium. Lineage (GTDB taxonomy): Bacteria > Planctomycetota > UBA11346 > UBA11346 > UBA11346 > CAIUVD01. Next base: position 13,748 of record JBIILZ010000027.1, on the reverse strand, counting down.
GTCAGCCCCAGGTCAGAGGCCAGCTGTCCGCGATAGAGTTCGGGATCGGCGGGCATGGTCGCCAGCGAGCGCAGACGCGCCGCCGAGGCCAACAGCGCCCGTTCGCGCAGCTCGCTGCAACTGTCCGCCTCGCGGAAGGTGCAGGCGTCGACGATGATCTTCTGCAGGCCCTTGGCGGTCTGCAGCGAACGCGACTGGGCGAGGATGGCGGTGGCGGCCTCCTCAAGCTCGCCGATGGTGCGCCCGACGCCGCCGCGCCAGTGATCGAGCAGCGCCTGGGTCAGATTGAGATTCGTAGGGCTAGTCTTCAGTAGCTTGGGAATGATCTTGCCATCATTGGTGCCATAGCGCAGCAGGTCACGGGTGAGCATGGTTAATCCTCATCCTGGCCGAGCGACCATTGGTCGGGAATCTCTTCCTGACCGAAGGCGACGTGATTTCGCCGGCGTTCACTGGTATAGGATTCGCCAGTGCCGGCGGAGAGGATCTCGTAGAGGATGGCGACCTTGTCCTTACTCGGGCGGAGGATGCGCCCGAGGCGCTGGACGTGCTCGCGCACGCTGCCCGAGCCGCTGACGATGATCCCGACGCTGGCTTCGGGGACATCGACGCCCTCGTTGAGCACCTTGCTTGTCGCTAGCACCGGGAACTCGCCGCTGCGGAAGCGATCGAGCATGCGTTTGCGTTCGGCGCTTTTGGTGTGATGAGTCAGCACCGGGACCACGAAGCGTTTTCCGATCTCGTAGGCGGTGTGGTTGTCGTCCGTGAAGATGATCGTGCGTTCACCGGCATGTTCGCGCAGCAGCTGCCAGACGGTGCGCAATTTGCCGCGTCCCGAGCGCGATAATCGGCGCTGCTCGCGGTAGGCGCGCATCGCCGCCCGGCCGTGGGGATCACGAGCGGCGGCGGCGAGGAATTTCATCCAGCCGTCGGCGGCGCCGAAGTCGACGCCACTGGCGCGTACAAAGGCGAGGTATTCCTTGCGATGCAGCTGATAGGATTCCTGCTCGTCGGCATCGAGGGCGACCTCGATGACCTCGGCCTGGTAGTTGGCGAGGAAGTTGCCCTCGAGGGCGGTGATCGCCGTACGGTGTACTTCCGGGCCGAGCAGTTCATCGAGCCGCGCATGCAGGCCATCGAGACGTTCGGGCGTCGCCGTCAGACCGAGGCGGAACGGCGCCAGGCACTGTTGCGCCGCCAGCGAGGTCACTCCCGCCGGCAGATGATGGCATTCGTCGGCGATCAGCAGGCCGAAACGGTTGCCGTGGTGGGGCATGAAGAGGACCGCGGAATCATAGGTCGAGACCGTGATCGGGAGCAGTTCCTTGTCACCGCCGCCATAACGGCCGATGCGCGTGCCGAGGCGTTTTTCGAGGTCGCCCGCCCACTGCTGCACGAGGTCGATGGTCGGCGCGAGGATCAGCGTCGAGCGCTGTGTCGCCAACAGGCAGCGCAGCGCGACGTAGCTCTTGCCGGCGCCGGTGGGCAAGACCACGACGCCGCGTTTGCGGGCCGCCAACCAGGCGTCGATGGCCTGTTGCTGGTACGGGCGCAGGCTCTGCGGGGCGGCCTCGTGCACGCGCAGGACCTCATAGGCCTTGGCGGTATCGGTGTAATCGACGACGCCATGCAGGGCGCGCAGGATCGCCGCATAATTGCCGGCCTGGGCGCGATGGCGGCGAATGCGGTGGTCATAGACGCACAGCCCGTCGAGGAGTGCGGCGTGCTCGCCCAGGCTATCGAGAACCAAGGTGCCGTCAGCGAAGGCGAGATGGATCATGCTATCGGCAGAGACGCTCAGGGGCGGGGCGGAATGACGAGGACGGTGCCGGGAACCAACGCCGCCGGATTCAGGCCGGGATTGGCGTTGATGATGTTGCGCCAGTGTTCGGGAGCGGCGTAGAACAAGGTGCTGATGTCGGCCAGGGTATCGCCGGCCTGGATGGTGTAGGTGCGTGGACCACTGACCGCGACGCTGCTGGCGCCTGGACTCACGACTGGACTTGCGGCCGGGCTGGCGGCTGAGTTCGCGGCTGGGCTGGCGACTGGGTTCGCGGCTGGAGGAGCCGCGGCTTCGGTGACCACCAGGACCTTGAGATTGGTCGTCGGGGACTGCACGCGCGGGGTGAGGTAGTCGAGCACTCCTTGGCGGATTTCGTCGATGGTATGGGCCAGCGAACCCGCGCCGATCAGGGTGATATGCACCGTCGCCCGCGACCAGCGCCAGTCGCCATCGTTGGCATCGGTGGTCGAAATCCACGTCGGCAGCTCGTCGATGTGCACGCGCGCGATCCAATTCGGTGCCAGTGCGGAATCGATGTCGCGGGTCAGATGCTGGCTGACGTCCTCGCGGTGATTGCGGTCGTTGTTGGCCTTGATGCCATCGTCGGTGACGATCACGCCGTAGCCGCGCGTGCCTTCGGCCTGGGGGGCGCAGGCGCCGAGCAGGAGCAGGGGGGCCAGGGCGACGGCAGCGATGAGGGGGCGCATGGGTGCGATAAGATAAGCAGTCATGAGGCCGGGAGTGTCAGCGTCGTGGCGCTCCTTCCACCGGCGATCTTCGCGGCAGGCTGCCACCCATGCCCAAGCAGTATCCCGGACGGACCTACAAGCCTCAACCCCGTGCACCTGACCGTCAAGAAAGAGGGCGCCGCGTCGCCGCCGACACTGCCTGGGAGAAGCCCGCCGCCTGGTACGATCAGCTGGTGGGCAACGGCGGAGACGATTTCTACCGCGAATTGATCCTGCCCACGGTGCTCGCGCGTTTGGCGGCCAGTAAAGGCCAGCGGGTCCTGGATGTGTGCTGCGGACAGGGGGTGTTGGGGCGGGTGCTGGCGATCGAGGGCCTCGGTTCGCTGGGCGTGGATGCCAGCCCCAGCCTGATTGAGGCCGCCCAGGCCCGTGCCGCCGCCGCGCCAGGCACGGTCCGGGTCGATTATCGCGTCGGCGATGCGCGTAATCTCGATGCCGCCCTGGGCGAGGAGCTCTGTGATCATGCGGCCCTGGTGATGTGTCTGCAGGATCTCGATCCGATTGAGCCGGTGCTTGCCGGTGTGGCCCGTCACGTGCGGCCCGGCGGGCGCATCGTGGCGGTGATGACGCATCCCTGTTTCCGCATCCCCCGGCGCAGTTCCTGGGGCTGGGATGAGGACAACGGCGTGCAGTACCGCCGCCTTGATGGCTACACCTCGCCGATGCAGGTGCCGATCAAAATCCACCCCGGAATGCCTCAGGACCCCAGCCGAACGATGAGTTTCCATCGTCCGCTGGCGACCTACATCGGGGCCTTTGCGGCCGCCGGCCTGGGCGTCACCGGGGTTGATGAATTATGCAGTCATCGCCGTGGCACCAAGGGCTTACGCTACGGTGCCGAAGATCTAGCGGCGAAGGAGTTCCCGGTCTTCCTGGCCCTCACTGCCGAGCACCGACGCTGAGCCGGATTGACGTGATAGCGGTATAAGAATTTACATAGCTGTGACTTGGAGCGAAATCCGGGGTCTGGAATGGAGCTTGTAAACTCCCCTCTTGCCAAGCAGATTTCCTGTCCATAGTCCCTCGCCCCACCCAAGTACGGTTCGATGGTGCTCAGCGATGAGTCCGCGATCCAGACCTCTGGGGACCGCAGCAGGGTTCAAGCCCGACCCAGCTGCGCGGATGTCAGAGCTGCCTCACGGCAGGATGGACACCACGGTTCCAGGGCCAAGCACAGCCTCACGGCTGACTCGACGCGTAATGCGCCGCAGGGAGACAGGAATGAAAGAAAAGATCAAGATCCGCCTCGAGGCATACGATCATCGTATCCTCGACAAAGCAGCACAGGACATCGTTGATACAGCCAAGCGCACCGGCGCTCAGGTGGCTGGTCCGGTGCCCATGCCGACTCGGGTTGAGCGCTTCACCGTTCAGCGTTCCCCGCACATCGATAAAAAATCACGTGAACAGTTCGAAGTTCGTACGCACACCCGCGTCATCGAAATTCTCGAACCGACCGCGAAGACGAATGACGTCTTCTCCAAGGTCGACGTCCCGTCGGGTGTCGACATCACCATCAAGCAGACGGTGAGATAAGTCCGATGCCAGTTCTCTACGGTACCAAAGTGGGCATGACCCGCGTGTATGATGGCGATGTCGTCGTGCCCGTGACGGTAATCGAATGTCTGCCCAATGACATTGTCCAGGTCAAATCGCTGGCTCACGATGGCAACGATGCGCTCAAGGTAGCGGTCGGCGTCAAGCGTAAGAATGCCACCAAGCCGCTCGCCGGCGAGTACAAGAAGGCTGGCGTCGAAGTGCGCGCCTTCCTGCGCGAAGTTCCGGTCGACTCGTTCAAGGGTGAAGCCAAGGCTGGCGCCCAGATCAAGGTCGACATCTTCGAACTCGGCAAGCTGGTTGACGTCACTGGCCACAATAAAGGCCGCGGTTACGCCGGCGTTATGAAGCGCCACAACTTCAGCGGTCACAAGGCCACCCACGGCACCATGCAGCATCGTGCTCCTGGTGCCATCGGTTGCCGCATGGACCCGGGTCGTGTTTTCAAGGGTCAGCGCATGGCTGGCCGTTGGGGCAACGAACAGGTCACGATCAAGAATCTCAAGATCGTCTCCATCGATACCGAAAAGAATCTCGTGGTTCTTCGCGGCGCCATCCCTGGCCCAAATGGTGGCCTCATCGCCATCACGCAGAACTGAGACCTGAGCCATGACTACTTCAGTTCAGATCCCCGTGTACAACTCGGAAGGCGTCAAAACCGGCGACTTCGCGGTTGATCCTCTCCTGTTCGACAAGGCCGTTCGTCGCGGCCTGCTCAAAGAAGCGCTGATCGCGCATCTTGCCAGCCAGCGCCAAGGCACCCATGCGACCAAGTCGCGTGCCTTCGTCGCCGGTGGTGGCAAGAAGCCGTGGAAGCAAAAAGGCACCGGCCGCGCCCGTCAGGGTTCGACCCGTAGTCCGCAGTGGGTTGGCGGCGGTCACGCCCACCACATCAAGCCCCGCGACTACGCCTACCAGCTGCCCATCGGCCAACGCCGTGTCGCGCTGATGTCGTCGCTGCGCTACCGCTTGGAAAAGAACGCCATCTGCGCCGTCGAAGGCTTCGATGCGCTCAAGGCTCCATCGACCAAGATGGTTGCCAGCTTCCTGGGTAAAGCCGGCTTGAAGCGGACGTTGATGGTCAGCGAAGGTCAGTCTCAGGACTTGTACCTCTCGGCCCGCAACATCCCCAAGGTGACGGTTGCCGAGCGCCGCAATCTCAGCGCCGGCGCGGTGCTGACCCATACGAACCTGGTCTTCACGAAGGGTGCTCTCGAAGCCCTCGTCAAGGACCTGCAGCTTGAAAAGAAGGGCTGAGACGATGGATCCGTTCACGATCATCCAGCGCCCGGTCATCACCGAAAAGTCGGTCTACTTCAGCTCGAAGCTGAACAAGGTCACCTTCGCGGTTAACCCCGGCGCCAATAAAACGCAGATCAAAGAAGCCGTCGAGACGCTGTTCAAGGTGAAGGTCACTGCGATCAACACCATGCACATGCGCCCGAAGTCCCGCCGCGTCCGCGGTGCGATCGCCGGCCTCACGAATTCCTGGAAAAAGGCAATCGTGACCTTGGCTGAAGGCCAGAAGATCGAAGGGATTTGACATGGGATACCGCAAACTCGGCAACCATAGCCCCGGCTCGCGCCAGGCCACGATCCCCGACTTCAAAGAGATCACCAAGTCGACCCCGGAAAAGACGCTCTGCGTCCGTGTGAAATACCACGCCGGCCGCAACAACCACGGCCGCATCACCGTGCGTCATAAGGGTGGTCGTCACGACCGCCTCTACCGCATGATCGACTTCAAGCGCAACAAGCTCGATGTCGCCGGTACGGTTAACGCGATCGAATACGATCCGAACCGCAACTGCCGCATCGCCCTGGTGTTCTATGTCAATGGCGAGAAGGGGTACATCCTCGCCGCCAAGGACATCGTCGTCGGCACCAAGGTGCAGAGCTACAGCGAAAAGGGCGAGCCAAGCGTCGGCAACGCCATGAAGCTGCGCCACATTCCTCAGGGTCTCGAAGTTCACAACGTCGAGATGCAGCCCGGCCGCGGCGGCCAGCTCGCTCGTTCTGCCGGGGCCTACGCCCGCCTGATGGCCATCGACGGCGCCTACGCGATTCTGGCGATGCCTTCGGGCGAGCTGCGCCGCGTGCCCGCTGACTGCTACGCGACGATCGGCATCGTGGGCAACCTCGAAGCCAACCTGCGCAACCTCGGTAAGGCCGGCCGTGCCCGTTGGCTCGGCGTCCGTCCGACGGTTCGCGGTATCGCCCAGAACCCCATCGCCCATCCGCTGGGTGGTGGTGAAGGTCACACCAACGGTGGACGTCATCACTGTTCGCCGTGGGGCCTGGTTGACGGTCAGAAGACCCGTACCGGTAAGAACCGCAACAACGTCTTTATCATCCGCCGCCGCGACGGCCGTGCGCTGTCGAGCAGGAAGTAAGCAATGTCACGCAGCTCCCGCAAAGGTCCATACGTGGACATCAAGCTCTTGTCCAAGGTCGAGAAGGCTAAAGAAGCCGGCGTCAAGACGCCCATCAAGACCTGGTCACGCGCCTGCACCGTGGTGCCCGACTTTATCGGAGTCACCTTCTCGGTGCACAACGGCAAGGGCTTCCATCAGGTCAACATCACCGACAACATGGTCGGCCACAAGCTCGGCGAGTTCGCGGTAACGCGCACCTTCCGCGGCCACGGTGGCACCAAGAAGGCTGAGTCTAAGTAACATGGAATACCGTGCTACCGCGCGCCATGCGCGCATCTCACCGACCAAAACCCGTTTGTCAGTTGATCTGATCCGCGGCAAGCGGGTCGAAGACGCTCTCAACATCCTGCGCTTCCAGTGCCGCCGCGGCAGCATGATGGTCCGCAAGACCCTCGAGAGCGCCGTCGCCAACGCCTCCGCAATCGGCGGCCTCGATCCGATGGACCTCATCGTGAGCGACGCCCGGGTTGACAAGGCAATGGTCATCAAGCGTTTCCGTCCGGCCTCGAAGGGCCGCGCTGCTGGACGCATCAAGTCCTGCTCGCATATCACCGTCGCAGTTGCGACCAAGACCGAAGCGAAGGCGTAAAGATCATGGGCCACAAGATCAATCCCCTTGGCTTCCGTATCGGTATCACCGAGCCGCACCGCTCGAACTGGTATGCGAAGGGCAAGAAGTACAGCACGCTGGTCCTCCAGGATCACCGTATCCGCGCCTTCCTCAAAGAACGCTTCTTCTCGGCAGCCGTCGAGAAGATCCAGATCGAACGCAAGGCCGAACGCGTCGTCATCACCATGCACGCCGCCCGTCCGGGTGTGATCATCGGTAAGCGTGGCGCTGAAATCGAAGCGCTGACCAAGCACCTCGAAGGCATCACCTCGACCGGAGTGAAGGTCAACATCCAGGAAGTTCGCAAGCCCGACGTGGTTGCGCAGCTGGTCGCTGAGAATGTTGCCGAACAGCTCATCCGCCGCGGCTCTTTCCGTCGCGCCATGAAGCGTGCGGTCGAGAACGGCATGCGCGAAGGTGCCAAGGGCATGAAGATCAACATCGCCGGACGTCTCGGTGGTGCTGAAATCGCGCGCTCTGAGCACGATAGCGCAGGCAGTGTGCCGCTGAACTCGTTGTCGGTTCGCATCGACTACGGTTACGCAACGGCCCTGACGTCCGCCGGTATCATCGGTGTTCGTGTGTGGATTAATCACGGCAAGTACGCCGATCAACAGGTTGGCTAAGCGCATCTGCGCTTGGCGACCGACCTGACCGACCTGCCCGAACCGACAGTACAGCTACGATAACGAGATTTCCCGATGGCAATGCTTCCAGCCCGCGTCAAATACCGCAAGCAGCACACCCGTGGTCACCGGCTTGACCACGTCGCTACCGCCGGCAACAAGCTGGCGTTTGGCGACTACGGCATCCAAGTTCTGGAAAGCGGCCCTCTGTCGGCGCGCCAGATCGAAGCTGCCCGTGTGGCCGCTGGTCACTACCTCGGCCGCGTCGGCAAGGTGTGGATCCGCGTCTTCCCTCACACGCCCGTCACCAAGCATCCGGCTGAAAGCCGAATGGGTTCCGGTAAGGGTGAAGTCAACTACTGGGCCGCTTTCGTCGACGCCGGTACGGTGATCTTCGAATTCGCCGGTGTGACCGAGGGCATGGCCCGCGAAGCGATGCGTCGCCAAGCGTCCAAGATGCCGTTGAAGTCACGTATGATCAAGCGCACTGCCGACGTCTGAGCTTTGCAGGAAAATAGGAATACCCATGAAGAAGTCTGCTAAAGCTGACCTGCGCGCCAAGAGCGCCGATGACCTCCAGGCCCAGGCCAAGGAGCTGCGCGAGTCGCTCCTCAAGGCCCGCTTCGCCACCGCCCTCGAAGGCACGGCGCGCAGCATCCAGTACCGCAACGCCCGTCGCCAGATCGCCCGCATCCAGACCCTGCTCACGCAGAAGTCGGCTGCCAGCCAGAAAGTTAAGTCATGACCACTGAGACCAGTACCGCCGTCGAATCGCATGCGGAAGTCCAGGCCGTTGGCCGCGGCAACCTCAAGCGCGTGATCGGCAAGGTCACTTCGGACAAGATGCTCAAGACGCGTGTCGTCGCCGTGACCGAGATGTATCGGCACCCGAAGTACGGCAAGTACATCAAGCGCACGCAGAAGTTCCACGTCCATGACGAGAAGAACGATAGCAAAGAGGGGGACAAGGTCGTCATCATCGAGACCCGCCCTCTGTCGAAGACCAAGCGCTGGCGCCTGATGCAGGTTCTCGAGCGCGCGATCTAAGCGACCGGTTCCGAAGCTTTATTTTAACCAGTTCCAGATTAACCGAGGTTCCCCATGATTCAGATGCAAAGTTGGCTCGACGTCGCCGACAACAGCGGCGCGAAGAAAGCCATGTGCATCAAGGTGCTGGGCGGTTCGCACCGCCGCTACGCCGAGGTTGGCGACATCATCGTCGTGGCCATCAAGAAGGCCATTCCAACCTCCGATGTGAAGCAGAAAGCCGTTGTGAAGGGTGTGATCGTTCGCACTGCCTTCCCGATTCGTCGTGATGACGGCAGCTATGTGAAGTTCGACACCAATGCCATTGTTCTGATCGATAAGGACAACAACCCCATCGGTACCCGTATCTTCGGGCCGGTGGCGCGTGAGCTGCGTGGTCGCAACTTCATGAAAATCATCTCCCTCGCCCCAGAAGTCGTCTGAGAAAGCGAAAGCGAACCATGCCTAGCAAGGTCAAAAAGCCCCGTCTGGCCAAGACGCCTAAATTGCACGTTAAAAAGGGTGACCAAGTCGTCGTCCTCAGCGGCGACAACAAGGGTAAGTCCGGCACCATCATCAAGGTCTTCCCGGTTGATCAGCGCGCCATCGTCGATGGCGAAGCCGGTCACTACGAGACCAAGCATGTGAAGCCCAATCCCCAGGCGAACATCGAAGGCGGTCGTATCCGCCGTCTCCGCCCGGTGCACATCAGCAAGCTCGCCTTGCTCGATCCGACCACCAACAAGGCCGCGACCCGCGTCAAGCACGAGCGCACCGATGCCGGTGTCGTCCGTGTGGCCAAGAAGAGCGGCCACCGCTTCGAGTCGAAGTAATCTATCCTATTGACCACGTCGGACCCGTCTTGACCCTTCCGATCCTCGACGACCGACCTACGAATTCGCAGACACCATGAGCTCTCTCCAGAAAACGACCAAAGCCATCTACGCTGAAACGCTGCCCGGGATCATCTCGAAGCACGGCGTCAAGAACAAGATGGCTGGCCCCAAGATCGACAAGATCTGCTTGAGCATGGGCGTTGGCCGTGCCGTTCAGGATGGTCAGATCCTCAACGTGGTCTCCGAACACCTGACCCAGATCGCCGGCCAGAAGGCCTCGATCACCAAGGCGAAGAAGGCCATCGCCAACTTCAAGACGCGCATCGACGTCAAGCTCGGCTGCCACGTGACCCTTCGCGGTCAGAAGATGTGGTCGTTCCTTGATAAGCTGGTGTTCCTTGCAGTTCCCCGTATTCGCGACTTCCGCGGGCTCTCGCCCAGCGGTTTCGATGGCCGCGGCAACTACAACATGGGTCTGCGCGAGCAGGCGCTGTTCCATGAGATCGTTCTTGAGAAGCTTGAGCACAACCAAGGTCTCAACATCACCATCTGCTTCCGCAATAGCACCGACGACATGTCCCGTGACGTGCTGAAGGCCCTGACCTTCCCGTTCCGCGACAAGTGACGTCACCCAAACTTTTGAATCCGATCTGAAAGGCACCACATGGCCAAGAAGTCCCGCGTTAACCGCAACGAAGAAGTGTTGAAGCAGTGCGTCAAGTACCGCCAGCAACGCGATTTGCTGCGTGCGCGTAGTAAAGATCTGAAGCTCTCTCTTGAAGAGCGCATGGAGGCCCGCGCGGCCTTGGGACTGCTGCCCGCCAGCAGTTCACCGACCCGCTACCGCAACCGCTGCGCCGTCACCGGCCGCAGCCGTGGCAACCTGCGCAAGTTCGGCATCTGCCGCAACGCGCTGCGCCTAATGGCGCACCAGGGCTTCCTGCCCGGTGTGACCAAGGCCTCCTGGTAATCGAATTAAGACTGGCACCCGCCACAGAGAGATGACCAGCTATGAGCTGTACTGACCCAATCGCTGACATGCTAACCGTGATCCGCAACGGAATCTCGGCCAATAAGAAGTCTGTGAAGATCCCGTTCTCGGTGATCAAGCAGGGCATCGCCACCGTCCTCAAGGACGAAGGCTTTGTTTCTTCGGTCGATGTGCTTGAGACCAAGCCGGCCCGCACACTTCAAGTCGCCTTGAAGTACGGCCCCGCTGGCGAGCCCGTGATCCACGAGATCACGCGTATTTCGACCCCCGGCCTGCGTCAGTACGCTGGTCGTAGCGAGCTGAAGCCCATCATCCGCGGCTTCGGTATCAGCATCGTCTCCACCTCCAAGGGCATCCTCTCCGATCGCGCCTGCCGCAAGCAGCGCCTCGGTGGCGAAGTGCTCTGCGTCGTCAAGTGATCCTGGCCGGAACGGACAGAAAAGGAAACCGCTCATGAGTCGTATCGGCAAGATCCCCGTCGCATTTCCAGCTGGCGTGACCGTCTCGGTCGCTGGGCAGAAGTTGACCGTCAAGGGGCCCAAGGGCACCCTCAACCTGAACCTCTTCGATGGCGTCAATGCCGCTGTCGAAGGGAACACGGTTGTTGTCACTCGCTCATCGGAAGAGAAGCAGGTCAAGGCCATGCACGGCACCACCCGTGCCCTGGTGAAGAACTTGGTGAAGGGCGTGACCGATGGTTACGCCAAGAGCCTTGAGATCCACGGCGTCGGCTACAAAGCCGCCCTCCAGGGTAAGAAACTGGCGATGAATGTCGGCTTCGCCAACATCATCAACGTTGAAATCCCTGATGGTGTGACGGTGGCCCTGCCTGACGCCACGCACGTCAATGTCAGTGGCGTCGACAAGGCCCAGGTCGGCCAGGTCGCCGCGAACATCCGCGCCGCGCGCAAGCCTGAGCCCTACAAGGGCAAGGGCGTCCGCTACGCTGGTGAAGTTGTGCGCAAGAAAGCCGGCAAATCCGCGGCTGGCGCTGGCGCGAAGAAGTAAGCTTAAGAAAGAGAACCGGTCATGGACAAGAATACAGCTAAGCTACAGGCCCTCGCGCAAAAGAAGTTGCGCGTCCGCAAGAAGGTGTTCGGCACCGTCGAGCGTCCGCGTCTTACGGTCTACCGCTCGGAAAAGCACATCTACGGCCAGGTCATCAATGACCTCGATGGCAAGACGTTGTTCTCTGCGAGCACGATCGCCAAGGACCTCGCGGCCAAGGTCAAAGACCTTGATCCAACCTCAGCGGCGAAAGCCGTTGGCGAAGCGTTGGCCGAAAAGGCCATCGCCGGCGGCGTGACCCAGGTGGTCTTCGACCGCAATGGCCGGCAGTACAGCGGGCGCCTCGTGGCCCTGGCTGATGCTGCTCGCGCCAAAGGGTTGCAATTCTAAAGCCTCGGTCTATCTTCGTTCCCCCATTTCGTGGTTGCTTGCCGCATGCGGCATGACGCAAACTTTTCAGGACGGACTTCATTATGGTGATCAAACGTGGCGGCACCCCTGGTGCGAAACCCGGTGCAGCAGCCCCAGGCAGTGAGCAGGGCGCCCGCGGCGAACGCAAGGACCGTCGTGGTCCACCCCAGCCCCGTGAGGCGCGTTCAAAGCTCTACACGGAGGATGTCGTCCGTATCAACCGCTGCGCCAAAGTCGTCAAAGGTGGTAAGCGTTTCAGCTTCGCAGCCTTCGTGGTCCTCGGTGACAACAAGGGCAAAGTCGGTTTCGGGAAGGGCAAGTCGAAGGAAGTTGCCTCCTCGATCGACAAGGCTGTCCGCGATGGCGAAAAAGTCGTCCGCGCCTACCCGATCGTCAATGGCTCGATCCCCCACGAAGTCGAAGGCCGTTACGGCTCGTCACGCGTGCGCTTGATCCCAGCCGCTGATGGTACGGGTGTTATCGCCGGTCGTTCGGTTCGTGCGGTACTTGAGAAGGCGGGTGTTCACAACATCCTCACCAAGTGCTACGGAAATCATAATCCAGTCAACTTGATCCGCGCCACGCTCGACGGCTTGTCGAAGCTGCGCACAAAGGATCAATATCAGGCGCTGCGTGGGGTGGAACTGTGAGTCTCAACGATATTCTGGTTACGGATACCGGTCGCAAACAGCGCCGTCGCGTTGGTCGCGGTCTCGGTTCGGGTCTCGGTAAAACCGGCGGCCGTGGTTCCAAGGGTGCTGGCTCGCGTACCGGCGGTCTCACCGCTGGTCCGATGTTCGAAGGCGGTCAGTTCCCCTTCTGGAAGCGCCTGCCCTACCGCGGCTTCACCAATTTCAAACACCAGGTCAAGTTCCTGGCTGTCGATCTCGGCCGCGCTCTCGAGCGCGTCAAGGGCAGCGACCTGTCGTTGAACTCCCTGATCGCTGCCGGTCTCGCTCATGAAGGCCAGCTGATCAAGCTCGTCGGCGGTACTGAAGTGTCGCGCAAGATGACCGTTTCGGTGCATCGCGTGACGGACTCGGTCAAATCAGCCATCGAAGCCGCTGGCGGCTCGGTCGTTGAGTTGCATGCCCCAACCCAGGAAGGCGCCTAAGAGATCTTTGATCTCTTAAGTGGTTTCTTTGACGATGGCTGAACGCGACCTTGCTGAAAATCCGGTTCGAGAACTCCTAAGACGGTTCTTCATTACGTTCCTTCTGGGCGTAGTGGTGTACCGTCTGGGTGTCTACGTCCCGATCCCTGGTGTTAACGCCGATGCCCTGCGTGAACTCGTTAAGGGGACCGGGAACGGTGACGACGCGATAAGCGCCATTCTGCGTTACGCGGACATGTTTAATGGTGGTGCAATTGCCAATGCCTCCATTTTTGGTCTGGGGATCACCCCTTATATCAGTGCCAGCATCATCTTTCAGCTTCTGACCTTTAGCATCCCTTCCTTGAAGGCATTGCAGAAGGAAGGCGAAGGTGGTCGCCGCAAAATCAACCAATACACGCGTTATGCGACGCTCGCCATCTGTATAGTTCAGGCTACTATTGCGGCCATCGCGCTTTCCCGCTTTTCGGCCAACGGCGTGGTCTTGGTCCCGGGCGAAAATAAGTTGCTCTTCATTGTCCAGAGTGTGCTGGTTATCACCACCGGCAGCATGTTAATTCTGTGGATTGCCGAGCAGATCACTAAGTTTGGCATCGGTAATG
>JBIILZ010000090.1:0-16356 GCA_044338255.1 Planctomycetota bacterium | reverse complement strand
CGTCTCGCTCATCATCATGTTCGGTATCATGGCTTATCTGCCTTCTGCCTTCACTGGTTTCGGTACCGATCTTGGAAAATACCTCGGTGTAATCCTGGTTGGTCTTGCCATCATCGCTGCCATCGTCGTCGTGGTGCAGGCAGTTCGTCGGATCAACCTTGAGCAGCAACGACGGGTCCAGGGCAATAAGGTCTACGGCGGTGCTCAGACCACCCTGCCCTTGAAGCTCAATCAAGCCAACGTCATTCCGGTGATCTTCGCATCTCCCATCATGGTCGTTATTGGGTTTGCCGCAGGTAATCTCGCTGGTCTCGATCAGGTCGTGGCCTACGGAACCCCCGGACACCGTTACATCTTCGGTGCGTTAATTGTCGCCTTCACCTACTTCTACATCAGCATCACCTTTGATCTCAACGATTTGTCGAACCACTTCAAGCAGTCGGGTTTCTTCGTGCGCGGCATCCGTCCGGGCAAGTCGACGGTCGATTATCTGTCGGGAATCCTGACCCGAATCACCTTCGTCGGTGCGATCTTCCTGGCGATCATCGCGATTCTCCCAGAACTTATCGGTGCTTCGATCGGCCTCAGTGGCCGCGGTGCGAGTGTGTTGCTGGGTGGAACGGGTCTGTTGATTGTTGTCGGCGTGACCCTCGATGTGATGCAGAAGGTTGGTGCCTTCTTCCTCGCCCACCAATACCAGGGGCTCAGCGCCACTGGCCCCAAGAAGTCTGGAAAGCGGTTCTGACGTAATGGCGAAGGAAGATAACATCCGCCTCGAAGCACGTGTCCGGGAGTCCCTCCCGAATGCACGGTTTCGTGTCGAACTGCCGAACGGCCACGTCGTTCTGGCACACATCTCGGGAAAGATTCGGATGAACTACATCCGCATCCTTCCTGGTGACAAGGTCACCATTGAGATGTCACCCTACGATCTCACGCGCGGTCGCATCGTCTTCCGTGACGTCTGACCACTTTATCTCACTGGATTAGAAGGAAAACGTCATGAAGGTATCAGCCTCCGTTCGTCGCCGCTGCGAGAACTGCAAGATCGTCCGCCGTAAAGGCCGCGTCCGCATCATCTGCTCGGACCCCAACCACAAGCAGCGCCAGGGCTGAGCGGCAACGCTCTTAAGGAAACAGACCATGCCTCGTATTCTCGGTGTCGACATCCCGAACAACAAAAAGGTTCCGTACAGCCTAGGCCATCTATTTGGCATTGGTCTGCACCGCGCCGTGCTCATCTGTGAAGCGACTGGTGTGGACATCCACCGCCGCGCTTTCCAGCTCACCGAGGAAGAACTCGGTAAGATCGCGACGTACATCGAGAACAATTACGTTATCGAAGGTAACCTGCGACGCGAAATCCAGGCGAACATCGCCCGGTTCAAGGAAATCGGTTGCTACCGTGGCTACCGCCACGCGCGTAATCTGCCTTGCCGCGGTCAGCGCACCCGTACCAATTCGCGTACCCGCAAGGGCAAGAAGAAGACGGTCGCGAACAAGAAGATCCTGCGCAAGTAAGCGCAGGTCATCTTAGGCTCGCTCGTAGAGCTGCAAACAGTCGACTCCAGCCGCAAACACATCGGAATCTGTCATGGCGTATAATAAGAAGAAGATCAAGAAGACGGTCCGCTCGGGCGTCGTTCACATCAATTCGACCTTCAACAACACGATCATCAGCATCACCGATGGTAATGGCGAAGTTGCGGCTTGGGAATCGGCCGGCTCGATCGGATACAAGGGCAGCCGCAAGAGCACGCCCTTTGCCGCTCAGCTGGCGATGGAACGCTGCGCCGAAAAGGCCATCAAGATGGGTCTCAAGGAATGCGAAGTCCGCGTTCGTGGACCCGGCGCCGGTCGTGAGAGCGCCATCCGCTCGCTGGTCAGCTCGGGCGTCGCCGTCAAGGTGATCCTCGACGTGACCCCGCTGCCGCACAACGGCTGCCGCCCGCCGAAGAAGCGTCGCGTCTAATCAACGCCACGATGAGCCGACGTCAGGTCTCCTGACGTCACCCTTTCCACCGACGTACTCTGCCCTTTTTTGGAGGTTCCATGCGCATCCGCTGGCGTGGCTTTGAACTGCCCACTCGCGTTGAAAAGATCGACGGCTCAGGACTGGCGAACTACGCCAAGTTCCACGCTGAGCCATTCGAACGCGGATTCGCGACCACCATTGGCAATAGCCTGCGTCGTGTTCTGCTGTCTTCGATTCAAGGCGCCGGTGTGCGCTCGATCCGTCTCCAGGGTGCCAACAACGAGTTCACCTCGTTGGATGGCGTGCTCGAAGACGTCACCCACATCATCCTCAACATCAAGCGCCTGCGCTTGCGGTTGCACAGTGATGAAAACGTTGTCATCCGCCTTGAGAAGTCGTCGTCGGGAGCCGTTACGGCCGCTGACATCACTCCTCACCAAGACGTCGAAATCATCAATCCGGACTTGGTCATCGCGACCTTGACCAAGGATGTGCGTTTTGTGCTCGAGATGGACGTCGGCGCTGGCCGTGGTTTCGTCCCCGCTGAAGGTCAGAAGATCGATGGCTCGCCCGTGGGCACCATCGCCATCGACTCGATCTACAGCCCAGTGCAGCGCGTCGCCTTCAGTGTCGATCCTACCCGTTTGGGTAAGCGCACTGACTACGAAGCGCTCGATCTGGAAGTCTGGACCGATGGCTCGATCACCCCCGAGCTCGCCCTGGTCGAAGCGACCAACATCCTGCGCAAGCATCTCAATCCGTTCGTCAAGTACTTCGAGATCGGTCGCGAGCTCGAAGGCGGCCCTTCCGATCTCACGGTCGAAGGCGACGGCGAAAAGACCGCTCTGCTCGGCAAGCAGATCAGCAGCCTGGATCTCTCGGTTCGCACCGAGAACGCCTTGCGCGCTGCCAATATCAAGTCGGTTTCCGACTTGGTGCAGATGGACGAAGCCGAAGTTACGGGCACCCGTAACCTGGGTAAGATCGCCGCTAAAGAACTGAAGAAGAAGCTCGCGGATCGCGGCTTGGCCTTCGGTATGCGTCTCGCCTCCAAGTCTGCTGAAGCCTGAATTCACACCTGTAAGAACACTGGATTGTCGCCATGCGCCATCTGAATGACCACCGCAAGCTCGGCCGTACGTCGGCTCACCGCATCGCCTTGATGCGTAATCTCGTCGCAGCACTGTTCGAGCACGGTCGGGTGATCACCACCATCCCGAAGGCCAAAGAGGCGCGCCGCTACGCTGAACGCGTCATCACCTACGGTAAAAAAGCCGTGGCGGCGACCGATCCGGCGAAGTCTCTGCACTTCCGCCGCCTCGCCCTCTCGGCGATGGGCAACAACAAGGATGCGGTCAAGGCCCTGGTCGAGACCGTAGCGCCGAAGTACGCTGATCGCACCGGTGGCTACACCCGCGTTCTGCATGCTGGCTTCCGTCTCGGAGACAACGGCGAGAAGGCACTCTTCGAACTCGTCTAAGTTGTTGTTAGTGTAATGCTTGAAAACGGCCGCCTTCTAGGCGGCCGTTTTCGTTGCATGACGCAGCCTTGAACCTGTCTTTTCCGCACGATACTTTTCGCGCATAAAACCCTCTTTCTGGAGCCCCAATGGCCCTTATTCCTCTTCGTCCTCTGCTCGATCACGCTGCCGCCAATAATTATGGCGTAGTGGCCCTCAACGTGAACGACATGGAACAGATCCAAGCGATCATGGAAGGCGCCCGCGCCACCAAGTCCCCAGTGATCATCCAGGCCAGCCGCGGCGCCCGCAAGTTCACCAATGACGTCTTCCTCGCCAAGCTGATGGAAGCCGCCGTGATGCTCTACCCCGAAATCCCGGTGGTCATGCACCAGGACCACGGCAACGCCCCTGACACCTGCATCAGTGCCATCCGCATGGGCTTCACCTCGGTGATGATGGACGGCTCGCTCGAAGAAGACGGCAAGACCCCCGCCAGCTACGAGTACAACGTCGCCGTCACCCGTGAAGTGGTGAACATCGCCCACGCCTTCGGCGTCTCGGTCGAAGGTGAACTCGGCGTCCTCGGCTCGCTCGAGCACGGCGAAGGCGAAAAGGAAGACGGCCATGGCGCCGAAGGCAAGCTGACCATGGATCAGCTGCTCACCGATCCGGATCAGGCGGTCGACTTCGTCCGTCGCACCGGCATCGATGCCCTGGCCGTCGCCATGGGCACCAGCCACGGCGCCTACAAGTTCTCGAAGAAGCCCACCGGCGACGTCCTCGCCATGAAGCGCATCGAAGAGATCCACGCCAAGATCCCTAACTGCCACTTGGTCATGCACGGCTCTTCGTCGGTGCCCAAGAACCTGATCGACGAGATCAACAAGTACGGCGGCAAGATGAAGGAAACCTACGGCGTGCCCGTCGAAGAGATCCAGCGCGGCATCAAAGCCGGTGTGCGCAAGGTCAATGTCGATACCGACAACCGCCTGGCCATCACCGCCGCCATCCGCAAGTTCATGGTTGAAAAGCCAGCCGAATTCGACCCTCGCGGCTACCTGACCCCGGCTCGTGCCGCCATGCAGGTGATCGTCGAGGAGCGCATGCGCCAGTTCGGCCAGGCCGGTCATGCCCCGACTGTGCCGACGGTTTCGCTGGCCAAGATGGCCGCCGATTACGCCGCCGGCAAGTACGGCGAAAGCGCCAAGCCAGATGCACCGTACCTCGCCCACAAGGGCAAGGGCGGCGGCGTCTCGGCGATGGCCCACTGAGT
This sequence comes from Planctomycetota bacterium, assembly GCA_044338255.1. Taxonomy (GTDB): domain Bacteria; phylum Planctomycetota; class UBA11346; order UBA11346; family UBA11346; genus CAIUVD01. The sequence goes on along the minus strand of JBIILZ010000090.1, from coordinate 11,646 downwards.
CTCAATGATGTCGGCCGTCGATGACGGCTGACGTTTTGATTTTTTCGGATTCAATACAAAAGCGCGGGTGGCATGCCACCCGCGCTTTTGTTTGGACTGGCGGGATAGAGAGGCCCGTTTATTAGCTTCGGGCTTCGAAAGCTGGTCTCTGGTCTCTGGTCCCTGGTCTCTGGTCTCTGGTCTCTGGTCTCTGGTCTCTGGTCTCTGGTCTCTGGTCCCTGGTCTCTGGTAACTCTTCTAAAAAACGAAAAAGGCCACGGCTGATGCCGTGGCCTTTTCGTCAGTCGCCATCGTTCAAGCCGGGTGATCGGCCAATCCCGTCTTGTGCGCCATGACCAACTTGCGTTCGAGCAGCAGATCGCTCCATGCGAGAATGATCGTCGAGATGACGAAGGTCAGATGGATGATCACCTGCCACATGACGAGGTTGGTGTCGATGCTGCTGCCGGCGGTTTTAATCTTGATGCCGATGTCGGCGAAGGTCTGCAGCAGGTGGATGCCAGAGACGCCGATGAGCGCGCCGGCGAGTTTGGTCTTGAGCGTTCCTGGATCGATGTGATCGAGCCAGGCCGGACGATCCTCGCTGGCGATGTCGATCTTGCTGACGAAGGTCACATAGCCGCCGATGACGACCATGACGATGAGATTGGCGACCATCAGGAAATCGACCATGCCGAGGATCAGCATCAGGAAGGCGGCTTCCTGATGCGCTTCAAGCCCCGTGGGATTCACCAGCTCATGGCCGAGGTGCACCAATCCCTCAAGGAATTTCCAGGTGTACATCCCCTGGGCGACGATCATTCCCAGGTAGATCGGCAGCAGCAGCCAGCGACTTCCGAAGATGCCGCGTTCGAGAATGGTTTCGATGGCTTTCATAAGCGCCGGATGTTCTCGTCGCCGGCGCCAGTGCAAGGTATGCTCGCGAGAGGTTACTTATCCTTCAGCAGCTTGCGCAATTTCTCGAGCTTCGGCGGGATCGTCGCCCGGCAGTAGGCCTGCTCGGGGTGGCGCTTGAAGTAATCCTGATGGTATTCCTCGGCGCGATGGAAACGCCCCGGGCCGCTCGTCGGCAGATCCTTGATCTCGGTCACGATCGGTGCGGCGAAACGCAGCTGAGCGGCCTTCACCGCTGCCTGAGCGGCAGTGCGCTGGGTCTCATCACTGACCAGGATCGCCGAACGGTACTGCGTGCCGCGATCGTTACCCTGGCGATTGAGGGTGGTCGGGTCGTGGACATGGAAAAACACATCGAGCAATTTCGGCAGGTCGACGCGGGCCGGGTCATAGACCACGCGCACAACTTCGGCGTGGCCGGTGGTGCCATCGCAGACTGCGTCGTAGTTCGGTTTGTCGATGTCGCCGCCGGCATAGCCGCTGACGGCTTCGAGGACGCCGGGGACTTCTTCGAAGCAGGATTCGACGCACCAGAAGCAGCCGCCACCGAGGACGATCGAGGCGGTCGTGGGCGTGTTGGGCATGGGAGTCTCGGCAGCAGGGGTGAGGTGCGCGAAGGCGCTGACGATGAACGCGAGGATCCAGGAGAAGGTCTTCATGCTCACCCTACGGGCCAGATTGCTTCATGTTGGCCGCCCGCTTTCGTTCACTTGGCGTTCACTTGGCGTTCACTTGGCGTTCACTTGGCGCTCATTTGACGATCTTCTCGCCCTTCTTGTTAGCGCGCTTGCCGCCGCTGGGCTCGCGGATGAAGACCGGCGCATCGTTGCGCAGGCGGACATCAATGACGTCACCGGCCTGCACCTGATTCGAGGCGATCAGGCGCGACAGCGGCGCGACCAGCAGGCGTTCGACCGCACGGCGCATCGGCCGGGCTCCAAACTGCGGATCCGTACCCTCCTTGAGAATCTTCTCGAGGTAGGCCGGGCTGTAATGCAGAATGATCGGTGCATCCGCATTGAGTAGACGCTTGTACACGTCTTGCAGCATCAGGCTGAGGATCTTTTTGAGATCCTCGGTGGTCAGCACGCGGAAGCAGATGATGTCGTCGAAGCGGTTGAGGAACTCGTAGGGGAAGACGTCCTTGGCAGCTTCGATGGCCTTCTGCTTGATGTTGCGATTGAGCTCTTCGGCGTCGGTCGCGACTTCGAAGCCGATCGAGCGATGGCGCAAGGTGCTGCTCATCTCTTCGGCGCCGACGTTGGTGGTGATGACGATGATCGAGCGCGTGAAGTCGACGGTCTTGTTGTTGCCGAGGGTCAGGTGGCCATCTTCCATCAGGCCGAGCAGGGCATTCCATAGCTTCGGATGGGCCTTCTCGATTTCATCGAAGAGCACGATCGAGAGGTAGTGGCTTTTGACCTGCGGAAAGAGTCTGGCGATCTTGCCTTCGCCCTCGGCGAAGACGCCCCGGCCTTCGGCCTGCGCCTCCTTGTGATGGCGATCGAGATTGTCCTGCGAGAGCATCGGCTCGACGTCGTTGCCGACGTAGCCGGGAGGCGAACCGAACAGCTTCGAGACCGTGAACTCGCTGCTGAATTCCTGGCAGTTGATGCGCACGAACGCATTGCGTTTGCCGAAGATGGTCTCGCCGAGGGCCTTGACGGTTTCGGTCTTGCCGACGCCGGTGGGCCCGAGGAACAGCAGCGTCAGCAGCGGGCGTTCGGTATTGCGCACGCCGGCGAGGATCTTGCTGAACGAGTCGAGGATGGCTTCGATCGCGGGCGCCTGGCCGACCACGCGCTCGCGCAGCATGCTCTCGAAACGCTGCACCTGCACCGAGCGTTTGGTAGGATCGAGGGTGATCGAACGGTCGCCCTGCAGCTCACGTTCAAGACGCTCCTGGCGCTCGGCGCGAGCCTCGGCCTTGGCGATCGAATCACCGCTCGCCGTGGCTTTCAGGGTCTTGAGTTCGTTGGTCGGTTCGTGATCGGAATGTGCCATAACCTATCCTACCTTAAGATCGAGGTCGTTGCTACAGCTCATATGGTGCTCAGGCGAGCGACCAACTGCTGACTTCTTCATAGCGTGGCGTGCGGGTGGTGCTGCGATAGAGGACGAGTGCGTCGACCACGCACGCGCCCCAATCGGCCTCGCCATGTGCTGTCAGCAATCGCGGCCAGTCGCGGGTGAGGGTGGGTGCATTGCGCGGGTTCGCGGCGTGCGGTCGGCACAAAGTGAGATGCGGGACGTAGGGGGCCGTAGTGGCTTCCTCCAGGCAATCGCCCAGGTCATGGCGCAGATCGGCGCAAAATCCGCCATGATCGCTGGCGGCGGCGTAGACGCTGCGCGGTACGGTCTCGCCGCGCGTGCCGCTGGCGCCGAGGCCTGCGAGTTGCAACGTGGGCCGACGTAGGCTCTCGGCGACGTCGCCGATGGCGGCGGGAATCCAGCTCGCGGCCTCGCTCGTCAGATCGCCGAGATACAGCACGGTCAGATGATAATCGTCGGGATGGGTCCAGTTCGCCGGCAGTTCCCAAGCGCGCAGACGTTCACTCACCAGGCTCAGGCGATCACGCGTGGCGGAGTCTGGACGTAGGGCGAGGAAGTGGTTCGAGGCGAAAGAGTGGTTCATTGGCGGTCCGACCGGCAGCGGAAAGTTGGTTGGCTGATCATCGGCAGGGAGGATTCTCATCGTTGATGGATCTGCTCAACCCTCCGCCCATCTCCGCTGCCAGTGCCGCCTGGCTGGCCGAGCAGACCGCCGCCGTCGCCGCTGGCGATCGGACCGCGCTCGGGCTGGCCTTCGCGGGTGCGCGCCGACATCACCCCGATGCCGAGGCCGCGCGCGTGGCCTTGGTGCTGGCGATTCCATCTGCGGATCCCGACGTCTGGTTAGCGACCCTCGATCGCCTGTTCGCCACCGCCGGTCTCGAAGAATCGGTCACCCTCTATCGCGCCCTGCCACGCTATCCCCATCCGGACTTGCTGCGCTTGCGGGCGGCGGTGGGCATCCGCTCATCGATGCAGACGGTGTTCGAGGCGGTGGCTCTCGACAATTCCTATCCCGGGCAGTGGTTGGCGGTCGAACCCTTCAACCAGATGGTGCTCAAGGCGTTTTTCTGCGCCTGCGATCCGCAGCGCATCGTCGGCCTGCGCCAACGCGTCAATCCCGCTCTGGGCGGCATGCTCGCCGACTATTGTCGCGAGCGCGTCATCGCCGGCCGTCCTGTCCCCCTTGGCCTCGACGAGGTCGTCACCTGGTGCGCCCCATGAAATTCATCGACCCCCACATCCACATGTCGGCCCGCACTACCGATGATTACGAGGCGATGGCGGCGGCCGGTGTGGTGGCGGTAATCGAGCCGGCCTTCTGGCTCGGCCAGCCGCGGACCACGGTCGGCAGCTTCCAGGATTACTACGCCTCGCTGATCGGCTGGGAGCGGTTTCGTGCCGCCCAGTTCGGGATCCGCCACTACTGCACCATCGGTCTCAACAGTAAGGAGGCCAATGATGAGGCGCTCGCCGAGCAGGTCATGGAGCTGCTGCCGTTGTTCGCGGCCAAGGACGGAGTGGTGGCGATCGGCGAAATCGGCTTCGACGATCAGACGCCCGCCGAGGACAAATATTTCCGCCTGCAGCTCGAGCTCGCCAAGCGCGTCGCTCTGCCAGTGATGATCCACACGCCGCACCGCGATAAAAAGAGCGGGACCATCCGCAGTATGGAGATCTGCCGCGAGCACGGCCTGCGTCCGGATCAGGTGATCGTCGATCACAACAACGAGGAGACGGTGCAGGCGGTACTGGATGCCGGCTTCTGGGCGGCCTTCACCTTGTATCCCAAGACCAAGATGGGTTCCGAACGCATGGTCGAGGTCGTACGCCGCTACGGTCACGAGCGCATCATCGTCGACAGCAGCGCTGATTGGGGCGTCTCGGATCCCCTGGCCGTGCCCAAGACCGCCAACCTGATGCTCAGCCGCGGCATTCCTGAGGCCGACGTCATCGCCACCTGTTATGCCAACGCCATCGCCGCCTATGGCCCGAGTGGCCAATTCTCGGAAGCCGATTGGCTCAATCCGGCGCCGATCGATCAGCGGCAGTTGTTCGACGGCAACAGCGTCCTGCGTGGGCAGGCGCCGGTCATCTCGTAACCGAGCTCGTAACCGCGCTCAGAGCCTCAGCCACGCCGGTTCAGGGTCGTAGGCCACGTGTTCGAGCATCAGGCCCTCGGGGGGCGCGATATTGCCGAGCCGGCCGATGCTGGCATCGCCGGCGACGATGGCTGCAAACTCGTCGAGATGACGATGGTTCTGCGCGACGTGGATCATGGCCCCGACGAAGCCGCGGATCTGCTTGTAGAGGAAGCCCGTGCCGCGGATACGGAAGACCAGATCGTCGCCGTGCACCCGCCATTCGGACTGCAGGATGTGGCGATCGCGGACCTCGCCATCGCTGCCGTCGTGGCGCAGATTGGCGAACAGGCGCAGGTCGAGATTGCCCAGTAGCAGCTCGGCCATTAGTTGCAGGCGTTGAGGATGATCCAGCCGGCGCACCCACCAGCAGCGCGGCGCCAGCACCGGCTTGGTGCCGCGCAGCGTGACCGTGTAGCGATAGGTTTTCTCGCGGGCGGCATGTTGCGCATGCCAGGTGGTATCCACGAGGGCGACGCTACGCACGGTGATGTCGCGGGGCAGTTCGGAAGCCATCGCCAAGCCGAGGCTGCGCAGGGCGCGCTCGGGCGCGACGCGGTCTGCGCCCGGCAGCTGCGTCAGCAGCGCATCGGCGGGAAAATATTCGGCGCTCACGCCCTGATCGAGGCGGCTCGCCGGGCGCACCACCACGCGCTCGCCGCAGATGCGGGCGAGGGCGAGCGAGAGCTCACCCTGGACAGTGCGCAGGTCGGCCTGGGCTTGGCTTCCGCAAAAAGCGCGGCCATCGAATTCGAGCAGCATCGCGACGCGCGGCATGGCGTCTCAGCGGCACAGCTCAGTGAGTTTGGCCCCGTAGCGGGCCAGGCGTTTGGCCCCCAATTGCGGGACGTTGACGAGATCGACGGCGCCATAGCGCTTGAGGTGGTCGAGGGCCTTCGCCGGCAGGACTACTTGCAGCGGCACGTTGCGCTTTTCGGCTTCGCTGCGGCGCCAGTCCTTGAGCCGGTCCTCGCGCTTCTCTTCGGATTCATCGACGTCGCGATGGCGGGGCGCCTCGGGATGGGTCCCCGACTTCTCCTTGCCGCTGCGGATAGCTTCGATCAGGGTTTCGCCGTGCTCGGTGAGCACCCAGGTCTTGACGCCCATGCGCTTGAGCTGTTGGAAACTGAGCGGCACTTGGCGGGCGAGCGCCAGCAGCTGGTCGTTGTTGACCACCCGCCCCGGCGGCTTGTCGAGGATGCGGCCGACGCCATCGCGCCACACGTACATCGCCGCCAGCACACTGAGGTTCTCCTTGGGTATCTCGCGTACACCTTTGATGCGCCAGAAGCCGGCAGGATCGAAGAGGCCTTCGGTAGAAGTCGCGGTTACCGCCTGGCAGGCGATGGCGTGTTCTTCGATCAGCTCGGCGGCGATGATCTCCGAGAGCAGTTTTTCGCCGACGCGCGGCAGATAGACGACGTCGTCGATGGCGTAGGTCAGGGCCTCGGGATCGAGCGGGCGAGTGGCCCAGTCGTACTGCGCGTGGCCCTTGGCCAAGACCACCTCGCACACGCGTTCGACGAGGGCCCCGTAGTTGGTCTTCTCGAAGCCCAGGAACTGCCCGGCCTGCTGGGTATCCCACAGGCCGCCGAGGGTCAGGCCGAAATCGCGGCGCAGCAGGGCGCAGTCGTATTCGCCGCCGTGGATCCACAGGGTGCGGTCGGTGCGCGCGAAGCCGGCGGCGAGCGGATCGAGGGCGGTGCTGCGCGGCGGTGCGCCGGCGGCCACCGGCATGGGCTGTAGGCCCGGCCAGCCTTCGGCGCGCAGCAGCGCCAAGGTATCGATGATCCATAGCTCGCCGCCGATGTTCAGCTGCAGCAGGCAGACGCGTTCGCGGTAGACGAACATCGAGTTGGCTTCGGTATCGATGGCGATCCAGGGCGCGGTGGCTAGGGCGGCGGCGACCTCGGGCAGTTGTTCGGGGAGGTCGATCCAGCGATGCGGCGTGCTCATGCGTGATCAGACCCGGCTCTGCGGCGGAGTCCAGACGTTGGCCGGGGCGGCCGGCAAGGTAAGCTGCCGCCCATGCGCGTGCTTGTCGGCCTGGGTGTTATCGTCGTGGCGGCCGTGAGCGGCTGCGGCGGGCAGATCCCGCCGGTGACTCCCGAGCTGGTCACGCTCGCTCAGCAGCGCTGGCCCGCCGCCACCACGGACTCGTTGACGCGCGGGAGGGCGATCCTGACTACCCGTTGCGGACAGTGCCATCGTCCTCCCGGACCCGCCGATCACAGCGAGAACGAGTGGAACTACTACCTGCCGATCATGGCCCCGCGGGCGCAATTGAGCGCGACCCAGCGCGACGAACTGACGATCTTCCTGTTCGCCGCCCGCGTACCGCTCCCTGCCGCGCAGTAGATTTCCTGGGCGCGATCCGCGACTATTGACCTGGCATCACACCGAAGTGACCAGCCATCACTCGTACGTGGGCAGCGGGTCCATGCTATGTTTGTAGCCGCACGGGCGTACCGCCTGTATTGGGTCTTGGATTGCTGGCGAGACCAGGGGCCAGGGGTCAGGGACCAGGGGCCAGGGGCCAGGGACCAGGGGCCAGAGACCAGGGACCAGGGACCAGAGTTCAGGGACCAGAGTCCAGAGACCAGAGACCAGAGACCAGAGACCGGGGACCAGGGACCAGAGTCCAGGGGCCAGAGACCAGGGACCAGAGTCCAGGGGCCAGAGTCCAGGGGCCAGAGACCAGGGACCAGAGTCCAGGGGCCAGCTCTCGCAGTTCGACTTCGGTTTACAGAGTCACCGTACTGCGGCATATGAGGTGTCCTTTCTCCTCGCCAGCATCCTGATCGTGCTCGGCGTCAAGGCTGCCCGTGCATTCGCACGGCGCTGCGCGGCCTTGACCCCTGCGCGCGGTCAGGCTGTGGCGCGGCGAAAGGACACCTCATATGCCGCAGTACTCGAAACTCCTCGTCTGGAATCACGCCCGCAAACTCGTTCAGGAAGTCACCTCCGCCACCCGCGGAGTACGCGGTGAGGGCGACCTCATCTCCCAGATCCGCCGTGCCAGCATCAGCGTCGCCGCCAACATCGCCGAAGGTGCCGAACGCGGTAGCAGCCGCGATTTTGTACGGTTCCTCAGGATTGCCGATGGCTCCAATGCCGAGACTCAGGCTCTCACCCTCATCGCCGGCGATGCCGGCATCTTCCAAATCCAGCAGGTCCATGAAATCGTCAGCCAGACCAATGAAATCGGACGCATGCTCAACGGCCTGATGCGCCGGCACAGCGGATGACCGCTTCGAGTTTCGAACATACGGCTGCTGGTGATGGCGTCCCCTGGGAGCGCCAGGCACCAGCCTGGGCCTTGCGGGTTTTTTTGTGAATAAAGCCGAAATTTTCAGGTGAAATCATCGCAGGCGCAGTTGGGTTCATCGTATTCCTTAGGAATCCGATGAAGCTTTCTCGCCCCAATGAGCTTAACAAAACGTCATTGGGGCCAGAAACCAGGGACCAGCGACCAGGGACCAGCGACCAGGGACCAGGGACCAGGGACCAGGGGCCAGGGACCAGAGACCAGCGACCAGAGACCAGGGACCAGAGACCAGGACCAGCGCCTGAGCACCCCCCCTGCGATCATCAGTGGTTCACGCCCCCGTGCCCCTGCTCGACTCAGGGCGCCGCCAGCAGTTTCGCCAAGGCCGCGAGATCAGCGCTGACGTCCGCCGCCGTGGCGCGCTTGGCGAAATCGTGGCAGGCTTCGAGGGTCCGCGCGGCTTGCGCGGCGTCGCCGCGCGCGTGATAGGCGCGGCAGGCGAGGGCGGCGGTGTGGAAGCGCTCATAGGGCCCGGCGGCGTGGATATCTTCCAGATCCATCAGGCCATGCAGCGTGCGTAAGGCCTCACCCGGGCGCCCGGCAATCAGCAGTGCCCGGACCTTCGCGAAATGAGCGAGATGCTGGCGTCGCCAGTCGCTGTTGCGGCCATCGCTGACCAGGGAGGCCTCGGCGGCGGCGAGGGCTAGGTCATGGGCGCGGTGTGCTTGGTCCAGGGCGATGCGTCCGATGTTGGCGGCGATGACCGTGGTCTGCGCCACCACCGCGTCCTCGATCGGCAATTGCGCGCAGAGGGCGGTGGCCTCCTGGATAAAGGGCAGGGCTTCCTGGAAGCGACCGCGCATGGCCAGGGTCTGCGCTAGGACTCCGGCATAGCGGCAGGCATCGGCGGGCGTGGCGATCCCGGCGGTGCGATAGACCTGATCGTCGGCTCCTGCACAGCGGCGCATCACGCCTTCGGCGCGCCACAGCGAGCGCAGCACCTCGGCGGCATCCTGGACCGCCGCATGCGCGCGCAGGCCGGCGACGAAATCGGCGGCTTCCTCGAAGCGCCCGAGCGTGGTGCCGGCGACCTGCGCCGCCAGCGAGCCGAGTTGCAAGACGTCGGTGGGCGAGGCGGCGAAGGCCGGCAGTTCGCTGAGTTCGCGCCACGATCCGGCGGCGTCGGCCTCGCTGCGTCGGGCGATGGTTTGCAGGCGTTGGGCGAAGGTACTCATGAAGACTCCATCACAGAAGCAAGGAACTCGAGTTCGCGCACCGTGCCCTGGCGGGCGTCCTGCTCATCGGCAGCGAGGATGCTCCAGGTATAGGTCTCGACCGCAATGTGCGTGCAGCCATGCGCGCGGCACGCCGCCAAGCCGCGCAGCGAATCGGCGATGGTCGTCGACAAGCCGCTGGCCGAGGGCTGACGAAAAACCGGAATGTGGAAATGGCTGCGCACCGCCGACGCCGGCGGCAGGCGCGCCAGCAGCGTATCGAGCTGGTCGAGGTCGCCGACCTTCACCAGCGAGCCGCTGGCGGAGGTTGCTGCCGTCTGGTGCATGAAGCGCGGTTCGGCCAGCGTGCGTAGGGCGGCGACGCCCACGGCATCCGGCAAGCGTACTTCGGGGGCCGCGGAAAACTGGCACTTGGCGATGCGCGCACCGGCATCGGCCATGCGCTGCACGGCGGTGGCCTGGTCCTCGAAGGCCAGCGATAGATGGCAGGTGTCGACGCATACCCCGAGGTGGCGGGCAAGGGCGGCCTGGGCGATTTCGTCGCTACCCACCTGACTGCGGATCGCGGCTAAACCGTAGCTGGCGAGGGGCCCGCGCCAGAACCACGCCACGTCGTGACTGGTCTCGAGCAGGCACCACGGCTCGGGCTCAAGGGCGAGGACGGCGATGCGGCCGGTGTCCTGCCAGACGCGATGCGCGGCCACCACCCACTGGCCGAGGTTGCGAGCGATCACCGCCACGTCGTTGTGCTGGGGTCCGAAGGGCCGGTAGCTGCCGGGTACGGTGCTGATCGTCACCAGGGGCTCGGCGCTGAGCGCGAGGGCGACCTCCAGCAGGCGCAGGCTACTGGTGAGCCGAGCGGTTTCGCTCCAGTCGGGCAGGTAGGCCTGCTCTTTGACGCGCGGCGCCTGGAACGCCCGCAGGGGGAAGCCGTTGAGGGTATGCGCCGAGAGTCCCGCCGCGTCAAAGTCTGCGCACAAGCGTTGCACTGCATCCGACGCGCTCAGATCGTGCAGGGCGGCATCGCCGAGGCGCAGATCGAGGCCCAGGCGCGACCAGCCCAGGGTTGTGCGCACCGCGCTCGCGAAGGGCAGCAGCCGGGCGCGCAATTCACCGAGGCTTTCGGCAGCATGAAGATTGGTGCTATAACCAAGCGGAAGCATGGCGTCTCGGGGCGGGTGAAAGAATGAAGGCCAAGCGAGCAGCGGGCCAAGCGAGCAGAGGGCCAGGCCAGCACGCCGAAAAAAATGATAGCAAGCGCCGACGAATGTGCGACGGTCGAACCGAGCGGCCGAGAACGCCGCCGTTGGCCGTGATCCTACGGGGAATGCTTCTACCTTATGTCGTCCTCCCCGCCCGTGCGTCCGCCGCCTATCGATCCGCCCGCAGTCATGGCGGCGACCGTGCTCGTCGACCGTTTCCAGGTGGTGACCAAGCTGCGTTGGCTGCATTGGCAGTGCCTGACTCTCGGCGTTTCCGGGGGACTTCTCGCGGTCAGCTACAATTTGTGGCATGCTCCGGTGGCGCCCTGGTTATCGACCACCGCCGCCGCCCTGAGCGGTGGGCTCTTCATCGGCCTCGGCGCTTTGCTGCTGTGGATCCGCAGCGATACCGCCCGCCGTGCGCTGCATGTTTCCAAGGCGCCTCCGCGCGAGCGCATCCTGCAGGCCGTCGCCTGCATCACGCGGATCAACAACGCTTGGCTGCTGTGGGCCGCCGTCGGCCATGTAGTGGTGATCGGAGCGACGGTCCTGCATGCGCGACTGATGGTCCCGGCCGGGGCGATGCTGCTGTGGTTGGCGTTGCTGCCGACGTTCGGACTGATCGTGTATGGGCTGTGGTACGTGCCGACACGGGAGCGCTTGATGAGGTTGTTGAGGGAGGGGAGGGCGTAGGGCACCTGGTCGCTGGCCCCTGGCCCCTGGTCGCTGGTCGCTGGCCCCTGGTCTCTGGTCTCTGGTCTCTGGTTTCTGGTCCCTGGTCCCTGGTCCCTGGTCTCTGGTCTCTGGTCTCTGGTCTCTGGTCTCTGGTTTCTGGTCCCTGGTCCCTGGTCCCT
>JBIILZ010000082.1:0-17609 GCA_044338255.1 Planctomycetota bacterium | reverse complement strand
GGCCACCTCGTCCAACTGCCGACCTTGAACCGTGACCACGGGCATGACGGCATCCTAACCACTCGGGAGCCAGAACCCAGCTAAAAAGTCGACTCGGCCACTGACCTGCCTGAGCAGTTACAAATAAGCGTTAAAATTGACACACTACCTGCCGCCTCCCTTTGGCTTGCCCCTCGGCTTGTTCAGTGTCCCGCTAGACGATCGCCACCGTGTCCGCCACGCTGCGACCAACGCCATTGCGCATTGTGGTGGGATCCAGGCGCGCGGGCTGCAGGCGCTGTGGGGCCACACCCTGGTGCGCTAGGCGTGTGATGTCGCCTTTGGTGCCATTGTCGCAGGTTTCGTTGTTGGCGGCCATGAAACCGGCCAGGCCCGCATGGATGAAGAACTCGGGTGCCTCGAGATCCTTGCCCGCATTGGCTTCCAACGTCACGGTGCTGGCGCCGTCGGCCGCGACGATGGTGGCGGAATGGTAGGCCACCTTAGAATCAATCACGAAATCGTCGTGATTGAGCTGGTCGCCGACCTGGGCGGGCGCAGCTGCTGGGATCCCAACCCCCAATGCCGGCGGCGCCGGACGATCGGCACCAGTGGCGATCAGGCCTTGCAGCAGCTTGGCGAACTCCCTGCAATCGTTCTTGCCCATGACGCCGGTGGTCGGCTTGTTGGCGTCGCCCATTTCCTTCTGCACCTTGGCCAGGATAGTAGCCTGCTCACCGAAGTCGAAGTCCGGACCCTGCTGGGTGAAACCCAGTAACCCGGCGAGCCCGCACCATCCCTCGGATGGCACCTGGCGATGACTCGGCGACTTGGCAGCAGCCTGTTCTACATTGAAAAAAAGCCGGACATTGGGACTCCAGGCATACAGCGGCACCCCGGTATTGGTCGCCTCGTCACCCCGGCCATACAGGCTGGCCGGCACCGGGTTGCGGGCGTCCTGTCGACTGTAGAGCACCTTACGATCGACGTTCGGCACCAAGTAGTGACCATTGACGCTCTGGTCGCAGTCCGCGGGGTTAACCACCCGCTGGATGCTTCCGGGACGACTGCGCGTAGAAGTAGCCACACCGGTCTTCAAACCATCAGGTAATCCCGTCTGATTCGGAGCCCGCAACGGCAACCCTGCCAACTGTACCGCCGGGCTCAGTCCGCCACCGCTCGGCTGCGCCAATGCCGGCGTTGTTTCCACGCGTACTGTTGCCGTCGGCGTTGCACGCGTCTGGGCAGGTGCTCTATCCATGCCCGCCAGAGTGCGGCACCCACGACATTTGGCCTCCCACAGCACTGCAACAATGGCCAGTCATCTCGGTCACCGGCACTGTTGCACCATCGCATCACCGCTGTGCGTGGTCTGCCGCGCCCCGGCTGTGCATAGTGCGCGCCTGCCATGCTCCTCGCCGTCTCCCAAACCTTGCAAGGCTTCCTGCACGCCGTGGTGCCGCCCCCGTTGGCGCACACCGAGCAGGACCAGTGGGTGCGTATCGCTGATCTCAGCAGCGAATCTGCGAGCGAGCATGCCAATCGCTTGGCGCTGAATCTCTACGCCGTCGAGCCCGATCCCTATCAGATGAATCGCATCATGCCCAGTGATGGCGGACGGCATCGCGATGCCCCGCTGCCGCTCGCGCTGCATTATCTGGTGACCTATTACAGCGATCGCCACGACCAGGTACAAACGGTGCTGAGCCGGGTGGCGCAGGCCTTCCATTCCTGTCCGCTGATCCAGGTCAGCCAGTACCTCGATCCCACTGATGGCAGCCTTGACGCCGCCGAGCGCGCGTCGCTGCCCGAGCGCATCCGCGTGCGCCTCTCGACCCCCGAAGGCGACAAGGTCAGCCACCTGTGGAGCGCGATGCGCCAAGGTCGCCGCCTGGCGCTCTATTACCGCGTTGAGGCCGCGCTGGTGCCGGCGTTCATGCCCAAACTGCACGCCGCCGTCGGTGCCCCGGTGCCGCCGGTGCCGGAGTTCCACCGATGAGCGTCGATGCCCTGATCGCCGCGCACGCCGTCGAGGTGGTGCATGCCGTCACCGGCCGCGAACTGCGTCCGCTCACCGCCGCCCTGGTGGCGCCGTTCTGGGACGGCTGGCGTCTGCTGATCCGCGGCCACGTGGTGGTTCTGGCGATGCGTGCCAGCGACGCGGCGCAGGCGCCAGCCAGCACGCGGATCGCGATCAGCGCCCCGCACGACGCCGCGCTGCTCGCCGATGCCGGCGCCACCACCCTTGAGCTCGGACGTCCGGAGCAGCTCGATCAGGCGGTGTCCGCGCGCACCCGGCAGCTCGGCCTGCCGCCAGCCGACGCGATCCTCGAATTGCACCTCATCGATGAGCACGGCCTGCCGTACACCGGGCATGAGGTCGCGGTGGTACCGCTATCGCCACTGATCAGTCCCGCCGCCAGCGCGGCCGCCAGCCCAGCCGCCGCCACCAGCGCCAAGAGCAAACGCAGCGCGAAACCCGCTGCCAACGCTACTGCCACCTCTGCCGCTGCCGCAACCAGCGTGGCGCTGAGCGAGGCCGCCCCCGGCATCTATCGCAGCCCGAGCCGTCGCTGGGGTCGCGATTTCCTGCCCTTCCGCATCACCGTCGATGGGCGCGCCGTCGCCCGTCGCGAGATGGATTACTTCACCACCCTCACCCGGCTGCGCCTCGTCGTCTGCCATCAACCGAGCAACCACTCAGGAGCCTAACCATGGTCTACACCGCCCCAGGCGTCTACGTCGTCGAAGATGATCGTACGCCCATGCCCCTCACCGGTGTGCCCACCGGCATCCCCTGCTTCTTCGGGTTCACCCAGCAGGGCCCCTACCTCAAGCCGACGCGGATCAGCAGCCTGACCGAGTTCAATGCCATCTTCGGGCCACGCGTGGTGAATAAGGCGGTGTTCCCCGCCAGCCAGCTGTCCGATGCGCTCTACGGCTTCTTCCTCAACGGCGGCAGCATCTGCTACATCTGCCGCGTCAACGGTGGCGATACCGTGGCCTGGCCGATCAGCGCCATCCAGCACGTCGTCGACTACGCCGATCTGAAAGACCAGTACAGCCCGCACACGCCGGCTAACCCTAAGTTCCTGGCGCTGTCGGTCTTCGCCGCTTCGCCAGGCGCGTGGGCCAATCAGCTGGTGGTCAAGTGCAGCGCCGAGTCGCAGGGCAACAGCCTGCCGCTGGTCGATGCCCCGCTGGCGCTGCTCGCGGCCGACATCCCCAAGGCCGCCACCACGGTGCCCTATGACCGCCTGGCGACTGCCGGCACCGCGCCGTTGCCGGCGATGGGCAATCTCAATGCCAACTGCAAGCTGACCTTTGGCAATGGAGGCAATGGCGGCAATGGCGGCAATGGCGGCAATGGCGCCACCGGTCCCTGGGATCCCAAGACCTCGGCCTTCACCATCACCGGCCGGGTTCCCACCGCCGCCACCACCGGCACCCTGACGGTGAGCATCGGCGACGGTCAGACCGTGCGCGTCATCACCGTGCCGGTGAGCTTCACGCCCGACGCGGCCTTCGTGCCCGCACCGGTGCTCAAGGTCGGCGACAAGAAGGACGCCCTGACGCCTGAGCAGACCGCGCTGTGGAACGGTTCCACCCGCGTGCGCTTCTCGCAGGTCGACCTCATCGGCGACGATGGTGCGTCGACCAAGACCGATCTCGTCGGCGTGTGGAGCGTCGCCGACAACGCGCTGTTCTTCAGCACCGCCGATGGCGACCCGGTGGTGCTCAACAACTCGACGGTGAAGGGCGACCTGAGCCAGGGCACGCTGACCTATCCGCTCGAACTCAATGCCGGTGACGGCCTGTCCTTCACCCTTGAGGTCAAGGAACCGGTACCGCCGAAGCAGCCCGGTGGCGCGGTGACCTATCGCGTGCTCGAGAGCTATTCCGGACTGAGCACGGTCCCCGGAGAAGCCCGCTACTTCCTCAACGACGGTCTCGTCAACGGCGTCTCCAGCCGCATCCGCCTGACAGCCTTCGATGCCACGGCCGGACAAGCGGTGGCCTTCGGCGACGACGTGGTGGCTGGCGCGCAGATGGTCGGCTCGACTGCGGTCGGGGTGAAATCGCCCAATGCCGGCACCGATGCCGCACCGGCACCGAGCGACTACCTGAAATACTTCCCACTGCTGAAGCAGGTTGACGACGTGTCGCTGGTCGCCTGCCCCGATGTCTATCCGCAGGGCCCCACGACTCCGGCCTACGCCTACCAGCCGATCCTGCAGGCGCTGGTCGATTACTGCGAGAGCAACAAGTGCATGGCGGTGATCGATCCGCCGCCGCAGGCGCCGGCTCTTGAGATCGGCGACCTCGGCAAGCGCGTAGAGAATCTCGAACGCTTCGTGGCCTCTTACCGCAGTTCCTACGCCGCCGTCTACGCGCCGTGGCTGTCGGTACCCAACAACGACGCCAGTGATCCCAACCGGACCAAGCTGGTTCCGCCCAGCGGCCACATGCTCGGTCTCTACAACAAGAACGACGGCGCCGAAGGCGTGTGGAGTTCGCCGGCAAACATGCCGGTGAAGGGCGCGCTCGGTCTCGGGCTGCCGTTCACGGAAGTCGAAAGCGCGGTGCTCAATCCCAAGGGCGTGAACCTCATCCGTTCCTTCCCCGGTCAGGGCATCCTGGTGTGGGGCGCGCGCACGACCTCGCCGGCGGTAATGTGGCAGTACGTCAACGTGCGCCGCACCTTCCTCTACGTCGAGCGCACGCTGCAGCAGCAGACGATGTGGGCGGTGTTCGAACCCAACACCCGCCGCACCTGGAATACCCTGGTCAATGCCGCTGAGAATTTCCTGCGCCAGCTGTGGCTGGATGGCGGCCTCGCCGGCGACACGCCCGACAAGGCCTTCCGCGTGCAGTGCGGCATGCCCGAGACCATGACCCAGACCGACGTCGACACCGGCGTGCTCAAGGTCCAGATCGCCATCGCACCGGTGAAACCAGCCGAGTTCGTGGTCTTCACCATCAGCCAGCTGGTCCAGACCGCGAGCTGATCCCGTACGCCCCGGGTGACCACCGGCCACCCGGGGCGGAACTATCCCCACCAACACCCCTTGGGCCGCTCAGGCAGCGGTCCAATCGATTGAGGAAAATCCCATGGCTGACAACATCCAATATCCACTGACGCAACTACGCTTCGAAGTCAAATGGAAGGGCGGCAACGGCAGCTTTTCTGAAGTGTCCGGCCTGACCGTCGAAACCGCAAAAATGGAGTACCGCGGCGGACTCGATACCAGCCTGACGGTCCGCAAGCTGCCCGGTCTGATGACCTACAGCGACATCACTCTCAGCCGCGGCATCATCAAGAAAGACAACGATTTCTGGTTGTGGTGGACGAACAACCAGCTCGGCAAGCACGAAATGCGCGACATCGAGATCGATCTCCAGGATGAAGCCGGGGCGGCTTCCGTGACCTGGAGCATCGTGCGCGCGTGGCCGCTCAAGGTCGAAGGTCCCTCGCTCAATGCCAAGGGCACCGATGTCGCCGTCGAGAAGCTCGTGTTCGTACACGAAGGCATCACCATCAAACACGTGTGAGGCTGTGAATCCGCTGTTCGCCTCCATGCTCGCAGTGCGCGTGGCCCGGCTGCAATTCGGCCAGCCGGTCGCGCCACTGGGTACCTTCTGTTTCGATCTGCGCTTCATGTTCACCTCGCTGGGCAGCTTCAGCGAGGTGAGTGGCCTAGAGGCGGAAATCGAGACCGAGGACTACCGCGAAGGCGGCAATGGGCAGTTCGTCCATCGCCTGCCCAAGGGGCGTTCCTCTGGGCGACTGGTGCTGCGCATCGGCATGACGCAGGACGCGTTTCTCTTCCACTGGTTCAACCTCTACGCCATGACCAACCGCGTCAGTCCGGTGCACCTCACCCTGCATCTATGTCGTCCCGATGGCGGCGAGGCGCGCACCTGGGGCATCACCAATGCCTATCCGGTGAAATGGAGCGGACCCACCTTCAAGGCCAAGGATGGCGAGGTCGCGATCGAGTCGATCGAACTGAATCATGAAGGAATCTGGGCATGCCCATAACCATCGATGACGTGGTCACCGAGATCGACGACGCTGACGATCAGGGCGGCGCCGAAGCGGCGCTGACCCAGGCGCAAATTTCCAGCATCGCCAGCAGCGCCGCCGAACTGGTGGCAGAAAACGACGATATCATCGAACGTATCGCCGAGCTGGTTCTCCAGCGCCTGCACGAACGCGGCCAGGTGGACTGATGCTCGGCAGCAGCTCCCTGTTGACCAAGGTGGTGATCGCCGCCACCGAGAGCGGGACGCAATTTGTTGCCCTGCTCAATCCTAGTACCTACACCCTCTCACGCAGAAATCGCCTGAGCACCGAAAAGACCATCTCCCGCGGCGCGGCAATTTACAAAGTGGTGCAGGAACTCGGCACCTTCTCCCTGGTCCTATGGCTTGACGGCACCGGCGCCTGCGGCGACGAACCTGGCGACCTCCAGACCCGACTGAATCGGCTGCGCAGTTTCATGACCATTGACAAGGATCTGCACCGGCCACCACTCTTAAGCGTGACCTGGGACAAAGAATTGTTCAAAGGCTACATGACGGAGGCGAAGGAGGAGTTCACGCTCTTCGACTACGAGGGACAGCCACTGCGGGTCAAGGTCGAGTGCACTTTCAACACGAGCGATTTTTACGACACCAGCAAAAACGCCTCGCCCGATCTGCATCGTGTACATGCGGTCGCCGACAGCGACCGCGTCGATCTGCTGGCCCATACCGCCTACCAAGACTGCCGGTACTGGTTCGACATCGCCCGCCGCAATCGCCTAGTCAACCCCCGAGCGCTCACGACCGGCGCCAATCTCGTACTACCTCGCATGGACCGTCGGCAATGAGCATCACCGACATCTACGGCTTCGCCCTCAAAATCGCCGGCCAAGAGCTGCCCACCGCCAGTAACGACCAGATCAGCAGTATTGCCGTCGATTCTCGTATCGACCAGCTCGCGCGGGCCACCATCGTCGTCAACATTCTCGACACCCAGAAAATGGAACTCGATCGCGCTTTGATCGACACCTTCGCCGTCGGTTCGACCATCACCATCGCCTTGGGCCACGACGCACCCTACAGCGAAGTCTTCAGCGGCGAAATCACCGGTGCCGAGGTGCGCCTGGCGGTGAACTCGCAGCTGGTGGTAAGCTGCCGCTGCCCGGCCGTTGCCCTGCTGCGCGCGCAGGCCGGTGCTGTGGTGGCGGCAGAGGCCAACACCGCCGCCGCGATAACTGCCGAAGCAGCAGTGAAAAAGCTGGTCGCAGCCGCCGGCCTGAGCCCCGACGTCAGCGGTCTCGAAGGCGGTCTGCCGCACGCGCTGCAGTGGTGGGGCGACGGCTGGAACTGCATCCGCCACTTGGCGCAACGCGCCGGCTGCGTGACCTACTTCAGCAAGGGCAAGCTGCACATCGGCAAACCCGCACTCTCCGGCGCCGTGCTGGCGACGCTGACCTGGGGGGGTGGATCCGCTCCGCCTCGACTTCGGGATCGATACCCGTCACCTTCCGAAGTCGGTGCTCGCGCGGGGACTCGATGCCAAGCATGCCGCCAACGCCAGTGGCGAAGCGGCGCTCTCAGCCAGCGGCGTACCGCTGGCGGACAAGCTCAACAGTGCGCTGGGTAAGGTCGCATCTGCCGGGGTCCGCGAACTGCCCGATGCCGGCGGAGTCAGCGATCCCGATGCGCTGAAACGCGTCGCAGGATCAGCGATGATGCACGCCGCCCTGCACGCACTCAGCGGCCGTGGCACCTGCGCCGGCAACCCGGCGCTGCACATCGACGGCCTGATCCAGCTCGACGCCGTCGGTCCTTACAGTGGCCTGCACTACCTCACCCGCATCGAGCACCGCATGTCGGCGGAACGCTTCGATACCAACTTCGAGATCGGCCTGCCGACGGCGATCTCCAAGACCGGCGACGACGACGAGGCAGCCCACTTCCAACCGGCGCCGCGCGGACTGGTTCGCGGGGTGGTCGATTCGTTCAAGGATCCCGCCAAGCTCGGCTGCGTACGGGTCAGCTTCCCCTGGCTCGGCGATGGACTGGCACCGATCTGGGCACCGGTAGCGTCGGTGGGTGCGGGCAAGAATCGCGGGCTGCTGGTCATGCCCGAGCCCGGCGACGAGGTGCTGGTCGGCTTCATCGATGGCGACCTCGCCAGCCCGGTGGTAGTCGGCAGCCTGTGGAACACCGGCCAGACTATTCCCGCCGCACCCTACGATACCGACACCAACAACCTGCGCAGCTGGACCAGCCGCAGCGGCCACTGCATCGAACTCGATGACAAGGACGGTTCAGAAAAAATCAGCATCACCAGCAAGGCCAAGCAGACCTTGGTCATCAATGACGCCGGCGGCTCGGAGTCGATCACCCTCACCGACAAGACCGGCAATGTCATCAAGCTCTCGTCCGCAGGCATCGACCTCACCGCTGCCAACGGCAAGAACATCTCGCTGACTGCCAGCGGCGGCAAGATCGTCATGTCGGCGACCGAGATCAACGGCGAAGGGCAGTCGAAGCTGGCGCTGAAAGGCGCGCAAAGCGCCATCGAAGGCTCGCTCAAGCTCGACCTCAAGGGCACCCAGATCGCCGTCAGCGGCAACGCCCAGGTCAAAGTCGCCGCCCCCATGATCATGCTGAACTGACCATGAGCCGCGCCCCTCTAACCCCCTTTCTTCCGACGCAAAACGCCTACCTCGGTCGCGGCTGGGCCTTTCCACCGCGCTGGTCAACGCCGCCGACGGCAGCGGAAGTGGCGGCGGCGGAAGTGACGGCAAGTCTCGCCCAGCCCGAGGCCACCATCTTTGGTTTTCCACTCAGCCCCAGCGCCCTAGCGGCACGACCGCTGTTGACCGCCATCGATGCCGATCGCGCGCATGTCGAGCTGGTCGAAGCCGACGCCGACATCCGCGAAGCGATCCGCATTATCCTCGGCACCCGCCTCGGCGAGCGCGTGATGCTGCCCGAATTCGGCAGCCGCTTGCACGACTACGTCTTCGCGCCGCTGGCCATCCGCACCTACAACCTCATCTCCGCCGAGGTCCGCGAGGCCCTCGATCGCTGGGAACGCCGCATCACCGCCATCACGGTGGTGGTCCAACCCGCTGAGGACGAAATCGGCCGGCTCGACATCGCCATCTCCTATACCATCGAGAGTCACCGCGTGCGGCAGAACTACGTCTATCCCTTCTATCTGCTCCAGCCTGGGCAGCAGTAGGTCGCGGATGTCCAGCCACTCCCCGATCGATCGTCGTGATGCCAATGCCCTGCTCGCCGGCATCGCCGCGCGCCTCGGCGCTTCCGAGCAGCCGTGGCTGCGCGAGCTCGTTGATGCCGCGGTCGAGAATCGCCCGGCCCGCCTGCGGCATCCCGAGGAGGCCACCAGCGCCCTGTTTGCCGGTGTGGCGGCAGCCTTCGCGGCGGTCATCACCCGCTTCAACCGGCTGCCCGACGACCTGCGCTACGACTACGTCACCCGCCACCTCGGCCTGAGCCCGGCAGCGGCCACGCCCGAACGCATCATCGTCGACTTCCCCAAGCACGAGATCAGTGATCCGGTCCAGCTCGTCCGTGGCACCGAACTCACCACCGGCACGCAGGCCGCCGGTGGACGTTACCAGATTGATGAGCCTTTGACGCTGCTGCCGTGGCGGCTCAACAGCCTCTACGGCTATCGCCAGGTCGGCGCCGGACGTGACCGCTTCGTGCGCCACGAGATCGCCGAGGGCGCCCTGGTCGAACCCGTCAGCCCGTTCGGCGAGGTCGACGATGCCGCGGTCAGCTGGGCCGCCTGCCAGTGGTATCTGGCCTCGCCGGATCTACTCGCCGCGCGCCAGGGCACGCGCCTGACGATCCGCCTGCAAGCGGTGCAACCCGCACCGGAAAACGGCGCCGACGTCCTGCTCGGCATGGATTGGAACGCCAGTGCCGACGACGGCAGCATCGCCCTGCTCAAACCGACGATCACCGTCGATGGTCACGACGTGGTCGTGGTCCTGACCATGCCGGCGGACATCGCGCCCACCGCCGAGGTGATCCCGGGAATTCCGCCTGGTTTACCGTGGATCCGTCTCGGGCCGCGCACCGCGACGGCCGCCGCCGCGGCGCGCAACTTCAGCTGTGGCGAGGTCGAGCTCACCATCGATGCCGATGATCTGCCCTTGCAGCAGTTCTTTGCCGATGGCCAACCACTGGATCCCGGCGCACCGTTCCTGCCCTTCGGCCCGACGCCGAGCGCCGGCAGCAGCTTTGCCGTCGGCGAGGATGCGATGTTCGGGCTACGCCTGAAGACCCTGGCTATCGAACCTCTTCCCGCAGATGGCGCCCTCGCCTTGTTCGCCATCGATCCGACTCACGCCGGTGGTTGCCTGCGCTGGGAAGCGCTGCGTGACGGCGCCTGGAAACCGCTGATGCCCGCTGACGGGGCCTCCACCAGCACTTTCGGGCAGACGGTATGCTTCGATCCGGATCCGCGGCAGGTGCTGGCCGACCACGACGAGACCACCGGCACGCGGCGAGTGCGCTGCCGGCTGGCTGATGCCGACTTCGGCTGGCAACGCTACCTGCACGACCATCAAGCCTTCATCATCGAGGTGATGGCCCGCGGACAACGTCAGGGCTCGCTCGTGGGGCAGCTCGGACGGGCGCTGATGGCCCAGCTCGGACGCGAGGAGCCGGCCGCCGCCCTGCCGCCGGTGCCACCGGCTCCGCCGCGACTCAGCGGCGTACGCCTGTCCTTCCGTTCCGCGCCGCTGCGCATGTCCCGCGGCGAGCTCACCAGTCTAGGTGCGCCCGACGGCCTCTGCCCGGTGCCGCTGCTCGCGGACCAGGCTGGCCGTTTGGCGCCGTTCCGCGGTTTCGGTGACTGCGGTCTGCTGATCCTCGGCCTGGCTGGCGGGACTGCGGATCGACAATCCGCGCTCTACCTGCACATGGAAGCCCGTCCGACTCCCGACCGCGAGCGCGGTACGGTGCTGCTGCGCTACCTCGACCCGACGCGTGGCTTGCTACCGCTGACGGTCCTCGACGAGACGCAAGGGCTCACGCGTTCAGGTTTCATCCGCTTCCTTACCCCGGCCAGCTGGCCCGCCGTGCCCTGCCCGGTGCTGCCCGCGTACCGTGGCCCCGGCGACGCCAGCGCCACGCATTGGCTGGTGCTGCGGGTCGATGCTACGGTCGACACCAAGAGTGTAGCCGAGCGGCTGCTCAACCTGGGTCTGAATACCGTGGCCGCCACCGGCGTGCTCGCTGACGACGGTCGTGTCCCCGACCTCACTCCACCGGCACCGGCGCGGCTCCTGCTCGCCCAGGCGATTAACGGCATCTCCGGTGCCAGCGTCGTACGTACGGCGCGTTTCAGCCAGCCGGTGGAGCCGCGCGCCCATTTCCTCAACCGTGCTGCTGGCATCTGCCGCCATCGCCAACGCGCGGTGTCACCGTGGGATGTCGAACGCCTGGTGCATGACGCCTTCCCGGGAATCGCGCTGGTGCGCTGCCTGCGCCCCGATGTCGATCACCTGCACGCCCAGGGCGATCGTCTGCGGGTGGTTGTGGTGCCGGATGTCGATCAGCGTTTCCCGAGCCTCGCCGCCGAAGAGCAGGAGGAGATCCGCGCCCATCTCGCCGCCATCGCTCCACCGCTGACCGCCATCGAGCTATGCGATCCGCTGTACATCGAAGTCGCGGTGGCGGCACGCGTCCAAGCCCGTCCCGGACTGGTGGTGGCGCAGGTGCGCGCCGATCTCGCCCGCGCGCTCACCCGCTTCCTTCAGCCGCTCTCGCGGACAGGCGGTCGCCAACTCCTTGGCAAACCTCTGCTGCTGAGCCGGGTCCGCCACTTCGTCGCCAGTCAACCCGGGGTGCTGCTCGTGGAAAGCCTCGATTTCGCCGGCGTACACGCCGGTCTCACGGTGGTGCTGCCAGAGCCGGCCGATGGCCTGATCACCAGCGCCCGACGCCACCGGCTGGAGGTCATCCCGTGATTACGAACCCCGACACCAACGACGCCATTATTCCGTACGATGACGCAGCCGATGTCGATGGCCTGGATTTCGCCGCGATGCGCGCCACCGCCATCAAGCGTATCCAAGAGCTGATCGATCCCGATACCGGCTGGACCGATTTCAATTACCACGATCCGGGCGTGACCCTGCTCGAAGCGATGCTGTGGGCGGCCAGCGACCTCGCCTACCGCAGCGATCTCGCCGGACATTGGAACCAGCGCATCGCGCTCGACCATCCCACGCACCTGCCTGAAGACCATGAGCGGGTGCGCGCCGATGCGCTACGCGTTGATGCCCTCGATCGCTTCGGCCACGGCCTGCGCCTGCCCGCGGGGCTGTCCGGCGATGAAGCCATGGCCGGCGATGCCGGTCACATCGCCATCGTTAATCGGGTACGCCGCCGCCAGCTCGCGGATCAGCTCGACGAGCATCGCCCGGCCCTGCAGCGCGTGCTCCAGAATCCCGGCACCAGCTACGAGGCCTGCACCATCATCCGCAGCCTGATCGAACACCACCTCGGCTGGAAACCGAGCGATGGCGAGATCCTCGCGGAGATCGCCGACCTGCCCAACAATCCGCTCGGCGCCGGACGCTACGAAGATGAGCACCACGACTCGCTGATCTGGCCGCCGCAGCGCGCCCAGGTGCTGACGCATGCGCCGGTGACCGGCGAAGATCACCTGCAGGTGTTGGCGCATCATCTGCACGCCCTGGGTGTGGCGCGCGGCGAACCGTCATTGCCGTTGCAGGTTCGCCGCGCCTGGGCGGTCCCGGGCCTGGGAGCGGGAGTCGCTTGGGACGGCCGTCTGCGCCTGCGTAGCGAACCCAAATTTCCCGCGGGCACGACGCTGCTGCTCGATCTCAGCGATCCCCAGGCGGAGGTCGCGCTCGGTCAACGCGAAGCCAGCCGACAGGCGCAGGCATTCCTGGTGGACGCCGCGCTTGCCATCCACGGCGAGGCCGAACGTGACGGCCAGCGCTGGTACGACTACCGCAGCCTACGCGCCCCTGCCCAACCGCACCGCCTGCTCGGCGAAGAGATCCGTATCGCCGCCGCCGGGCACTGCGCGATCCGGCTAAGCGGCGACGTCTTGCTCGCGCCGCAGGTCGATGCCGATGAGGCTCGCCCGCGCATCCTCAACGGACTGCGCTGCTGGCTGCGTGACGGCGAAGCCGAGGACAAAAAATCCGCACCCACGGCCTTTGCCAGCGGTTGGCCTCCAGGATGCGTGATCACCGCCAGCGCCATCACCCAATTCCTGCGCAACCAGGCGGGCGTCGAGCAGGTGAGCGGCGTGACGCTCCTCGACGACGACCACCTCGCGGTCGATCGCATCGATCCCGGCCCCTATGGCGTACCCTTCCTCGCCGGTCCGCAACGCGGGCTGTCGATCGGTTCCGCAGGAGACTTCTGAGCGATGCGCGATCCTCTCAGCCTCTACACTCCGATCGCCGAGGACCTGCCGGCGCTCTATCGTGTCGACCATTCCTCGTGGACGCAGATCCAGGAGCTGCTCGCCGTCGTCGACGCGACTTGGCGCGACTATCTCAACCAGCTGATCGAACTGCCTTCGTTGCTCTCGCCGGCCGCACCCACCGTGCTGCCACCCGGCCTGACGCCGGGGGGAAATCCGCAGGTGCTGTGGGAGCGCCGCAACCGTGCGCTCGATCAGGCGGCGGCGTGGCTGGCGTGCGAGCTGCCCGACACCGGAGAATGGAACGCCGCGCTCGTCGATGACGATAGCAGCCGTCAGCAGGCCGTGCAGCGCAAGGCCGATTTCCTGCGTGCGGCCCCGGCGTTGTGGCGCGAGCGCAGCTCGCCCACCGGTTTCCTGCGCCTGCTCTGCCACTGGTTCGGGCTCGACGAACAGGATGCCGCGCAATGCCCGGTCTTGATCGAGCATTCACGCTACCGCGACGAGCACGAGAACGAGAACGCTGACGAGCCGGCAGATGCCGGAGAGCATCCCGAACCGCTGTCGGTGCTACAGGTCACGCTGTTGATCCCGCAGCTACCGCAGTTCTATCGCTACGAGCGCGTCTCCCAACTCAGCGAATGGCTCGACGCCCAGGCGCCGGCGCATCTCGCGATCCGCCATCTTCTCGTCGCGCCGGCCTATTGGCCGACCCTGCTCGAAAAGGTGCTGCCGGCAGCACGACGGATTGAGGATATCCTGAACGCGGTGCGCGAGCACCTGCCCACCAGCCATGACCTGCACCTCGCCGAAGCCGAAGCTAAAGCTGAAGGCCAACCTCAACGTCCCGATGATCTCGACCTCGGTCGGCTGCCCTCGCGCACGCCCACCGACCACCGTCCGCAGGAGTGACCGATGCGTAGTGAACCCTGGTATCCCCGTTTCCAGGCGGGACAGATCGTCAGCCATAGCGACCTCAATCAAATCTCGTCGTTTATGTGGGACGGTTCGAACGAGGACCGCCGCCATCTGGTCGGCTTCGGCGTGGTCGCCGGACTCGACGTGACGTTAGCGGGCAATCGCCTGACCATCGCCGCGGGCTTGGCCATCGACCAGCTCGGGCGCACCATCACCGTGCCCTCGGCGCAGACCATTGCACTCGATCAGACACTCGCCGATAGCGATTATTTCCTCGCCGATCATGCCGCGATCGAGGAGCCGAACGCACGCGCGCTGTGCAGCTTCACCCCGGTCCTGCAATTTCTCCAGCGCCGCGAACAGAACCCGCCGAGCAAGGTCGACCCGACCCTGCGCGGGGCCCGCGCCTATCCCGAATTCCGCCTGCGCCTGGTCCCGGGACGGCTGCGGGCACCGGCGCAGCCGGCGGTATACGCACTCGCTCCGCTGACCTTTCCCGATGGTTTGGTGCTGGCCAACGGCGTAGCCTTCGCCTCGCGGTTCTACGAGTTGCGGGATCGCCTGGCCGATACCTTCGCCGACTACGGCATGGCTCCGAGCGCACTGCAGAAACTGCAGCGCCTGCAGCTGGTGGCCAAGAGCAGCGACCACTTCCTGCCCGCTGCCGATCTCGCCGCCTGCGCGGTCCTCAACGACCTTGTTTACACCGCCTGGCAGATCGGTCGCGCTGAAGTCTTCGCCAGCGCCCGTTCTCCCGACCTGTGCAGCGAGCTGCAGGCGCGCCAGGCCGCACGCGAGCAACCGGTGAAGCGTGACAACACCGGCATCGCCCTGGGCTGGCTGCTGCAGGACTCGCAGCAACGCTGGCGCTGGCATGGTGAGCACCGCAGCGAATTCCATCTCGCCTTGAACATGCTGGGCGGCTTGCGCGACTATCCTTGCCAAGAGCTGGTGCGTAGCTGCCTGGGGCGCGCCGAAGCCCTGCTCGATGCCCTCGACCAACTCGCCTGTCGAGGTCTGCGCGGTAACAGCGGCGTTGCCGAGGTCAGTCGCCTCGCGCCCTACGCCTACCTCGGCGGCACCGAGAGCTGGATGCCGGGAGTGGGCTGGAGCATGCCCCGGCGATGGTCGAATCTATGGCCTCTCGATCCGCTCTGCGGCGCCCTTGCCCCACCGCAAACGGTGCTGCCCCGTGATCCATTGGTAAGCACCGCACGCCCCGACACCGGGCTACGCGATGGCAGCCGCTGCCTCAGTCCATCGTTCAGCTTTCCGATGAATGATCCCTTCTATTTCAGCGCCTATGCCGAGCCCGAGCGCAATGATCCGAGCGGCGGTGGACTGTTCCGCCTGATCGGACTGCTCGGGCGGCCGCTAGAAGATGCCCGCGGCGCGCTGCTGCAGGCCGGTCTACCAGCACGCTGTCTGGCCGAACCGATCGCCGACCGCCAGGCGGAAACCGCCGACAGTCTGCGCTACCGCCTGCTCGCCAACACCACCCAGGTGCTGCATCCCATCCTCGCTAGCGACCGCACGGTGCGGGCGTTCGCCATCGCCGAGACCACGGAGCCCTCCGCGACGCCGGTCGATACCGCGACGCCACCCGCCAGCCCACCGCGGGCCACCCCAGGACTGCTGCGCCGTCTGCTCTTCGGCAGCTGAGTCATGACCGCGGGCGAGAGCAACCTGCGCATCCGTCGGCTGGTCGTGCGCTCGGGCCGCGACCGTGCCCTCCGTGCGCGCTTGCAGCGCATCGGGACAACCTTGCTACCGGCGGCGCTGGCACGCCAGCACGCCGCTCTCGGCGTGAGCGCCTCGCTGATCGTGCCGCGCATGATCATCCGCCTCGAAGCCGGATTGGCGCATGTAGATGACGAGACCTTCGCCGACGCCTGGGCCGCGCAGTTGATCGCCGCCCTCGCCACCGAACTCGGTCCGCTGCGGATGGAACCGTACGCTGAAAGTCGCCCTGGCACTCACCAGGATGTCACGAGCGAGGCCGCATCAGGGACACCTGATTCTGACGCCGTGAAGCAGGCAAAGGCGCCGGAACATCCCAAGCGCTGGAATGGCCACCAGCACCCCAGCGCCTCGGCCGAGGGAGTACACGCCAACGATCCCCTGCGGTCTCAGCCGACATCGGCGACGAGCGCACCGACGCCGCACGATCGCGCCAGCTCCCCGCGCCTCGGGGAATATCCTTTCGCGGATGCTGATGACCGCGGGCACGCAGGCGCGACTCGGCGCGCTGAAACGGCTCTGCACACGGGAGCAGACCGGGAATCGTCGGATGCCGGCATGCACAACCAGGCGGATCCTCAGCAACTCGCGAAAGCGGCGGTAGCACACGCGCAACACGATCCGGTTATCGCCAACACCTTCGGGCAACTCTCGTCCTCTGCTGCTGATGCCAATGGCAGCGCGCAGGCAGGCACGGCTCTGCCCACTAAAGCCGACCGAGACATTGCAGATACCGGAATCCTTGATGCTGAACGCGAAGCGCACGTCGCTGCCATCACCCATGGGCGTGGGGAACTCCCGTCTGCGGAGGCTGGGGGCGGTTCGCGCACCGTCACCGCTCAGCGGAATAACCGAGACCACGCCGCGCCGGATGCGGAACTACGCGCCGGGGGATCAACGGCGGGAATCCACAGCCACGCGCCCGCTGCATGGTCCGACGATGTCGAGCGCGCACCGACGGTGCCCATTCGCGTTGCCCACCCTCAGGATGAACGAGGTGCTCGCGAAGACGCGACTCTACCTCATCTCGAACGCGATTTGCGCGAGGGCGATGGTCGTGAACGCGCCGCGATGCCATCTGGCTCGCAGGTGACCGCCAGCGGCTGGCCGACGCCGGCCGAGATCATGAACAGCCTGCACTTGGCCTGCTTCCGCCAAGGTCGTCGACCGAGCGCCAGCGAAGCCGCCGCGCCCGTACCACCCGCGGATCGCCAGCGACTTGAGCGCCTACGCCAATGGCATGAACAGGGCCGGGTGCCGTGGCCACGCGTTATCGATTTCGAAGCGCTGTGGGCGCAACTGGGTGATGCCCTGACCGGGGAATGGACGGCACCCACCATCATCGGCGTTCATGATTCCAACCCGGACCATAGCGCATCGCAGATGATGAATTCTGAGTGTAACTGCTCAGGCAGGTCAGTGGCCGAGTCGACTTTTTAGCTGGGTTCTGGCTCCCGAGTGGTTAGGATGCCGTCATGCCCGTGGTCACGGTTCAAGGTCGGCAGTTGGACGAGGTGGCCCTGGC
>JBIILZ010000081.1:0-17664 GCA_044338255.1 Planctomycetota bacterium | reverse complement strand
CTGGTGCCCGGCGCTCCCAGGGATCATCCGACAGGCTCCTAGTCGTGGCCGCGAGTGATCCAGGGTGTTGCCCGCCAGCAGACCCGGACATGTATGCGTGCAATTTTTCCGCAAATTATATAGTGATATTGAAATTATAACTCTACGGAGGCGCTATGGCCTTGAGTCTTACCTTGGTGATCACCGGCCAAGTCTCGGTGACAACGGTGCGCCTCCTGGCGAATGGCGTTACCGTGCCCATCAGCACCACGGGAGCCTATTCGGCCGAGGTTCCGCTGGTGAATGGCATCGTCTCATTGACCGCCATCGATGCGGCGGGAGTCGAAACCATCCGCACCATCCAACTCACCACGACCGGCGGCGTTTCTGGCTAGAACGGCGATGGCCGCGCATCTGCGTCGGCCTCCGGTGAATTGCCAAGCATGGCCCTCGCCATTTCGGTCGGTTTCAGTTCAACTTTGGAGAGACTTCATGCGCCTTGCCTCTGAATCCGATGCTCTGATAGCTTCTTCGGCTGAGCCGGTGGCGACCGTATCCTTGGCCGAGGCAACGGTGCTGGCGGGTGCAGGTGCAGTAGCACTGGTGACGCTTGCAGGTTGCGGCGGCGGAGGAGGCGGAGGGGCCGATGCCGTCAGCGTGCCGCCGGCATCGGCGACCATCAGCAGTCTGACGGTGAAGGATAACAGCGGCGGGGCGCTCACCGTCGGGGGTCAGACGGGGACCCCGGCAGTGACCTTTGCGCTCAATGGCGGGTCGGCGGGCACCAATCGCGCCGCTGATCCCGGACCGGGAACGGTGGCCCAGGCCTATGAGTTTGCGGTCAGCGGCACCGCCGGCATCGGCAACATCGGCATCACCATCAATCCTACGCCCAGCGAGACCGCCACCGCCTTGCATACGAGCCTGGTCACTACCCGTGCCTCGGTCGCGGCCATGGCATTCCCTCCTTCCTGGGACGAGCTGATGGGCTATGCGGGAATGACCCATGCTCAGATCGTCGAACGTCTGTTGGGCCGTCTGAGCAGCACGCCGCATGAAGTGTACCCGGCATGGACCGACGAGCCGATCTTGACCTCGACCGAGTATGCCGCCCTCTCGCAGGCAGACAAAGATGCTTACAACGGTCGGCGGTATCCACGCCAACAAGAATTCAAAGCCTGGTTTTTCCGGCAGATGGTCACCAGTCCTGATGCCTTGAGCGAACGTCTGCTGCTGTTCTGGCACAATATCTTCACCTCGTCCACCAGCGGTCTTGAAGTACCGCAACTGATGGTCGGGCAGCATCGGCTCTATCGGCAGCACTTCACCGGCAGTCTGCGCACCTTTCTCAAGGCCATGTGCAAGGATCCGGGGATGTGCGAATACCTCGACAGTGCACGCAACATAAAAGGCAAGCCCAACGAAAATTTTGCCCGCGAATTGCTGGAATTATTCACCTTGGGCGAAAGCAAAACCTACGGCGGCTATGACGAGGCGGTCATTCCCCTGGTGGCGCGATGCTTCACCGGTTACGGCGTGGATGCCCGTAGAAATTTTCAGTTCAACCCCTCGAACCACGACTTCACACCGGTCTCGTTCTGGGGCCAGGTCAGTCCGGGGACCTCTGCCGATGGTGATTGGGTCATCGATCAGATCCTGGCCAAGGTTGGTGGTGGGCATTCGTACTGCGCGGTGTATTTGGTGACGCGCCTGTGGAGGGAATTCATCGGCGATCCGGCGAGTGCCCAGGCGGCGATCCAGGCTTTGGCTGACCAGTTCTCGGGTGCCTTCGACTGGGATCTCACCCAGCTCTACCGCGCCTTGTTCAATCGTCCGGAGTTCAGCGATGCCGCGCGCAGCGGCACCCGGATACGGGCACCGGTCGAATTGTTTGTCGGCTATTATCGTCCGTTGGCGATCCGTCCGTTGCGCTGGGATGAGCATCTGTCGATGTTTCAAGCTCTCGACCAAGACCTCTTCGATCCGCCAAGTGTCTTCGGGTGGCCGGGAGGCACCAATTGGATCACCGTCAAGACCCTCGTCGATCGCCGCGAGTTCATGAGCTGGACCGGTTATAATTACCGTAATCAGGTTCCTGTGCGTTTGGTCAATGTCCTTGATATCCTGCTGTTGGCCACGGATCCGATCGGCACCAGTCCGAGTGGCAGCACGGCTGCTGAGCGCTCACGCCAGTACATCACCGACTCCGCCTACAACCTGCGCTGAAAGAGGACGTCATGACCATGCATCTGACTCGTCGTCATGTCCTGCAAACTGCGACCCTTGGCGCCCTGTCGGCACTTCTACCAGAAAGCCTCAGCGCCTTCGATGGATTTTTGCGCATCGTGCGCAGTGACCGGATCCTGATCCTGTTGGAGCTCGAAGGCGGCAACGACGCCTTGAACATGCTGGTGCCGTACACCGACACCACCTACAAGGCCAAGCGTCCGACGTATCTGAAGCTGAGCCCGACGAGCAGCGATTGGCGTTCGCAGGTGATCCCGTTTTCGACCTGGAGCAGCGGCACAGCCTTGACCACTGCCGACGGTTTCGGCGTGCATGCCGGGCTCGATCCGCTCAAGCCCGCTTGGCAAGCCGGTCACCTGGCCTTCGTCCATGGCGTCGGCTACGCGAATCCGAATCTGAGTCACTTCCGCGGCATCGATATCTGGAATTCAGGTGCTGATGATAATCAGCCGGTCCTCGGCAGCGGTTGGTTGGGACGCATGTTCGCGAAGGAGACGGTGGCCGGCAGCCAGGCCAATACGGCGGCGGTCATCTTCCGCCGTGAAAACAATAATCCTGCGCGTGGTTCGGGCGTGTCGACGATCTCGATGTCCAAGCCCAGCGATTTCCTTGGTCGCAGTACCGCTGACAAGATTCCCCTGCCCACGGCCGGGCAGTTGACGGCGGCGAGCGGCAAACCAGCGGTGCTGCACCTGCTCACCACCCAGCAGGCGGCGTCGGCGGCGCATGATGCCTTCCAGACGGCGGTCGGGACGCCGGTGACGTTCGCGACCGCATTCCCCAGCAATAACCTCGGCAATCAGGCCAAGTATGTCGCGCAATGCATCGCCGGCGGCCTGCCGTGCGCGTTCTACAAGATGTCGATCGGTGGTTTTGACAACCATACCAATCAGCTCAACAAGCATGCCGATCTGATGTCGCAGGTTGCCGCCGCCCTCAGCGCCTTGCGCACCGCCCTGGTCGAAAAGGGCAAATGGGACAATGTCCTGCTGATGAGCTATTCCGAGTTCGGACGGCGCATCGAAGAGAACAGTTCCGCCGGCACCGATCATGGTACGGCAGCGGCGCATTTCTTCATGGGTGGTAAGGTCGTCGGCGGCATCTACGGCACCCAGCCCAACCTGGCGGCCCCCGACAGTCGCGGGAATCTCCAGGCCAACATCGATTTCCGGCAGTTGTACGCGACTTGTGGCAATTGGTTGGGGATCTCCTCGACCAACCTCGCGAGCGCGCTCGATCCCTTCACCGTCGCGCCGGGGACGCCGACGGCGTATGCCCCGATCGCGTGCGTGAATTGGGCCTAAGATAGGCTTGGTCGGCTGAGGATTCCAGTCGAGGAAAACCGCAGGATTCGAAGGCCGCCAGCAGGGGTAAGGTGGTTGCTTTCAGTTCCATTTATTTTCTGGCCGCTGGTCTCTGGTCTCTGGTCGCTGGTCGCTGGTCGCTGGTCGCTGGTCGCTGGTCGCTGGTCGCTGGCAGCTGGTCTCTGGTCTCTGGTCTCTGGTCTCTGGTCTCTGGTCTCTGGTCTCTGGTCTCTGGTCTCTGGTCTCTGGTCTCTGGTCTCTGGTCTCTGGTCTCTGGTCTCTGGTCGCTGGTCGCTGGCTTAGCGCGGTTTGACCAGGCCCAGTTTCCGCATGCGGTGCTGTAGCGTGCTCGGGGGCAGGCCGAGTTTGGCGGCGGCACCGTCGGGGCCGTAGATGCGCCAGTTCTGGGCGATGAGGGCGGCGCTGATCGCTTCGCGTTCGACTTCGAGCAGAGTTCGGGTTTCTGCTCGCGGCGGTTCGCTGACCACCGTGGCGGGCTCGCTGGGCGGCTCGACGGGCTTGGTCTCGTTCACCGGCGCCGAGGGGGTCACTTCATGGCCGATGGACAGCGCCAGCGACAAAGCCACCAGTTGCGCGTACACCGTCACCAGGGCCACCGTGCCATCATCGTAGCGATCGCACACCGAACGATCGAAGGTCATCACGCCCACCGTGCGTCCGCCAGCGACCAGGGGCGCGACCAAGCAGGCATGGCCATAGGGCAGGTCGACCACGCCATCATAGGGATCGCCGTCGCCGCCGCGCGTCCGGTCGTGATCTTCATCGGTGAACACCCGCGGCCGACCGCTGGCGATGGCCGCCGCCAGTGCGGGAGCGGTGCTCAGGGCCAGACGGTGATTGCGGACCTGCTCGTCGGCCAATGGCCCGCGTGCGCAACGCACGATGAGGACCTCGTCGCGCAGCTCGAGCACCGCCGCTAGGTCGTAGGGGATGACATCCGCCAAGGCGTCGAGGGCGGTGCCGAGGGTATGATCGACATCGACCGCTCGCCCCGCCAGCACCGCGACATTGCGCAGGTCGTCAAGATTCTCGCTCATGCGCATAATCTCGGCCGCCGCGCTCGCCGCCAATCGGCGTTTGCCGGGCGATTGATTAGATGGGCAATAGGCGGTCGCGTCTTTTGCAGGAAGGTTGGCAATCAGCCAATTCCCCCCAGGCTGACGCCATGCCTGTCATCCTCCCCATCGCCGGCGTCGCTCCCCAGCTCCCGCGTTTCCTGGCACCGAATGCCACGCTTATCGGCGACATTACGTTCGGGGTCGATTGTTCGGTGTGGTTCGGGGCGGTGATCCGCGCCGACATCAACCGCGTGGTGTTCGGCAACCGCTGCAACGTTCAGGATCTGTGCGTGGTGCATCTCAGCCGGCGGCTGCCGTGCGTGATGGCCGACGAAGTCAGCATGGGCCATGGCGCCATCGTCCACGCCTGCAGCATCGGCACCGGGACCTTGGTGGGCATGGGTGCGCGGGTCCTTGATGGCGCGAGCATCGGCGCGCGCTGCCTGGTCGCCGCCGGCTGCGTGGTGCCCGAGGGTCTGGTGGTGCCTGATGGCCATCTGCTCGCTGGCGTACCGGGCAAGGTCGTCAAACCCTTGACGGGCTCGATCATCGAACGCATCGGCCGCATCGCCGGCGATTATGTCGCCTATCAGCAATTGTATCCGAGCATCATGGCTGAGGCATGCGCGACCTGATCCGGGCATTTATGTGCGCCGGCGCGGTGGCCATCCTTGGCCTCGCGAGCGCGACATCCGCGCTCGCCGCCGAGCCGCAGATCCTCATCAC
This sequence comes from Planctomycetota bacterium, assembly GCA_044338255.1. Classification (GTDB taxonomy): domain Bacteria; phylum Planctomycetota; class UBA11346; order UBA11346; family UBA11346; genus CAIUVD01. The sequence goes on along the minus strand of JBIILZ010000081.1, from coordinate 12,329 downwards.
TCGTGCTGATCCGTGGGTGCGTCCGGGCTTGCTGTATCGCGCCACGGTACGTGCCGACGAGATCGATGAGGGCGGGCCGTGGTTCGTGTCGGTGGCCCTCGTCGCCGGCCAAGCACTGTTGGCAGTCAGTGAAATCCCCGTGCAGACCCGCGGGCAGTTGGCCGCGGGCATCACCGTCGCGATGGTTCCCAATGGCAGCGGCACGCAGGTGCCGGTGCTGCGCGTACGGGTTTCCGACGCTCAGCATCGCCTGGTGGCGCGCAGCCAGCGTGAGCTGGGTGATCACCAGGCGCTCTACGGCCGTGCGACCCTCGCGGTAGCGCGTCTGCGCGCCAGCGGCGAGACCGCCGCCTTGCCGTGGTTATTAGCAGAGCAGGCCAGCGAGCTGTTGGCGCCGCAGCTCGTCGCCACCATTGCCGACGATCAGGCATTGCGACGGATCGTCGAACAGCTCGAAGCCTGGTCGCCAGTGACGGCGGCCGGGACGGCGACGGTGGTCGCGCCGGTGAAGATCGGCACGCAGTTGTTGGCCTATCGCGATCCCGTCGATACCAGCGTGCAGCCGGTACGCGTCACTGTGCCGGCGATTTCGGCGCAACCGGCGATCCCGGCGCAGCCGCCGATCCCGGTGCAACCGGCGATCCCGGCGCAGCCGCTGAAGGTCGCGGTGGTCATACGTCCGCAGGTCGCCGGCCTGGTCACGAAATCGCATTGGCCGCCGTTGCCCGTCTCCTGGCTCACCGCCGCCGCCACCGCCGGGGTGACGGTGGTCGAGGTCCAGGCTGCCGGCGATGGCACCGCCAGCGGCGCGGCGGTGCGGCGCATACCCTTGGCCTTGGCGGCGGTGCGGGCGGCGGGATTGTCGGGCACGGCCGGCGCGCAGCTGCTGACCGCCACGGATGAACTCGCCCAGCCGACGGCGTGGCGCAATTCGGTGATGCGGGTCGAAGTCACCGCCAGCAGCGCCCTCAGCGTCTGGGCGACGGGCCCGTTCGTGGTCGTGGTCGGCAGCGATGAGCATCGCAGCGCCAAGGAGGATGCCGAGACCCTCGCTGGGCAATTCGTCAACGCCTGGGCGGCGCATGCGCGCGGCCTGCCTCCGCGGATCCGCGATGTCGATTGGCGGGCCGGCGATTGGCGTGGACATCACCTGATCCTGATCGGCTCGTCGCGCAGCAATCGCCTGACGCGGGCCTGGGCCAAGCAGCTGCCGCTGACCTGGGATGATCGTCAGGTCACCTTCGCCGGGCAGACCGCCCATCGCTCATTGCTGCCGAAGATCGCGGTGATCCTTCCGCGTCCCGACGAACCGGCGTGCTCGTTGCTGATCCTCGATGGCGCGCCGGCATGGACAGATGCGCTCGGAGCCCTGCCGTTCGCCAATGCCGGAGCCGCGACCGCGCTGTTCATCCCCGGTCAGCTGTCCTCTCCCGTTTCCTCTCCCGTTTCCTCTCCCGTTTCCTCTCCCGTTTCAGCTCCCGTTTCTGACGCCAAGGTCCCACTGGAGTCGGCACATGACCACCCATAATCTTCTCCCCATGCGTATCGGCATCCTCATCATCGCCATCGCCATCGTCCTGCTTGCCGGTTGCGCGCGTTCGGTGGCCCCGCCAGTGGTACTCAGCGCCGAGGAGAAGGTCCTGATCACGCAACTGTCTCGCGATCAGTTCGTCGTCGTCCAGTCGATGCTGCGCGAAGAAGACGGCTATATCACCCTGCGCACGCAACAGGGCTATACCGTCGCGTACTACCGTCTGATGCCCGCCAACGACGCCAAGAGCGAACTCTCGATCCGCCGCCTCGACGAAGCCCTCCGCCTTCAAATCGCCTGGTCCGAAGACCACCTCGGCACCGGCTCCCCCCCCCGCGGCATCTCCCGCCCATAAAAACGGCGATAGCCGCGCATCTGCGGCGTTGCCGGAAGCCTAGCTTAGCGTTGCTAAGCGTCGGCTCCCGGCGCCTTGCATATGCACGACTCTCGCCGTTTTTATACCACGCCTTTCTTGGTTAGTATGGCCTCGATCGCGAACGTGAGATGACGTGGGCTCCAGGGCGATGCCCTGGGTTGTTGGTCTCGGATCGAATTCTCATCATGAGGGCCACGACCCGCATGTTCTCGTGGGCTCCAGGGCGATGCCCTGGGTTGTTGGTCTCGGATTGAATCCTCATCATGAGGGCCACGACCCGCATGATCTCGTGGGCTCCAGGGCGATGCCCTGGGTTGTTGGCCTCGGATCGAATCCCCATCATGAGGGCCAAGACCCGCATATTCTCGTGGGATCCAGGGCGATGCCCTGGGTTGTTGTTCTCGTGAATCCACGTCGCCAAAAAAAACGCCGAAGGCCATCCCACAACCCAACCGTCATATAACCCCCAACTGAACTCATCGGCCGCCGAGGAGCGGTGGCGGGATAAAATCGGCGAAGCCGATCCCGCCACATTTTCAGCGCGCAGCGCTGAAAATGAGCTCCGACAAAGGCCGGGGGTACTCAGGGGCGCGAGCCCCTGTTAGACAAGCTCGACGACGCCTTTGCCGCGTTTGACGTTGATGTCGTATTCGACCAGTTTGCGGTCGAGGGTCACGCGGTTGATGCCTAGCAGTTTGGCGGCGCGGAGCTTGACGCCGCGTTCGCGGTTGAGGGTGTGTTCGATCAGCACCCGCTCGGTGTGCTCGAAGATGGCTTGGATGTCGGGCGAGGCGAGATCGGCGAAACGCACCAGGGCATCCGCCAGCAGCTGATGAGGATCGCCACCGGGCAGGTCGCGGGTGGTGACGCGCTGGGTCTGCGGCAGGTTGTCGCTGTAGGATTTGATGGTCGCCGGGATCAGCTCTTCGATGAGCACCGTGCCGGGGGCGAGCACGACGCACTTCTGGACGCAATTCTCGAGCTCGCGGATGTTGCCCGGCCAGGGGTAGTTGATCAGCATCTCGAGGACGTTGCGCGGCACCTCGTCGACGTTCTTGTAATTCTGGCGATTGTATTTTTGCAGGAAATGGTTGACCAGGAGGGGGATGTCCTCGCGCCGCTCACGCAGCGCGGGAACCTGCAAGTTGACCACGTTCAGTCGATAGAACAGGTCTTCGCGGAAGCGCCCGGTCTTGACCTCTGCTGCCAGGTCGCGATGGGTGGCGGCGATGATGCGCACGTCGCTGGCGATCGGGGTATGGTCGCCGACACGGGTGAAGGTTCGCTCCTGGAGAACGCGCAGCAGCCGGACCTGGGCTTCGAGGGTGATCTCGCCGACTTCATCGAGGAACAGCGTCCCGCCATGGGCGACTTCGAAGAGGCCTTTGCGGTCATGATCGGCGCCGGTGAAGGCCCCTTTGGCGTGGCCGAACAGTTCGCTTTCCAGCAACGTTGGCGAGAGCGCTCCGGCATTGATCGACACCAGCGGTTTGTGGGCGCGGTGGCTGTGGGCATGGATGAGCTTCGCGAGCAGTTCCTTGCCGGTGCCGGTTTCGCCATGGATGACCACGGTTGCCGTCGAGGCCGCGGCGCGGATCGCCGACTGGATGAGCGAGTTCATGGTCCCGCTGTTGCTGAGGATGTCGCTCTGCCGCACGTCGACGGTCAGGGCTCCGCGTAGTACCTGGTTCTCTTCGGCGAGTTCGCTGACCTCGAGCTGCACGCGCAGGCGGTCCATGCAGTAGCGGCTGATGACGTCGACAAGGAATGCGGCCGCGTCTTCGCTGTTGCGGTGACTGACGAGGAGCACGGCGATGGTGACGTTGCCGTCTTTGAGCTGACGCGCGACCACCGGCAGGCCGTCGGTGGCGATGGGCGCGGTGGCAGTGGTTGCCAAGGCCGCGATCTCATCGGCGGAGTCTGGCGGCTCTCCAACCAGGAAGGCCCCCGAGGGCGTGAGATGGCCGGGCCGGCAGTGCAGCCAGATGCCGCCGATGGTTTTCCAGTTGGCGACTTCGATCCACAAACGATCGAGGATTAGCCGCGGCCCCACCGCGGGGTCGAGCATATGGAGGACGGTTCCAACGCGGGTAGGCCAGGTATGCATAGTGATCTGTTGCATCACGTAGCGTTTGTCGCGCCACTCGAAGCATGGATGTACAATTATGACTTTATAATGACTTACACAAATACCGTCGGGCAAATGATCGACCAACGTACAGCGCGGCTGCGCGAAAATCAGGCAACTGTCGCGTCGTCGATCAGATGCTGAGCAGATTTTCGGCGGGGAGACTCTTCGTGCCGCTGACGCTGTTCGCCGCAACTACCGGAGTCATCTCAGCGGCGAGGGGCTGTGCGGAAAGGAGCTGTGCGACAAGGAGCTTTGCGGCAAGGAGCTTTGCGGCAAGCAGCTGCGCGACTTCTGGTCGGCATGAGCCGCAACTGGTGCCGGCAGCGGTTTTCGCACAGACCGCCGCCAGGGTCGTACATCCGTCAGCGATAGCCTTGGTAATGGTGTTGGCGCCGATGCGATTGCAGGAGCAGACCAGGGCTCCATCCACCGCCGTCGCGGCGCTGCCGCCACGCAGCAGGGTGGCGCGCTGATCTTCGAGCTCGGTGCGATTGGCGACGAGATCGCGATAGGTCGCGAAGCCGGTGGTGTCGCCGAAGAGTAGCACGCCGATCAGACGATCATCCTTGATCACCGCCTTCTGATAGATGCCAGCCTCGACATCCTCGAAGATCACCGATTGCGTCGTTGGATCATCGGGATCGGTGTCGCCGACGGTGGCCAGCTGCACGCCATGGACCTTGAGGATGTTGCTGTTGAGGGCGCCGCGGTACGGCGCGAACAGATTGCCGCGAAGGTCCTCGACCAGATGCCAGGCCTGGCGCTCGGCGGCGGCGGTCGTGCCGGCGGCGGTGCCCTGATAATCGGAGACTTCACCGAGCGCGCAGATCGCGGGATCGGAGGTCCGCAGACGTTCGTCGACAATGATGCCGGTCGAGCAGGTGATCAGCGCCTGACGCGCGAGCTCGGCGTTGGGCGCGGTGCCGGTGGCAAAGACCACCACGTCTGCCGGCAGGAGCGTGCCATCCTGCAAACGTACGCCCGTCAGCCCCGGGTTGCCGACGAGGCTCTCGACCTGGGCCTTGAAGCGAATGTGCATGCCGCGCTCGCTCAGCGCCTGCGCGAGGTAGGTGCCGGCCTTGGCATCGAGCTGGCGGCCCATGAGTCTTTCGCTGCGCTGCAGCACTGTGACATCGGTGCCGATCTCGACCAGGGCATCGGCGAGTTCGAGTCCGAGCAGGCCGCCACCGATCACGACGGCGCGTTTGCCGGGGCCGGCGAGAGCGCGGATGGCCTCGGCATCGTGCTTCTTGCGTAGAAAGTGTACGCCGGTCTTGGGCATTGGGCCTTGGTAGAGCTTGGCGGCGCGGCTGCCGGTGGCGATGATCAGCAGGTCGTACGGGTGGTGCACGCCCTGCGCGTCGATGATCTCCTTGCTCTTGCGTTGGATGGCGGTGATCAGGCAGCCAGGAGTGAAGGTGTAGCGCCCCTGACTGCGTTCGTGCCACGAACGCTGATCGCCTTTGACGAGGTGCTCCCAGCTCCGGCTGGCATCGACGAGGTGCGGCAGCTGTACTCGGTCATAGAACGGCAGGGGCTCATCGCCGAAGACTTCGATGGTATCGCGCAGCCCGGCGGCGAGGTGGTGTTCGAGGAAGCCCCAGGTCGCCGCCCCGCCACCGATGATGACGATGCGCTGCGGCGCTGGCACATAGGCCTGGACCTCGGCGGCGCTGAATTTGAGATCCGGCTCCTTGCTCTGCGGATCATAGCTGGGATTGGTGGTGGTGTTGATGCGCCCTTCGGGCCCGCCCTGCAGGCGTCCCCAGTGCATGGGCAGGAACACCGTCCCGGCCTTGATGCGCGGAGTGACCTCGGCGCGCACGCGCACCGTACCGCGTACCGTGCGCACGGTGACGATGGCGCCGTCGTCGATGCCGCGCCGTGCGGCATCGTGTGGATGGATCTCTACCGCTGGCGTTGGCACGTGGCCGGTGAGCTTCTGCACGCGCCCGGTCTTGGTCATGGTGTGCCACTGGTCGCGCAGGCGGCCGGTGGTCAGGACCAGGGGATATTCGGGCGTGGCGACTTCGCAGCGCCACGTCACGGCTGGCGCCTTGAGCTGGGCGCGGCCGGTCGCGGTATGGAAATGTCCGTCGGTATAGAGCCGCTCGCTGTTGCTGGCCATTCCGCTGTTGCTGGCCATTTCCTCACCAGAGCCGATCGGCAGGGGCCATTGCTGCGAGCCGTGCTTGAGCAGCTCCCAGGTGATCCCGCTGATATCGCAATCGCGCCCGCGCGAGAGCGCCGCGTGCTCGGCGAAGATCTGCGCCGGATGGGTATAGGAGAAGCCCTTGCCGAAGCCCATTGCCGCAGCGAAGCGGCAGAGGATCTCGCTGTCGGGAAGGGCCTCGCCGGGCGCCGTCGCGGCTGGATTGAGCAGGCCGATACGCCGCTCGCTGTTGGTCATGGTTCCAGATTTTTCCAACCATGTCGCCGCCGGCAGCACGACATGGGCGAGGGCCGTGGTCGCGGTGGGATAGCAATCCTGGACGACTACGAGCTCGGCGGCCTGCAGGGCCTCGTCGATGAGCTGCGCATCGGGCATCGATTCGACGGGGTTGGTGGCGAGGATCCACACCGCTTTGACGGTGCCGGCCTTCAGCGCCCGAAAGAGTTCGACGGCGGTGAGCCCGGGCTTGGCAGGGACATCCTTCACGCCCCAGGCGCGGGCGATCTCCTCGCGATCGGCGGCCTTGGTGAAATCACGATGATTGCTGGCCAAGGTCGCCAGGCCGCCGACTTCGCGCCCGCCCATGGCATTGGGCTGGCCGGTGAGGCTGAACGGCCCGCAGCCAGGTTTGCCGATCTTGCCGGTGAGCAGCGACAGATCGATGAGCGTGACGTTCTTGTCGACGCCCACCGAGGACTGGTTGAGGCCCATCGTCCACATCGATAGGAAGCGCCGTTCACCGGCCAGCCATTCCGCCGCCTGGGCGATATCGGCGGCGGCGATCCCACATACGGCAGCGGTGGCCTCCAAGGTCCATGGCTCGCAGGCCGCGCGATAGGCGTCGAGCCCGTCGACATGGGCCGCCAGATAGGTTTCATCGGCGGCGCCGCTGGCGAGCAGCTGGCGGCCGAGTCCGTAGTGCAGCTGCACGTCGGTGCCGGGATGGATCTGCAGATGCAGGTCGGCCATCTCGGCGGTGGCGGTGCGGCGCGGGTCTATGACCACGATGCGCACTTGCGGATCGGCTTGCTTACGGGCCTCGACGCGACGCCAGATAATCGGATGGCACCACGCCGGATTGGCACCGGTGACCAAGAAGGTATCGCAGACCTCGATGTCGGCGTAGCTGGTGGGGGGGCCATCCTGGCCGAGGGTCTGCTTGTAGCCGACCACCGCCGTCGACATGCACAGGCGCGAATTGGTATCGAGGTTGTTGGTCCCGAGGTAGCCCTTCACCAGCTTGTTGAGCACGTAGTACTCTTCGGTGAGCAGCTGCCCCGATCCGTAAAAAGCCACGGCATCCGGGCCGTGGGCGGCGATGATACGGGTGAATTCACTGGCGACATGCGCCAGCGCGGAATCCCAGGTGGCGCGACGCGGCGCGAAGGCGCGATCGAGGCGCACCAGCGGATGGCTGAGGCGGTCGCTGCGGGCGGCGACCACGTGCAGCAGCGTACGGCCCTTCGAGCAAAGCATGCCGCGGTTGACGGGATGGCTGGCATCGCCACGCAGAGTCAGACGTCCGCGCGCATCGCTGAGGACCTCGATGCCGCAGCCGACCCCGCAATAGCAGCAGATGGTCTTGGTGATCGTCGGCGCACTGCGTGACGTGGTCATTGGTTCAGCATCCCCTGGCCACCTCTAGGCGCAGAACGTGCCAAGCCCTGCTCATCGCTGTCGAGACCACCGTGGACCAGCGGGACGCAGCCGAGGACCGTCCATTTCAGCCCGCTGTAGCCCGCTGTAGCCCTCATTCGTGAATGCCGATAGGGGATCCACCTAATTGGCATAACGATTGCAGCCCCTAGGTGTATCCCTGAGGGAGTGGCCCAGGCCCACGCAGTTGATCAAGTTTTTGTCGGTTCATGGGCTTATAGCTGGGGGAAGCAACACTCGCCGTGGGCGCATGCGAGTCGCCAAGCAGGTTCATGGTGGACCTCGGCAAGGCCGCTGCATCGCCAGGAAAAGTGCGGAATTTTTCGCTGAAAATAGGGAAAGCTCTCATTTGGCACGAAGGGAGCTCTTAGGTTCATGACTCGGAACCTCCCACCTTTTTTCGGAGAAGCCCCATGGCTCGTCTTGGCTCACTCGGCTCACTGGTCTCATCCTTGGCTCTCATCCTGGCCCTCGGTGCTCACGTCACGACCCAGGCCGCAGAAGGTTTTACCGACTACCAACTCGCTAACCACAACGCCAACCTCAAGCAGGCGATCGTCAACAAGCTTGAAAAGAAATCACTGAAGTTCGGGATGATCAAGCTCACCGACTGCATCCCCATCGTCGCCGCCAAGGAGCTCGGCTATTTTGCCGCAGAAGGCCTCAACGTTGCCATCGAAGTCCAGCCGAGCTGGAAGCATGTCCAGGATCGCGTGATCAGCGGCGAGCTCGATGGCAGCCACATGCTCTACGGCCATCCGCTGGCCGCGACCCTCGGCTACGGCGTCGCCGCGGTCGAGGTCATCACGCCGTACAACATGTCGATCAACGGCATGGGCATCTCGATCTCCAACGAGGTCTGGAAACAGATGGCGGCCAAGGACACCCGACTCAAGACCGCCGGCTATGCCATGCCGGTGTCCGCCGAAACGTTGCAGCAGATCGCGTCCGCTTACAAGTCGTCGGGCGAGCCGTTGAAGTTCTTCATGACCTTCCCGGTGGGCTCGCACAATTTCAATCTGCGTTATTGGCTGGCCGCCGGCGGCGTGATTCCGGGCTTCTACGATGGCAACCTCGCCGGCTCATCGGGCACCGTCAACGCCGATGTTATTCTCCAGGTCAATCCGCCGCCGCTGATGGTCTCGGCGATGAATCAGAACAACTGCCAGGGCTTCTGCGTCGGCGAGCCGTGGAACATGCAGATGACCATCAAGGAGCAGACCGGCCGCTTGGCGGTGCCCAGCCAGTACATCTTCAATGGCTCGCCGGATAAAGTCTTCGGCATGACCAAGAAATTTGCGGATGAGAATCCGCACACCACGCAATCCGTGGTGCGGGCCCTGATCCGCGCCGGACGGTGGTTGGACGAAGCCCCCGAACACCGCAAATTGGCCGCTGAAATGCTTGCCAACAAGGCCTACATCGGGGCCCAGCCAGAGATTCTCGCCGAGTCGATGATGGGCTCGCTGGTCTACAACATGGACGGTGGCAAGGCCGATCGCCGCCCCGAGCCGGACTTCAACATCTTCTACAAGAAGTACGCCAGCGTGCCGCTGCACAGCCATGCCGTATGGTGCCTGACGCAGATGCGCCGCTGGAACATGATCGGCGAGAACAAGCCGGACAGCTGGTATCAGGAGATCGCCGCCAAGACCTTCCGCACCGACATCTACCGCGAAGCCTTCGCCAGCCTGGAAAAGGAAGGCTTGGTCAAGGCCGACGAGTTGCCCGAGAAGGATGGGCTCAGCTATCCCGCCGAAGCTTTCATCGATCACCACGCCTTCGATCCCGCGGCGCCCAACGCCTACCTCCAGCAATTCACCATCGGCAAGAAATAATCCATGGATCGTCTCGCGCTCATCTTCGACCGTCTGGGTCTGACGTGGTTCGTGCCGGTGGTGCATGTCATCGCCGGCCGTGAACGCGCCTATCAGATGCGGCTGCTCCTGCGCATGGTCGGACTGCCGATCATCGCCATCATCCTGGTGCTGTTCGCCTGGCAGGTGATCGCGCTGCAGGTTCAGGTCGGCACCATGCACCTGCCCACTCCCGGGCAGGTGTGGGCGCGCGGCATCGAACAGGTGGTAGAGATGCGCGCCGAAGGCGTGCGTCATGCGCAGTACGAAAAAGATCTCGTCGGCACCGCCGCCGAGCTCAAGATGAGCGTCGACGAGGTGCGCAAGGAGATGCCCTTCGCCAGCAAGAAGCTGTTCATCGACCAGGTGCTGTTGTCGCTGAAGACCGCCTTCGTCGGCGTCGGCCTGGCGATGGTGGTGGCGATCCCTCTGGGCATCATCTGCGGCTTGTCGAACACCATCTTCAGCATGGTCAATCCCATGATCCAGGTGCTCAAACCGGTCTCGCCGCTGGCGTGGTTCCCGGTGGTCTACCTGCTGTGCAACAGTGCCGTGTCCAACCATGGTCCGGTGTCGAAGAGCTTCCTGGTCGCGGCCCTGGTGGTGGCGTTGTGCTCGCTGTGGCCGGCGCTCATCAATACCGCCAACGGCGTGGCCAATGTCGAACGCGACCATCTCAACGTCGCCAAGGTCCTCAATCTCAACTTCTTTGAAAAAGTCTGGCGGATCATTCTGCCGGCCTCGCTGCCGAGCATCTTCACCGGCATCCGCCTGTCCCTGGGCATCGGTTGGATGGTCCTCATCGCCGCTGAGATGATGGCGGTGAGCCCAGGCCTGGGCAGCTTCATCTGGGACTGGTATCAGAGCTCCAATGAGACCTCGTTGTCGTATCTGATGCTGGCGGTGGTGGTGATCGGCTTCATCGGCTTCCTGCTCGATCGCATCATGATCGCCATCCAGCGCCTCCTCTCGCACGGCAACACGGCTGCGATTCGTTAACGGTATTCGGAATCAACATGCAACAAAAGTTCCTCGAACTCATCAACGTCGCCAAGACCTTCAGCCCCGGTGGTCGGCCCAAGGTCGAGGTCCTCGCCGGCATCGATCTTGAAATCACCAAGGGTGAATTTGTTTCGATCATCGGCCATTCGGGTTGCGGAAAATCGACGGTGCTGTCGATGATCGCCGGCCTGGAGATGCCCACCGCCGGCAGCATCTGCTTCAAGGAGCAGGAGATCATGCGCCCCGGCCCGGAACGGGCGGTGGTCTTTCAGAATCACAGCTTGCTGCCGTGGCGCACGGTGTTCCAGAATGTCATGCTGGCAGTGAACGCGATCTTCCCTCAGGATAGCAAGAGCCAGCGCCGTGAGCGCGCCGAGCGCTGGTTGGGCACGGTCGGCCTGAAGGACCATCTGCATAAATATCCGCACGAGATCTCCGGCGGCATGAAGCAGCGCGCCGGCATCGCCCGCGCCCTGGCCATGGAGCCAGAGATGCTGCTGCTCGACGAGCCCTTCGGCGCGCTCGACGCGCTGACGCGTTCAACGTTGCAGGACGAGGTCTTGCGCCTGCATCACGAGCAGGGTCTGACGGTGTTCATGGTTACTCATGACGTCGATGAAGCCGTCTACTGTTCGGATCGCATCGTGATGATGAACAACGGCCCGAAGGCCGCGATCGGCAAGATCGTCAACGTCGACTTCCCACGCCCGCGCGAACGCCTGACGATGTTCGAATCCGAACAGTTCGCGCACTACCGCAACGACTGCATCCGCTTCCTGTTCAACCGCAAAATGGGCGGCGGCCAGACGGCACTGCAGATGCCGATGCACGCGGCTTCGGCGTAGTTTCATCGGAGGGGTGTCCAATGATTACCCCATCATCCAGTTTGTGAGCGCACGCCGCTGGCGCGTCGGGAAGCGTCGACAATCGATGAGCGCTAGCGGTACGCGGTCGCTGGGGCAGTCATCTGAGATCAGGGGCCAGGGATCAGAGACCAGGGACCAGGGGCCAGAGACCAGGGACCAGGGACCAGGGACCAGCGACCAGCGACCAGTTTTCGAAGCTTGAAGCACCGAAGCACCGAAGCACCGAAGCTCGAAGCTCGAAGCTCGAAGCTCGACTCCGGTGTATATGGTTGCTGGTCGTAACCCGAGTCATCGGAGTGCGGTCATCCACTGCACCGGTACATCAGGCTGTTCAGCATGCGTCCGATTTGATTGGTGTGGTTGACGATCTCAGTGACTTGTTGAGCACTGAAGATCCCGGCATCGTCGGCGATGAGGGTGAGAGCCTGGGTCTCGGCATTGGAGCCGTTGGCGATTTTGAGGAACCGTACGAAATCACGATCGCTGCCACGTTCGGCACCTTCGGCGATATTGGCGGCAACACTGAGGCTAGCGCGTCGGATCTGCGAGATGAGGTCGCCCTCACCGCGCACCCCGCGTGTAGCGGAAGTAACTTCCTGAACGATTTTTCGGGCATGATTCCAGACGAGGAGATTCGAGTAACGCGGCATAGGAGGTGTCCTTTCGCCGCGCCACAGCCTGACCGCGCGCAGGGGTCAAGGCCGCGCAGCGCCGTGCCCCCGGCACGGGCAGCCTTGA
>JBIILZ010000183.1:0-5196 GCA_044338255.1 Planctomycetota bacterium | reverse complement strand
GGGATAGCGCAGTGCGCGACGAGAGATGTCCATGCAGTCGCCAAAATTTACTGCAGGCTACATACAAGTGAAATATCCCTGATTTTTCAGGCTGTTTCACACATCGTTGTTATCGCAATGCCATTGCGGGCGATCTGCGGGAGGACTACGACCGGGCGATGCCGCCGATCCACATCGAGCCATCACCGGGGCGTGGTGTAAATCGGATCAGCTAGTAAGAAGTGGGCATGGCTGATGACGCTGTCAATCCGAAGAAGGACAATAGCGAGCCAGAGCCCATTCGCGCCCAGGATCCCAGCGAAGAACTGGTCTTTGGTCATTGCCGGAAGCTGTTCTTCCCGCTGTGGAGCTACCTGAATCCGCTTCGCCACGATGGCTCAGAACTGTGCGACGTCCTGGTCGCCTTCGGCGATCACCTACTCATCATCTCGGTCAAGCGCGTCGACTTCGACCCCGATGCCCCCAACGCAGCCATACAAGCCGAGCGATGGCGGAAGCGAGCCATTGAGAAGTCTCTTCGCCAAGCACTCGGCGCGAAGCGTTACCTCATGAAGCAGGGAAGCTATGAGATCCGAGCGCGAGGACTGACCTCGAGGATCACCATCGAAAATATCGCCGCGAAGCGTATTCACTGCATCAGCGTCTCGCTTGGCAGCAAAGGGTGGATTCCCATCGGCCTCGGTCAGGAAGGTGAAAAGAAGGAAGACATCGTCCACGTCTTCACTGAAGAGAGCTTGGAGACGCTGCTCAACGAGCTGTCCACCATCGACGACTTCACACGGTATCTCCGCGATAAGGAGGACTTCTTTGCGCGCACCAAGGGACTGATTTTTGAGTCCGAACTGGATCTGCTGGCATTGTACGTGCGGGACAATCGGAAATTGCCAAACTGGTCAGACAAAGACATGGTTTTTCTCGACGGTGGCCATTGGGAAAAGCTCGCGAAGCAAGAAGAATACAAGGATCGGCTGCGGCGCGATCGGGTCAGTGAGTTGTGGGACATCGTGATCGCCGATCTCATTACACATCAAGTGGGTGACACCTACATCGCGGGGACTGGCAAGGACAGCATGGAACCGCTGCTACGCCATCTTGCTGCCGAACCGAGGTTCAATCGTCGCGTGCTCTCCAAGGCTCTCTTTGGGGTACTTCAGGACGAAAAACTGCGGGCGAGAATGGTCATCTCCCCCGACAACAGCTTGTATGTGTTCATGCGCGTTCAGCGTGACGAGGACCAGAAGTACATCATTTCCGAATTGGCAGCCCGATGCCATGTCGCCATTGGGATCGCCCGTGGACATATCAAGGAACTGCGCGCCGTCGGTTTGGCTACGCAGCCGATCGACGGGAATCCGCTGCGGTCACACGTAGCCACGATGATCTGGTACCCTGAATGGACGCCCCAGAGACAGACCGACATGGAAATGTTGCAGGGGTTGGGCCATTTCAAGAGTCCTCAAATGGGTCGCTACTCGGAGGACGAATACCCGGACCAGCCCAAAAGCAGCAAGAAGAAGCGGAAGAGAAAGTGAGCAGTTTCCCAAGTTCGTTGTGTGCACCATCGAGGAGGGGGGCGGGTGTAATCAAAGCCTATGCGGATGCGGTGAGCCAGCAGTATGCTGGGGCGAATGGCGCGCATCGGATGAAGGAGGCGTTGGCGGTATGCAAGGTACAGGTCAATCCCATCGAGCTGTGGCAGCTTGAAGACAAAGAATACACCATCCGAGTCGCTGGTAAGGAAAGTACGAATAGTACACCGGTAGCCGGGGAGAACGTCTGGATCGACGTGGTTCTGCCGCAGCTGACCGATGCCGAAGCCAAGCAGGCAGCACATAAAGGACACCCGCATATTGAAGAACACATAAGGTCGTCGATCCCAGGAATGTACGTCGATGCTGTCGATGACCCAGACGGCGTTTCGCCGTCGCTACAACTGAGGTCAGGAGCTTGGAGCCGGAGCTGATTCATGCCTCAGCGATTCAACATCGCCAATCGTCGTGGCAGGTCTGCCACCCGGCGCAGCGGTGCCCAGCACCCCCGGCCGAAGATATGATCTAGGCAGCGGCCTACGGCAGCATCGGCAACTTGCGGTCCGTACCCGAGGGCGTGCACGGTGACGCCGCGATCGTGCGCGGCGGTCACGGCCTGACGGGCGTCCTCCACCAGATAGCGTGGATCGTGACAATCGATGTCGTGGGGTTGGCCATCCGTCAGGATCAGGATCCGGCAAGGTCCGCCGTGCACTGCTTTGGCCGTGGCGGTAGCATGGCGGATTGCCGCTCCCAGGCGGGTGGATCCCGCACCAACGAGGGTTCCTGGAGGTATGAGCAGGGGGCCCTGCGTCGTGCCGAGCGTCAGGATGTCGACGTCATGGCGTCCTCGGGAGCGAAATGCCTGGACGATGCAGGGGCCGGCACTCCGCCGCCAGGCGGTAGCCAAGTCGCCGGCGGTCATTTCCATCTGTTCGAGCACACTGGGTTGATCTGAATCCGGGCGGATGGCGGTGGACGCCGACGCATCCACGACGATCACCAGGGCCAAAGGGACGCGGCGAAATGCCGTGTCGGTGTAGACCCGATCGTCCACGGTACGGCCCAGGCGTCGATCGATCTGGGCGGCTACCACGGCCGGTAGGTCAAGGTCAGCACCCTGGGCGAGCCGCGGACGACGCTCGCTCTGACGTGCGGCCAGGGCGGGCACGACCTGAGCCAAACGACCGAGGGAAGCCGTGCGCTCCGGCGAATCGGTAGCGGGCGGGGCGAGGGGCAGGTAGCGGATCTGAATGGTGGTCCACGCAGGGCGATGGCGGGCGATTAGCCGGTCCCATTCTGGGTAACGATGAATGGCCACGGCGGCGAGGGCTTCCGGGGCGGGATCCAGCGTACCGGGACTGGGCGGCGGTGCTGCAACGGCACTGACGGTGCTCGGCGCAGCAGCACTGGGGCGCCACAGGCAGCGGTGATCGTCCCGGTAAGCCGGTTCCACCGTGTAGGTGCGGGGGTTGAACGGCAGGCGCATTTGGCCGATGTCGTGACCCAGGCGGCTGGCGGTTTGGCGCAGCCAGGCTTCGTCGCCGGCGGGATTCACCAAGGCCGTGTGCGCGGCATCGGTGAAGATCAGGGCTTCGCCTTTGGCGATCCAGGGATGGTCATCCCGGTAGTCAGGATCCGCCAGTCGCCGGGCAAGGCGGGCAAGCAGGGCCAGGAAGTCGTTTCCTCGTTCCGGAATAGCCTGGTGCTGGGCTCGCCACTAGCGCTGCAGGCCGGGCAGTTCCTGGCCAAGCCGCCATTCTACCCGGGCATCTTCCGCAGCGCCGATGAGGACCTGGGCGATGGGCGTCAACCGCGTACGGTCGAGGGGAACCCGGGCGAATCGCCGGTGGGCGGCGGCATGGGCGGTGGCCGCCCGATACCACGCGGCGTCATGGACGATGGTCGGAAAGGCCAACCCCGTATCACTGAGGGCGGGATTTCCCCGGTCGTCGTCGCGGCGGGTGATGTCCAGTCCCGGTGCGTGGATGAGCCCGGCCAGCAGGCCCAGGGTCCGTCCCGGAATCGGCAATTCAGCAGGTGGCTCAGAAGCAGGTGGCTCAGAAGCAGGTGGCTCAGAAAGAAGCATCGAGGGCCGCCTTCAGCGCCTCGGTGATCTCCGCATCGTCGCTGAGAGCGGCGACCACCGCCATCGCGCACGCCTCACGGAGGCCCACGCCCTGCTGGGCCAGGGCGCCGGCATGGACCAGCATCCGGGTGGAGGCACCGGCTTCCAGGCCGATGCCCTGGAGTCGCCGGGTGCGGCCGGCGAAGGCCACCAGCTTCATGGCGAATGCAGCCTCGCAGGTGGATTCGCGGACGATGATGGCGGCCTCGGCGGCAGGCTCCGGGTAGGTGAATTCCAGGGCGCAGAAGCGTTGGCGAGTGGAGGTCTTCAAGGTTTTTGCCGAGCCGCCGGGATTGTACGATACCACCAAGTGGAAGTCCGCATGGGCGTGCAGGATTTCGCCTCGTTTTTCCAGGGGCAGGATGCGTCGGGTGTCGGTCAACGGATGAAGAATCACCGTCGTGTCGGCCCGGGCCTCGACCAGTTCGTCGAGGTAGCAGATCGCCCCGTGACGGGCCGCCTGGGTCAGCGGTCCGTCCTGCCAGCGGGTCCCGTCCGCATCCAGGAGCCAGCGTCCGGTGAGATCGCCGGCAGTCAGGTCGTCATGGCAAGCGACGGTGATGAGGGGCTGGCCCAAGCGCCAAGCCATGTGTTCGACGAACCGGGTTTTGCCGCACCCCGTGGGTCCTTTGAGGAGGACCGGTAGACGCCGGGCGTGGGCGGCGGTGAAGAGGGTACACTCGTCTTTCACCGGTTGGTAGAACGGCTCGGTCGAAATACGGTGATCATTCATCATGTTGGTCAGGGCATCGTGTTGGTCAGGGCATCGGGCTGGTCAATGATGGCCAGGCGTGCTCTGATTCGGAATGCCATCGATCGGCGCTTCATCGGTGCCCACCGTGGTCCTGGTGAAGGATTCCACCTGGGCCCGGGCACCCTCGGGATCGTTGATCCACTTCGCGTAGAAGCTGTACGGGCACGAGGACACGCCCTGGTCGCCCTCGCGGGAATTGATCTTCCCCGTGTAGCCCCGGTGGAGCAGCTTGAACAGGTGATTTTCCGACTGGCCGTTGCGCCGGAAATCTCGGATCAGGTGCTTGGACAGGGCGGCGTATTGAATACCCATGTCTTCCTCGCCACATTCGCCCAGGGTCCGGCCGTCGAAACCGATGATCGCCGAATGGCCGAAGTAGCTGTAGACGCCGTCGAAACCTGCCGCGTTGGCGACGGCGACGTAGACATTGTTGGCGAAGGCCATGGCTTTGGAAATCAGGATCTGCTGCTCCTTCGCCGGGTACATGTAGCCCTGGCAGCGGATGATCAGCTCAGCACCCTTCATCGCGCAATCCCGCCAGATTTCTGGGTAATTACCGTCATCACAGATGATCAGGCTGATCTTCATCCCCTTGGGCCCGTCCGAGACGTAGGTGCAGTTGCCCGGGTACCAGCCCTCGATCGGGACCCACGGCATGCTCTTGCGGTATTTCTGTACGATCTCGCCCTGATCATTCATAAGGATCAGGGTGTTGTAAGGGGCTTTGTGCGGGTGCTCCTCGTGGCGTTCGCCAGTCAGCGAAAACACCCCCCAGACCTTGGCCT
>JBIILZ010000182.1:0-5222 GCA_044338255.1 Planctomycetota bacterium | reverse complement strand
GGATCGTGCGGCAGATCCAAGGCGGCAAAGCGGGCGGATAGCGGGAGCTATCTGACCGTTTTGCCAACGCCGGAGATGCCGTACGAGACCGAGTCAGCCGACCGAATCTATTCCCGACAGACTCCTAGAAGCCAGTCGGAGATAGCCTCAGTCGGCTGCGGTGACATGGTTCGACGCATGACCTTGCGCCTCGTTTGGCTGTTGCTCATGTGCACCTGGGCCTGGACCGAAGAACCGATCCGCATCCATCATGAGGCCGAGCTGGTCATCCATGGCGCACCGATCACCGTGCTGCGTGCGACCTTGTTCAATTACACCCCGGAGGAACGGGTAGCGCTCGCCTATCGGCGCATCACCGACCTGCTCAACCGCGCCGGGCCGGGCGTCATCAACCATCGGATCACGCCGCAGGGCACGCTGCTGACCATCGATGGCGCGGATGCGTTGATGTTCACCGACGATGACGCCAACCATCTTCTTGGCGAGACCCTCACCGATGCCGTCGCGCATGCGCAAGCGGCCCTCACTGAAGTCATTCTCGAAGACCGCGGCCAATCATTCAGCCAGCGCTTCTTCTCTTCGGGGCTGCAAGCGCTGCTGGGGACGGCGATCTTCGCCGCCGCGATCTCGGTGCTGGTGGTCATGCGCGGTCTCTTCCTGCGCGGATTGTCGCACATCGAGCTCGGCGGGCAGGGCCTGTTCGGCAATCGCGAGGTCGAATCCTTCCTCCGCAATCAATTGCTGCGGGGATTGATCAGCATCGTCCACATCGGCATCTGGGGCCTCGGCATCCTCGCCAGCTATGTGTGGCTGACGTGGACCCTGGGGGCCTTCCCCATGACCCGCGACATCGGCAACCAGCTCGGCGATCATCTGCTCAACTTCACCCTGAACCTCCTGCGCGGCATCGGTACCGCCATTCCCGGCTTGGCGGTGGTGATCGCGATCATCGTCCTCACCGGTTTCCTCAGCCATGTCCTGAAGCTCTTCTTCCAGCGCATTGAAAACCGGCGCATCAACCTCGGCTGGCTGAACCATAATACCGCCGTACCGACCCGCCGCATCAGCATCGTCATCTTGTGGATCTTCGCCGTGGCCATGTCGTACCCTTACCTGCCGGGCAGCGGTAGCGATGCCTTCAAGGGGCTGAGCGTCTTCGTCGGCGTGCTGGTGTCGCTCGGTGGCGCCGGCCTGGTCGGCCAGGTCGCCAGCGGTTATATCGTCACCTATCTCGGGATCGTCCGCGTCGGCGACTACGTCATCGTCGGCAATGTCGGCAATGTCGAAGGGGTGGTGAAGGGGATCGGGATCTTCAACACCCAGATCGAGACCATCTTCAACGAATCGATGTCGGTACCCAACATCCTCATTCTGACCACGACCTCGACCAATCTCTCGCGTTTTCCCAAACAGCAGGGGGTTGTGGTGCAGGCGGTAGTGACCATTGGCTATGACGTGCCCTGGCGACAGGTGCACGCCCTGCTGCTGGCCGCTGCCGCCCGTACGCCCGGCCTGCAGGCCCATCCCGAAGCCTATGTGCAGCAGCGCGCGCTGGCGGATTTCTACGCCGAATACCATCTCTGCGCCTACCTGCTGCAGCCGATCGAACGCATCCCGGTGATGTCGCGGCTCTACGCCGAGATCCAGGATCAGTTCAATCAGGCGGGCGTGCAGATGCTCTCGCCGCACTTCATGCAGGAACCGAAAAAACCGGCGGTGGTGCCGCGCGAACGCTGGCTGTTGACGACGACCGAGAACAGCAGCAGCTAACTTATCTGAAATTCGCGGTCTGAACCAAAGTCAGCGCCTAAGCGCTGACTTTGGTCTCAACATCAGTGTTCGGACCGGCGAGGCCGGCCTTACCCATCACGACGTCGGCCGTGACCACGAATTCCTTCTGGAATTTGACGCGCTGCGGCAGGTCGAACATCAGATCGAGCATGACTTCTTCGAGGATCGCGCGCAGGGCACGGGCCCCCGTCTTGCGCTCGGAGGCCTTCTGGGCGATGGCCTGCAAAGCATCCTTGGTAAACGACAGGGTGCCGCCCTCCATCTCGAAGAGCTTCTGGTACTGCTTCACCAGGGCGTTCTTGGGTTGGGTCAGGATGCTGATCAGGGCTTCTTCGGACAGCGGACTCAAAGCCACAGTGATCGGCAGGCGGCCGATGAATTCCGGGATCATCCCGAATTCGATGAGGTCTTCGGGGCGCACGGCTTCAAGCAGGGCGGCGATGTCCTCGGCCTGCAGCGCCGGCTTGTCATTGGCGCTGCCGTCCTTCACGAGGTTGAAGCCAACGACCTTGTCGCCCATGCGCTTGGCAACGATGTCGGAGAGGCCCGAGAAGGCTCCACCGCAGATGAACAGGATATTCTCGGTGTTGACCTGGATATACTTCTGTTCGGGATGCTTGCGTCCGCCGCCGGGGGGGACATTGGCGACGGTGCCTTCGACGAGCTTGAGCAGGGCCTGTTGCACGCCTTCTCCGGAGACGTCACGAGTGATCGAGACGTTGCCGCTGGAGCGTGCGATCTTGTCGATCTCATCGACGTAGATG
The DNA here is from genome assembly GCA_044338255.1 of Planctomycetota bacterium. Taxonomy (GTDB): domain Bacteria; phylum Planctomycetota; class UBA11346; order UBA11346; family UBA11346; genus CAIUVD01. The sequence goes on along the minus strand of JBIILZ010000182.1, from coordinate 2,667 downwards.
ATGCCGTTCTGGGCCCGCTCGACATCGAAATCGGCATTCTGCAACAAGCGCAGGATGAGGTTCTCGACGTCTTCGCCGACGTAGCCGGCCTCGGTGAGCGAGGTCGCGTCACCGATCGCAAACGGCACATTCAGCAATTTGGCCAAACAGCGGGCGATGGCGGTCTTGCCGCAGCCGGTCGGCCCGAGCAGGAGGATGTTCGACTTCTCGAGCTCAATCCCGCTGTTGCCGGCACCCTGATTGTGGCGCAGGCGCTTGTAGTGGTTGTAGACGGCGACCGAGATGGTGCGCTTGGCCTGTTCCTGACCGATGATGTATTGGTCGAGATGGGCCTTGATGTCGGTCGGCGTGTGCGTGCCGAGGCGCGGGGGGGTCTTCGTCCCCACCTTCGGCGGCTTGCCGTCCTGCTGTTTGAGCAGGGTGCCGCAGACATCAACGCATTCATTGCAGATGTTGACGCCGGGAGGCCCGGCGATCAGGCGCTCGACCTGGCTGGCCAAGCGACCGCAGAAACTGCAGTTATCTTCTTCATCGGTGCGCTTGGTCTTGGCCATTATATATCCCGGATCGAGTCAAAAGTGTGACCGTAAAAAACTGATCAATTGGCGGTGGGCTTGGTGACCACTTTATCAATGATCCCGTACGCGGCGGCCTCATCTGCGGACATGTAGTAGTCACGCTCGGTGTCGCGGCTGATGGTCTCAACCGGCTTGCCGGTGTTCGTCGAGAAGATCCGATTGAGTTCCTTCTTAAGGCGTAAGAGCTCTTTTGCCTGGATCTCGATGTCGGAAGCCTGACCCGAAGCACCGCCCATCGGCTGGTGGATCATGATCCGGCTATGCGGCAGCGCGAAGCGTTTGCCCTTGGTGCCGGCGGCAAGGAGGAAGGCACCCATGCTCGCGGCCTGGCCGACGCAGACGGTGGCGACGTCGCAGGTTAGGTACTGCATCGTATCGTAGATGGCGAAACCGGCCGAGACCGAGCCACCCGGCGAATTGATGTACAAGGTGATGTCGGCATCGCGCTTCTGGCTCTGCAGGAACAGCATCTGGGCGACAATCACGTTCGAGACGAAGTCGTCGATGGGCTCGCCGAGGAAAATGATCCGATCTTTCAGCAAACGGCTATAGATGTCGTAACTCCGCTCGCCGCGGGCATCTTTTTCGATCACGTACGGAATGGGCATGAGAATCCTTCGCTCTTGGGCGGCATGATAGGGCTGCAGACGAGCATGCAAACTCTTGAGGCGTACAGCGTCGACATAAATTATTATTAACATAGTAAATTGCTGTGCGAGTCATTTCGTCCATTGACCGGTCGTGTTGCACGCACGCAAAAAGCAGTTCACACGCCGCTTTCGATGAGGGGGCCCACGCTTCACCCGAGTATCCTGAACGTGCTAAAGATGACAACTATGACTTTCCTACCGCGCGCTTGCATGCCCTTCCTGCTGAGCCTGGGGATGCTCTCATCGGCATACAGCGAGACCTATGAGGCGGCCTTGAAACGGACTGATCTGAGCAATCCCGAGCAGGTCCTCGCACTCGCCCAATGGTGCCAGGACAACAATCTGCCGAGCAAGGCCCGGCAGCATCTATTCCTGATACTTAAGCTCGATAAGGATCACCTGCAGGCGCGTACGCTCCTCGGGCAGGTGCGGGTGGGCGATCGCTGGGTGGCAAAAAGCCAGGTCAAGGAGGAGCTCAAGAGCCCCGCCGGAAAGGCGCTCAAGCCGCTCGGACCACCGCCGGCAGCCAAGGACATCGCGTGGAATCTGCAGATCGTAAACGATCCATCTCCCACGAACAGCTTCGTTGATAATTACATCGAACGCATGCAGACGGCAGCCAATGACAGCAATGCCATGGATGAATCGATCAGCACCCTGCTGGAGGAAAACAACTGGCCGATGTCCCTTCCGCGTCTGTGCGCGGCCTTGCGGAAGCCCACGTTCACCGACCTCAGCGGCCCGTCCGGAATCCTCCAGGGTCTGCGCAAAGACGGCCGTCTACGGGATGCAAAAATCCTCTTTCCCTATGTGGTGGTGGCGAGTGCGCGCTGCACCGACCCCGACGACCTGACCACCTTCGCCTATATTGCCGGACAGATGCGCGATAAGCGGGCAGTGCCACGGCTGATCGAGCTTATGAATGACAGCCACAAGGAGGTCGCCGAGGCTGCCGGCGAGGCGGTGTCGACGATTACCGCCTTATCCGCCAAGGGCATCACGGTAGCGAGCGTCAACGCCTGGTGGGTGGAGTTCCATGCCATCGATGACATTGAGATCCTCCGCCGTCAATTGCAGTCCAAAGATGCGGAGACCGCACTCGCCGCCGCCAGTCAGCTTGGTGCCCTTCAGGAAAAGAAGGTCATTGAGGTGCTGATCCCCTTGCTCAAGAGCGAAGATGTGAAGATCGCCACCAAGGCCCATCAACTGGTGACCACCCTGACCGGTCGGGATTGGGCCTATGTCGCGACCGATCCATTGGATCAACGCCTCAAACGCGTTGATCTGCTCGCGAAATGGTGGAAGGAAAATGGCGAGTAACTGCTCAGGCAGGTCAGTGGCCGAGTCGACTTTTTAGCTGGGTTCTGGCTCCCGAGTGGTTAGGATGCCGTCATGCCCGTGGTCACGGTTCAAGGTCGGCAGTTGGACGAGGTGGCCCT
>JBIILZ010000181.1:0-5236 GCA_044338255.1 Planctomycetota bacterium | reverse complement strand
GGTCAGATAGCTCCCGCTATCCGCCCGCCTTGCCGCCTTGGATCTGCCGCACGATCCCTTCGCCATCCTCGGTCATCTATTCCCGACAGACTCCTGGGATTCTCAGCAATTTCATCAAGGAGTCTTCTTTAACTCCGCAGTGATCGCGCCGGCATTCGAATCGAGCCAGGCCACGAGGTCGTTGGCGGCGGCTTTGGCGGCGGCTTGCAACGCTGCGGCTTCGCCGCCTTGCGCGGAGTTGAGGCCGGTGGCATCGCCGACACCGGTAAACGTGGTGGTCATCGAGCCGCCCCGGGCCACCAGCAGGGCGCTGCCGTTGATGCGGATGTTCCACGAGTTGGTGACGCCGTGGGTATCCTTGCCCGGGGCGTTGATGGTTTCTTCGCGCAGGGTCAGCTGCAGACGCGAGGTGCCGGTAGGGCGCACCTGCCAGCCGAGGCGCGTCACCAGGGCGTTGCTGACGGCATCTACGACGTAGCCCTGGGCGCGCGGCATGCGGCCATTGTTGCCGACGACTTCGACGCGGATGGCTTCGCCCAATTCAGGCGGATTGGCCAAGCGGTAGCAGCCGCTCAGCAGCACCAGTACCGCCAGTACCACCAGGAGCGCAAACGGCCCACGCATCAGGGTTTCGCTGCGCCGAGAGTGTCAGGTCGTACCTGGGCGACTTCGGCGAGTTCGCGCTCGGCATTGCGCCCGGCCGGACTGGTCGCGTCGCGTTTGATGACTTCGCGATAGAAGTAGCGCGCGCCGTCTTCCCAGGAGAGCAGTCCGGGTGGCGATTTGAGCCAGGACAACAGCCAGGGCGTGCCGCGGGCGCGATACCAGCGTGCGACTGCCAGATCACGGTCCTGCAACCATACGCGGATGCGCTTGCGATAGGCCTGCACGGTGGCGGCCCGCAGCGGATCGCCACGGGTCTCGATTTCCGCCTGATCGATGACAGCGTTGGCCATCTGCAGCGAACCGATGTCGTACTCGTCGCCGCGATAGGCCACCAGATAGCTCAGCGCATATTCGCAGATGGCGGTGAAGGTCAGGTAGTTGTTGGGATAATCCTCGAGGAACTTCTCATAGGCGCGGCGGGCGGCATAGATGTCGTCCTTGCTGCGGATCAGCAGCAGGCCGCGGGCCAGGCCGAGGGTGGCGCGCGGGGCGATGGTTTCGCGATCGCCATGCAGAGAGAGGAAGCGCAGCAGGCGGTTGGTTTCGGTATCGTTCTGCGTGCTGCGTCCATCGAGGCGGATCACCTCGCTCGGCTCTTCGGCATCGAGATTGACTGCTTTCGAGAAATCCTGCACGTCTTCGGCCACCGACATCGCGCGGTCCATGGCTTCGCCCAGGCCCGGATAATCGGGAATGAACAGCCACAGTCGGGAAAGTTTGTCGCGGACCTGGTTGATGCTGCCGTGTACGGCGGCCCCTTCCATGCCCATGCGCAGGGCATCGCCGGCCAAGCTGGAATAGGGGAATTCATCGAAGGCATCCTCGGCCCACCAACGCGCCCGGATCTCGTGGCCGGTGGTCAGCAGCTCGCGGGCTCGATCGAGATAGCGTTTGGCAGCGGCGTCATCGAACTGGCTTTTCGGCGCGTGAAAGCGCTGTCGTTGATATTCCGCGGCCTCCAATTGCAGTTCCGCCCAGGCTTTCGCTTCGCTTTCATCGGCGTCGCCACCGTCCGCGAATTGGGTCGTCGGATCAGCCGCCCGTAACAGGGGAGCCGGCATCAGGACCGTGCCCAACAGCACGGCGAGTGACCAGCCAACGAGCGGAATAAGGGACCGGGTGCAGGACATGAGGCGGGGATTGTGCGGCTGACCCCGGCGAGGAAAGACCGAAGGTCGACAGCCTTGCCAGCGGCGACAGGCTGGAATTCTCCGCTGCACACCTTTCCCGGTCGCGACCTCGTATGCATCCAACCGTTCGCATCCTGTCCATTGGCGATGAATTGGTCTTGGGACGGGTAACCGATACCAATGCCACGTTCCTGTGTCGCTTGGCCACCGATCACGGCTTCCGCGTGCTCGGCGCCCAACAGCTCGGTGATGGCGAGGCGGCCATCGTCGCCGCCTTGCGTCACGCCGCCGAGGATGCCGATCTGATCCTGGTCAGCGGTGGTCTGGGGCCGACTGATGATGATCGCACGCGGCACGCCCTGGCCGCCGCCATGGGCGTGCCCCTGCTCGACCATCCGCCGTCGTGGGCGGTGATCGTCGCCCGCTATCGGCGCCTCGCCCCTGATCGCGAGATCCCCGCCAACAATCGTCGCCAAGCGCTGCTGCCGAAGGGCGCCAGACCCTTAGCCAATGATCGAGGCACGGCCCCGGGGATGGTGGCGGGGTTGCGGCTGCCAACCGGCAAGAAGTCGTTAGTGGCGGTTTTCCCCGGCGTTCCGCACGAGATGAAAGCCATGGCGACGCGTTTCGCGAGCGGCCTGAGCAAGCGCTTTCCCGGGCTGACGGTGCCGACCATCGGCGAAGTATGGTTTGCGGGAATCGGCGAATCTGCCGCTCAACAGCGGCTCGGCACGCTGTTGAGCGAGACCGCCCCACACCCACAAGTAGGCATCACCGTCAGCGAGCTTGGGCACATCACCGTGCGCGTCGTGGGTAGCGCCCGGGCGGTGGCAGCGCGGGTTCGGGCGGTGCGGGCCTGCCTGCGCGAATTCCTCTTACCAGAGCCGGGTCTGGCGCCGTCGCTGGTGGCGGCTTTGCAAAAGAGTAAGGCCACCATCAGCGCCGCCGAGAGCTGCACCGGAGGCCATGTCGCGGCCTTGCTGACCGCCGTACCCGGCGCCTCGAAGGTCTTACGTGAATCCTTGATCACCTACCATGCGGCAGTGAAACGCGCGCGCCTGGGGATACCGGCGACGATCCTCGATCAGGGAGTAGTCTCTGAGGAATGTGCGCGGGCGATGGCGATCGGGGTACGCGAGCATTGCCAGGCGAGCATCGGCATCGCAACTACAGGATTCGCTGGTCCTGACGGCGGAACCGCCGAGGCGCCGGTGGGTACGGTGTGGCTGGCGGTGGCCACGGCGCGCGGGTGCATAACTCGCAAGACCTTCGTACAGGGCACGCGAGAACGCATCCAGATGCGCGCGGCGAGCGCCGCTCTGCAGCTCACCTGGGACTATCTGCGCACGAACGTGCTCAGCGGTTGACCTCTATGCGGGGTTTCTAATCATACCGGTCTCAATGGCGAAAGTTCTCACCAATCTTAATCTTGGCCCGTTTATCCTGCGTGAAATGATCGGATCGGGGGGGATTGCCGAAGTCTACCGTGCCGATCATCGCGATGACACCGGGCGCGATGCCGGCAAGCAGTACGCCGTGAAGGTGATGCGTCCGGAGCGCGCGGTCGAAAAGCAGCAGGTCAAGAATTTCCTCGAAGAGTACGATACCATCAGCAGTCTGACCCATCCCGCCATTCCGGTCGTGCGGCGCCAGGGCGAGATCGATGGCCGGCCGGCGTTCGTGATGGACTTGGTGCCAGGAAAGAATCTCGCCAGCTTGCAGGCTCAACCGCAGGCCTATCCCGCGGTGTCATGCTTGGCCGAACTCTGCTCGGTCGTCGCGTTCCTGCATCAGCACGACATCATCCATAACGACATCAAGCTTGAAAACTGCATGCTGCACACAGGCGGCCATCTGGTGCTGTTGGATTACGGCAGCGTGCGCTTTCCGCGGCGCACCAGCCTCTTGGAAAAGCTGCTGTCACGGGCCCAGCCGAAGATGATCTTCGGCACGGCGACCTACCTCGCGCCCGAGCTCATCCTCGGCAAACGTCCGACGTTCCGTACCGACGTCTATGCCTTGGGAGTGTGTGCGTTCTATCTCCTCACCGGCAAGGCGCCCTTCAATGAGGCGCGTCAGTCCGGCCGCTTGCAGGCCAATCTCAAGCAGGCACCGCCATCGATCGCGGCGCGCCTGCCCGACATCCATCCGACGGTGGCGGCGATCATCGACCGCTGCTTGGCGAAAGATCCCGAAGACCGCCCGGCGGCGGCGACCGAAGTCCATGCCGCGGCCAAGCTGCACCTCGACAAGCTCCGCGAGTCGTCGGTGCAGCGGGCGAAGACCGTGCGCACGTACAAGACTCCCGCCTCGCTGCGCGCAACCTTGGATATCGGCCGCAATCCCAAGTGACCTGGCTCACGGCGTCTACCGCCAGCCATTGATCAGGATCCCCAGCCACTCCCAGCAGGCGACTTGCACGGTGGCCGCGCCAGAGCCGGTCGGCATGATGTTGTGGATGGTGAAAGACGCATCTTCGCTACGCCAATCGGCGCCGATCGGCAGGGCCTGAAAGCCCGCTGTCCGGCATAGCCTCAAGGCCCGGGGCAGGTGCCAAGCCGAGCTGATGATGGCGACGTTGGTCCATCCGCGTTCGCGGCTCAGGGCCTGATAGGCTTCGATCTCCTGGCGGGTGTTGACCGGTCCGGGAAGCTCGACGATGGCGGTCGCGGGGATGCCGAGTTCGCGCCAAATGTTGGCGGTTTCATGGGCCAGATCGCGGTCGGCATCGATCCCCGGAAAGCCCGACCCCGATGCCACCAGCAGTGGGGTCTTTCCGAGTTGAAAGAGCCTTGCCGCCAACAGCACCCGATCGCCGGCATGATTGACATAGGCATCGCCATGCGGACCCCGCGAGGTGCTTCCGCCCAGGACGAACACTGCTTGCAGGTTCGGCAGCTCGCTGTTCAGCGGGTGCGGAATATTCGCCTCCAGGCGGCGTATCAGGCCATCGCCGACCCACGACGAACAGCTGACCGTGAAGAGGACGAAGCAGGCGCTCAGCAACGCCGCCATCCGCCATCGGCGCCGACGGGCCGCGACCAGTACACCCAGTGCGAGTCCCAGCCACAGCAGCCCGAGGGGCATGGCGAGGCGCCCGACAAATTTCTGCACTTCAGGATTGGAGCTGGCTTGCACCACCATGAGCACGCCGGCGAGCAACGGTACGCCCCATCCCAGCCACCATCGCCAAGCCTGCGGCTGACGGTCGTGAAGGAGGAAAACGGCGCGCACCAGGCCGAGGATGAACGCAAGTAGGAAGACGGTCATAGAATGAAATAAGGCGTGCCAAGCGGCACGCCTTATTCCACCGGAAAATGCATTGCGTTGCTTCGAGCCGCGGCGCGATCGATGCCGATCCCGCTCCAGGCGCGATTGCGCCGCGGGTTGAAGAAACGGGTGTTGGACATGGCCCTGGGTGATTTGCTTCCGCATACCAG
>JBIILZ010000080.1:0-18102 GCA_044338255.1 Planctomycetota bacterium | reverse complement strand
TCCTACCTCAGCACCACGACCAAGAACGGGGTCGACCCGTGCGCTGCCATCGCCCTGGCGCTGGCCGGGAGGCCGTGGTTGCCGAAGGTGCCGATGACGACAAAAGCCAAGTCTTCAAAGGATTATCAGAAGGCCGCCTGAGCTGTTACTGCGGGGCAACATTAATTACAATTGATGCGCAATCCGTACACGGTTCTGCGGTCGCCATACAAGCGTCGGGACGGGGGACACCTAGGATACCGTCTCATAAGTTTTGTATTACTGTAAGGGGAGACCGCGTATGATTATCCGATTCGCCATTCTCGCGTGGATCCTTGGCCTCGCCTCGTTGCAGGGGGCGGAAGCCAAGCCGCGTCCGGGACCAGCCCAGCCCGGACACCTGGCGCTCATGGAGGCGGCCCTTCCGCAGGCGGCGACGGCCACGCCGAAGCAGGCCCGTCGGCTGCTGGTGTTCTCCCGGTGCGAGGGCTTCGTCCACTCCTCGATCCCGCTCGGTGAGGCGACCCTGGTGCGGCTGGGGGAGGTCACTGGGGCCTATGTGGCGGAGGTGAGCCAGGACATGGCGCTGTTTACTACCCAGCGCCTGGCGGCCTTCGATGCCATCGTGTTCCTCAACAGCACCGCGCTGTCGTTCGAGGATCCCGCTACTCGTACCGCCCTGTTGGAGTTCGTGCACGCCGGCAAGGGAGTCGGCGGCATCCACGCCGGCAGCGACAACTTCAAAGGATGGCCGGAGGGCCAGGCGCTGATCGGCGGGGTGTTCCATTCCCATCCCTGGAACGGCGGCGACCTGGTTGCCATCCAGCTCGAAGAGCCTGGGCATCCCCTGGTGCGCGCCTTCGGCGGCAACGGGTTCTGGGTGCGCGAGGAGATGTACCGCTTCAAGGACCAGCCCTACAGCCGTGACCGCCAACGGGTGGTGATGGGCCTGGATATGACCAAGCCCGAAAACCAGCGACCGGGCAAGATGCGCGCCGACAACGATCACGCAGTGAGCTGGTTGCGCACCGAAGGTGCCGGTCGAGTGTTCTACACCAGCCTCGGCCACCGCGAAGACATCTATCTGGTGCCGGCCATCCAGCGCCATTTCCTGGATGGCATGCAGTATGTCCTGGGCGACCTGGACGCCGATGCAGTACCGTCCGCGAAACTGACAACGCCCCCGGCCATCGTTCCGGCACCCGAGGACCGTACCACCATCCAGGTGCGGGCAGGGCTGCCCGATACGCCACCGGCAAAGGTACAGCCTGCCGCTTCTTCCCCTACGACGGTAGCCCCGTCGCGGCCCTAGGAGTCTGTCGGAGATAGGCCAGCAAGGCTGACTCGGTCTCGCCGGGCATCTCCGGCGTTGTCGGAATGTCCAAATAGCGCTGCTATTTGGCGCACTCCTCCGCCTTGGATCTGCCCAGCGATACACTTCGCCAGCCTCGTCGACCTATCTCCGACAGACTCCTAAGGCCGCGTTGGCGCTTCGCTGCCGTTGAGGTCAACGTTTCGATCGCCCAGCTATATAACGTACATCTCCGATCAGCCGTTCAGGCAATTTGTCATGATGACAAGAATCTTCCTGCGGTCGATGAGATCCTCAGGTCCGCCACCTTGGTGGAAACCTGGTTGCCCCCCCGCTAGTCTAAGGACTCCCATGACTATCTCCCGCCGTGACCTGCTTCGGTACCTTGCCTTGTCCCCCGTCACGGCGACCGGCTTGGTGACGACCCTCTCAAGCCTCAACAGTTGGGCCCAGGCCGCCGATGAGCCCGTGAAGCCCTCCCGTCGCATCACGCTTGGCATGATCGGGGTGGGCGGGATGGGTACCAATTCGCTCCATGCCAACCTCGGCCGGTCCGACGTGCAGGTGGTGGCCATCTGCGATGTGGACCGCGAGCGCCGCGAAAAGGCCAAGGCGGCAGTGGACCAGAAGTACGGATCCAAGGACTGCCGCACCTTCGCCGATCATCGCGAACTGCTGGCGCTGCCCGATCTGGATGCGGTGTGGATCTCGACCCCCGACCACTGGCATGCCATCTGCGCCATCGATGCCGCCAAGGCCGGCAAGCACTTCTATGTCGAGAAGCCGCTCACCCATCACCCCGATGAGGGCCGGGCGATCATCGCAGCGGTGCGCCGTGCCGGAGTGACCTGCCAGTCCGGCAACCAGCAGCGCTCATCGCCCGAGTTCCAACGCGCCATCGACCTGGCGCGCAACGGGTACCTGGGGCGCATCCGCGAGGTGCAGGTGGGAATCGGCGGTGGTGGAGGTGATGCCAATGCCCCTCAGGGCACCATGCCGGTGCCGGACGGGCTGGATTTTGAGCGCTGGCTGGGTCCGGCGCCCCTCGTCCCCTTCAATGCCGGCCGGTTGCATTGGAACTGGCGCTGGAACTACGATTATGGTGGCGGCATGCTGACCGACTGGATCCAGCACCACTATGACATTGCCGCTCTTGCGGTGGGGGTGGCCGGCAAGCAGCCGGTGGAGATCCGCAACGCTTCGGCGGTCTTCAAGCGCACCACCTCCCTCTACGACACGCCGACCAGCTACAGCTTCGAATCGGTCTATGCCAACGGCACCGTCATCTCGACCTCGTCGTCCCATGCGGGCGGCATCCGCCTGGTGGGCGAAGAGGGTTGGGTGCAGGTCACCCGCGGCAGCATTGACCACAGCTCGCCGGCCCTGTCCCGTCTCGTCATCCCCGCTCACCGGCGGTGGGCCAAGGACACTGAGAGCCACCATTCCAGCTTCTACGATGCAATCCGCACCGGCACCGATCCGCGCACGCCCATCGAGGAGAGCCACAACATTTCACTGATCGGCCACCTGGCCAACGCCGCCTTCCGCGCCGGGCGCAACCGGCTGCGCTGGGATCCGGTGCGCGAGGCCGTCATCGACGACCCAGAGGTCGCCCGTTTCCTGATCCGCCCGCCTCGTTCGCCCTACCTCTTGCCCGCCTGAGCGTGATCATGACCACCCGCATCCGCATCTCGCTCCTCGCATCCGTCGCCCTCGCCGCCTTGCTGCTGCCCGCATGCGCCGGCGAACCGCGACAGGCCGCTCCGGCTCCCATCTCCGCCGCTTCGGCGGCGGCGGCCACCACCCTGGTGGTCCCGCTGGCCACATGGTCCCTGGAATCGCCGTTCACTCCGGTGAACACCATCAAGGACTCCCTGCGCCTTCTTCCGGTCGCTGAGCGTCCCGCCACCGAGGCCGCGCTGCTGGCCATGGTCGCTGCGCCCACCACCAAGCCCGAAGCGCGCATGGAAGCGTTGCGACTGCTGCCCCTGGTCATCACCCCCGCCGCCATCCCCGCCCTGGAGCAGCTTGCAGCGGGCAACGACGTAGGGCTCGCCGGACTCGCACTGCAGGGCCTCGCCCACCTGCCGGAAGCGGAGGCGGCCTTGGAACGCCTGGCCACCAACGGCCCGGAATCGCGTCGCCCCTCCGCTTTCGCGGCCCTCGCCGCGCAGGGGACCCCATCGGCGGTCTCCATCCTGATTCGGAAGGCCGATATCCCGGCCGCCGTGGATGCGTTAGCCTCCACCGGCGATCCCGCGGCGGTGCGCGTCTGCATCGACCGTGCCACCGGTGATGCTGCCGCATCGCATCGTGCGCTGGCCTGCCTGCTGCGCGCTCTGGCCCATGACCGTGCATCCGCCACTGCGCTGGCCATCCCCTTCGCCACCAAGCACCTGACCGACCCGGATGCAGCGGTGCGCGCCGGGGCGATGCAGGTGCTTCACACCGCCGACGCCACGGCAGCGGCGGGCGCCGCCAAGTCGATGCTGTCGGATCCGGCACCGCTGGTACGCCGGGCCGCCGCCAACGCCCTGTCACCGGCCCAGGCGACCGGCCTCGCCACGTTGCCGTCCGATCTGCCGCCGCTGCTGGTGGAACGCGCCCACCGCGAGGCCGATCCCGCCTGGTTACCAATGCTGCGCGAGGCGAGGACCTCGCAGCCGCAAGCGCAGCAACCAGCCATCCTCCTGGCCATGGGCGTCTGCGCCGACGAGGCCGCCCTCGACCACCTCATCGGTGTCCTGGGCGATCCGGCCCTGTCCGCCGCCGCCGCCAAGGGGCTTGCAGCCTGTCCGCATCCCACGTGCGGGGCGCGGCTGCGCCGGGCCCTTGCGTCGGAAGGCAGCGCTGCGGTCCGTCCCGCCGTGCTGGCGATCCTCGCCCAGCGCCAGGAACGCCAGGCGCTTGACCAGGCTCGGGCCTGCACCGCCAGTCCGGACAAGCGGATTCGGCAGGCGGCTTTTGCCTTCATCGCCGATACCGTCCGTCCCGGCGATCTGCCGCAGGTCATCCCTCTGGCGTCGGCCGCTGTCGCCGCCGCTGACCGCAGGGAATGGACGCGGGCGCTGATGAGCGCCGCCGGCACCCATCCCTCCTCGACCGAGGCGGTGAAGCTCTTGCAACCGTTGCTCGCGACCGACGACACCCGCCCCGCCGGTATCGCCGCCCTCACCCTGGTGCCCGGTCCTGAGGCCGCCGCTGTGCTGGCCGGCCTGCTGAATTCGCCGGAACTGGAGGTGCGCAAGGGGCTCATCCGTGATCTGTCCCAGGCACGTACCGATTCCGCATTGACGCTGCTGACCCAGGCGGCGGCGAAGGCGCAGGATCCCGCCGAGGGCGTCCTGGCCGTGCGCGGAGCCATCGACACCATCAAGGGCTTGGAGCTGAAGCCGCAGAATGCCATCGCGGCCTATCGGACCCTGTGGCCATCGGTCGCACGGGCCGAGGAACGGGAAGCGATCACGGCGGCGGTGACGGCGATGCGCAGCAAGGAAGGCAACAAGTTCCTAGAGGAGATCGGGGCGACCAAGAACGGCCAAAAGAAATGATCGTGCCTCCCGCACATCGTCGGCGGTCCCAGACCGGACGGACGGCCCTCCTCGTCGTGGCCTGTGTCCTGGCGGCCCCCATCGCAGCCGCCGAGGGCAATGGGCTCAACTGCGCTCCACCGGATGCGACCCATCCCTGGTTCGTCCACGACCTGCGCCGTCCGCAGCCGCCGGTCGTCACCCCGGGGGAGCAGCCGGGCCATCCGCCTTCCGATGCGGTGGTGCTGTTCGACGGCAGCGAGGCCTCGTTCGCGGCCAACTGGGAGCCGGAGGATCCGAAGCGGGAGAAGCGCTGGGCGCTGCACGCTGGCGCCATGGTCTGCGTCAGCGGTGCCGGAGTCATCCGTACGCGGGCAGCGCTGGGCGATGTCCAGCTCCATCTCGAATGGGCGGCACCGGCCGAGGTCGCCGGCTCCGGCCAGGGCCGCGGCAACAGCGGCATCTTCCTGCTCAACGACATCGAAGTGCAGGTGCTGGACAGTTACCGAAATCAGACCTATCCGGATGGGATGGCGGGAGCATTGTACGGCTTAAATCCGCCCCTGGCCAACCCCCTGCGTCCTTTCGGATCTTTCCAGTCGGTGGACATCATCTTCCGCCGACCGGTGGCGCGGGAGGGACGCCTGCTCGACCCCGGGCATGCCACGGTGCTTATCAATGGCGTGGTGGTCCAGGATGCCGTGTCCTTCGACCAGGGCACCGGAGGCCATCGGAGCCGAGCCAAACCCCGCACGGCCTACCCGGACGCGGCGCCGCTGCGTCTCCAAGACCACGGCAATCCAGTTCGTTTCCGCAACATCTGGTATCGGCCTCTGCCACCCAGGGCCGTCGATGGCGGCCTGGACGGAGCGCTGGCGCCCGAGGTTGCGCTGGCCAAGCGGCGCGAACTGGCGGCAACCGTCCGCGCCGAGGCGGTCGCCGCCCAGGAGCCGCCGCGACAACTGCAACTGCTGTTCGAATCCCTCGCCTATGCCCCGGATCCGCAGGCCGCTGAGCAGGCGATCGATCTGGCCGCACGCTATGCCGAGCGGATCGGTGGCCTGCCGGCCGCGGCGCAGCAGTCGTTGAAGGATGAGATCATCAAGGTCGCGGGCTGGTGCCGTTATGCGCAGGACAAGGGGATCCTGCCCGAGCTGCCGGCGCATGCACGGCTGGCCGGTGTGATCGAGGCGCAGGGCTGGAAGAATTAGGTGCGGGGATAGCTCATACCACCCGCGTGGTCACGGATTCCGTCAGGATGGCCAGGATCGGCTGCGCCGACAGGATGGCGACGGTCCTCATCCTGTCCGCCGCAGGCGGATCATGCCCATCATGACGGAACGCATGAATAAACGAGGAGCGGGAACACCTCAGCTGGAGCATGGACATCACCCATGGGATGATGCCTCGGGTCCGGGTGCATGTGGCCGCAGGGCATGTGGTGAGCAGCGGGCGGGGCCCTGAGGACGCGGTGGAAGGTCCTGCGTCCAGCCCGCCTGATCCAGGACCCGCCAACGACAGTCAGGCCGCGCAACGGCCAGCCGCTGCAAACGGTCGGCGGTCATCACCATCGCCGCCGTGGAGAAGGCATCGGCCTCGGCGGCGGTCGGGGCGAGACACCAGGTGCGCGTCCAGAGGTGGCCGGGACGCAGGGTAGCGGGGTCGAGGATATGCTCCCCCTGCACTTCGGCACCGGAAGCCCCCACGCCCTGACGGGCCAGGAGCAGATCCTCGCCTCCGATCCCCACCTGCCAGCCGTCAGCCTCCGGTGGCGGGTCGAGGGCCAGGATGCTGCTGCCACCGGCCACCAGCAGGGCGCTCTCCAGGCTCCATTCGCGCAGCAGCCCACCCATTTGGTCGAGAGCGAAGCCCTTGCCAATGGCACCCAGGTCGAGCTGCACCGGCCCCTCTTCGCAGCGCGCCAGCGGGCGCTGCGGGTCAAGCACCAGCCGGCCACGCGGGCGCGGATCGGGCTCCTGGCCCGGTACCGGATGCACTTGACCGAGCCCGGGATCAAAGGCACCGGCACTAGCCTCGGCGCAGGCACAGGCCAGTCGCAGGCAAGCGGCCACCGCCTCGTGTAGCACCAGCTCCTCGCCGGGCTGGAGCCGGCCTAGGCGACGGATTTCGCTGTCCTCACGAAAGCGGCTCAACAAGTCTTCCAGGCGCTCCAGCAGGGCGAAGGCCTGGTCTGCGGCCTGGCGCGCATAACGAGCGTCATCGCCGACCAAGTGCAGCGTGAAGGTGGTGGCCATGGCTTGGCATTGGAAGCGATGTACGGGCGTCATGGCAGGCGCACCAGGAACAGGATGAGTCCGGGACGGACCTCCACCGCCCGGAAGTCCTCGGCCGCCACCAGCCCGACCTGGGCGGGCTCCACCAGCACGGCACCGGGCAGGAAGGCCGCGGGGGGATGGGTCCAGAATCCGGCTGGCAACCGGCGCAGGTACCAAGGCAGCGGCCAGGCGTCCCCCGCAACCACCTGGACAGTGAAGGGGCGGTCGGTGGACCTGCGCCATCCGTCCAGCTCCGCCGCCAACCGGTCGAGACCGGGGGCACTGGGAGAGTACACCAGCGGATCACGCGGATCCGGCACGGCGGTCCAGCTACGCACCGCCGCCTCCCGGCCCACCACCGCCACCAGCGCCAGGGCGGCGGCGATGGCCAGCGCGGTATGGCGCCGGGCGAGCGTCCCCAGCAGCGCCACCGCCCCCAGGCCGGCCGCCGGCAGCAACGGCAGCAGGATCGCCAACGCCAGCCAGGGGGTCTTGTAGGGCAGCAGGCTGAAGCCGAGGCCGAGCAGCAGGCCGGCGAGCGCCAGCCGCGCCGCCAGAACCTGCCGCCAGCAGCCCCACGCCGCCAAGGTCAGCAGCAGCCAGCAGCCCCAGGGCGGCCCCGCGGGTCCCGGCTGCAGGTACCAGCGCAGGTAGGCGTCGACAGGGTGGGCATGGATGCCGCCCACCCCGCGATCGAACTGGGGCGCAACCGCCCGGAACAGGTCGAGGGCCCGTCCGGGCGCCCGGCCCCAGTCGCCGAACAGCAGCAGCACCACCACCAGCGCCGCCAGCACCGCCACGCCGGCGTGGGCTAGGCTCCGACGCCAGGGATGGACCGCGCCTGGCACCAGGCACAGCGCCAGCACCAGCATGATCGGGCCGGCGGTCTCCTTGGTCGCCAGCAGCAGACCGCCGAGCAGGCCGGCGAGCGCCGCCATGCCGATCCCACGGCCGCAGCGCCACGCCCAGAGCGACGCCACCCATGGCACCAGCAGGGCCACCAGCAGGGACTCATGGATGAACACGCCGCCATAGAAGACGAACGGCGCCAGCAGCGCCAGCAGCACCGCCGACGCCAGCGCCGGCCCGCGCCCGATCGCCGGCGCATGGAGCAGCAGTCCGGCCGCCGCCAGCGCGCCGGCCACGGCGGTGATGAGGCGCGGCATCCACGCCTCCCAGGCCGCCCATCCGCCTGCAGGCAGGAGCGCCTGGGCGAGCAGGAACAGGGTCGGTCCATGGTGGTCGTGGAGGCGGTACTCGAAAGCGCCACCCTGGGCCAGGCCGTCGATGAGGAAGGCGTTCACCGCCTCGTCGGTGTGCATGGGGTGGAGCGCGATGGCAGGCACGCGCATCGCCACCGCCAGAGCGAAGACCGCGAGAAAAATCAACCAGTCAGGGAGGCGGGGCATGGACCGTGTAGGACCTTCTCGGGCACCAGGTAGGGCAGGCGGCGGCGCACTTCACGCAAAATGCGCGCCAGGTACTCGGCCACCAGTCCCAAGGCCACCAGTCCCAAGGCCACCAGTTGCATCCCGCCCAGGAACAGCAGCAAAATCTCAAGTGATGGCACCGCGCCGCGATGGAGGAGCGACCACCCCAACAGGCCCACCGCCGCCAGGATCAGCGTCAACCCCACCCAGCACAGCAGCCGCAACGGGGCCGGCACAAATCCCACCACCCCTTCTAACGCCAGTTCGGCCAAACGTCCCCAGGTCATGCGCACCGGACCCGCCACCCGGGCCGGACGATCGTAGGGCACCGGGTAGGAGGCCCGTCCGACCCAGGCATACAGGCCCTTGGTATAGCGCTCGGCCTCGGGCAGCCGCAGCAGATCGTCAACCACCGCACGGTCGAGCAGGCGGAAATCCCCGGCATCCAGCGGGATCTTCAGCGAACTGAGGGCGTTGAGCCCCCGGTAGTAGAGCCACGCGCACCACCGTTTGGTCCGGCTTTCGGCCCGATCGCACCGCAATCCGTAGGGCATGTCCCAGCCCTGACGCCACCGCTCCAGGAAGCGGTGGATGAGCGCGGGAGGGTCCTGGAGGTCGGCATCCATGGGGATTACCACCCCGCCCCGGGCCAACCCCGCCATCAGAGCCGCCTCCTTGCCGAAGGGACGGGTGAACCGCACCAGCCCCAGGCGGGGGTCCCCAGCCATCAGGCCGCGCCAGATCGAGACGGTCCGGTCGCGCGACCCGTCATCCACCAGCAGCACCTCCCACGGACAACCCGTGACGTCCAGCTCGGTCCGGATGCAGGGCAGGGTCGGTGGCAACGCCGCTTCCTCGTCACGGGCCGCCACCACCACCGTGATGAGCAGCCGGGCGTCGGGACGGACGGTGCCATCGGGCCGCGTGCCATCTCCTGCTATGAGCATTGCTCGACTCCCTGACGCCGGTTCAGCCGGCAGCAACCGGACGATAACCTCCCTTGAACCGGAACCACAACGCCAGGCCGATGTAGAAGCCCAGCATCAGCAGCGGCAACACCACGATGGCGCGCAGCGCCGAACGCTTGGCCTGCTCGCCGACGGTTCCGACCACCGCCTGCTGCTCCGCCGGCAGGGCCTGGACCCGCGCCTCGTCCACCGCCTGGTAGGTCCCCAGCAGCCCCTCCTTCTGGACCATGATCTGGCGATGGATGGCCGGCGCCTGTTCGATCAGGGTGCGATCCATGGCCCGGTCCTGGAAGTTGCCCATCAGCATCGCCCCCAACACCCCGACCCCCAGCATGCCCACGCCGCCAGTAGCGTTGAGGGTCAGGGCACCGCCCTTGGGAAACTGCTCGGCCACCACTCCGAGCATGGTCGGCCAGAAGAAGGTCTTGCCCACCGCGTAGATGGTCGCGCAGGCGAAGATGCCCGCCACCGAGGTCGCACCGGCCAGGGCGAACAGCCCGGCGGCGGCGACCCCGGAGCACAGCGCCAGCATCCCCACCGGCGACAGCCGGTGCAGCAGCGGGCCGGCGAAGAAGCGCAGCACCATCATCAGCGCCGCGGTGTAGATGAGGATGTGGATGCCATGGAAGCCGGCCTTCTCCATCGCCGGCCCCAGCAGCTGGCTCACCCAGCTATCGACCCCCAGCTCGGTGGTCGCAAGGGGCACCATCACCAGCAGCAGCAGCACGAACAGCGGCCGGCCGAAGGACCGCACCAGGGCAAACACCGCCAACGCCACCACCGCCGCCACCACCGTGCCCACCAGCATCGGCGACTGGGCTCCGAACGCTGAGCGGGCCAGTTCGACGGTCACTAGCCAGGTGATGATGAAGGCGCCGGCGGCCCCCACCTCGCCCAGCATGGTGCGGTAGGAGACCCCGGCCGCCACGCGCTCGTTGAGCGGGAAATCCTGGACGATCAGGATGGCGAAATAGGCCACCGCCGGTACCGCCAACAGCAACATCTTGGTATGCCAATGAAGATCACCCATCGACAGCACGATCACACCCGCGATGACCATGCCCCCTGGCCAACCGGCGTGGAGGATGTTCAGCCAACGTGATTTCTCCGTCCTGAATTGGGTGGCCACCACCGGATTGATGTAGGCCTCGACAGTGCCATTGCCGAGCGCCACCACGAAATTGGCCCAGTACAGGCCGTTGTAGTCCTTGGCGGTGAGGGTCATCACCAGCGAGGTCAGGTGGCAGATGAAACCGAACACCATCGCCGGCTTGTAGCCGATGCGGTCGATGAACAGGCTCAGCAGTACGATGCTGATGGCGAACGGCCACAGCCCGACCCCGAACAACTCGCCCTGCTGGGTGGCGGATAGGTTGAATTCCTTGGCCCAGCCCTCCATGAGCAGGGCGCGCAGCAGGAAGCCGAACGAGGTGGTGATGAGCGCGATGAAGCACCCGACGAACAACCAACGCGGACTGGACAGGGAGCGTGACATGGATGATCCAGAGGAAGCCAAATGAGGGGGAAACCGTGAAGTGAGAAGGTGTGGAGGGCGGAACTAGCCCTTCTTTTTACCCCACACCTCCACCTCGACATAATGGTTCATGGCGTTGGAGGTGTTGCCGCTGGAATAGAGCCGTACATAACGGCCGACCGCATTCTTGCCGTCGATGACGCGCCCTTGATAGGTCTCGATGTAGGTGGGATCCTTGCCCGCACCCTGGCCCACGAGGTTGCGGAGGTCGTTGTTGTAGATCGTGGTCACCCCGCTGATGAAGTCCGGATCATCCGAAACTTGGGCCACCACTCCCAGGTAGACCCGTGCCTGGGCGTGAAAATGCCACACCACCAGCGCATTGACTTCGCTGCTCGCACCGAGGTCGATCTGCACCCACTGGGGCCCCTTGGCCATTTCAAGATAGGTGCCCTCGGACCCGTCCTTGTCCCCGTCGGTGACGAGCTCGACCTCGCCCAGCAAGGGCTGGGCATCACTGGAGGTCACCGGCCGCTTGAGAGCGAGGTTGGTCGCCCCCTTGGGTACCAGGAATGGGGGAGCTTTCCCGGTCTGAGTCGGCTCCAGGTTTTCCACTTTGATCGGGACCGGGGTGCCGACCACCAGCGGCTTGGGGAGGGCGGTTACCAGGGGCTCCATCTCCACCGCGACCAGCGAGGTGGCGATAAGCAGGAAAAGCAGGGCGGCGCGATGGTGCATGAAGAGCCTTCTTTAGATGACGGGTTCGTCGATGATGATGACTTGGCGTTTCTCGATCGCCTCAATGGCCTTGTAGATCGGGTACTCGCTGCGGAACGCCTCGTCCGCCGGACAAGTGAGCTTGGCCTTGCCGCGCACCGCGGAAAAAAAGTTCTCGAGGTGGTACTGGTGAATGGCCTTGTCCAGCCGCACGGTCATCGAATAGGCGGAAATCGCAGCGGTCTCGCGGGCGTCGACCTTGGCGTCAGCGGCGGGCGGCGGCGGAGCATCGGCCTTGAGCCAACCGCTCTGGATCAGCTTCTCCCAGGGCGGGGCGGCATTCTCACGGTAGATCTTGGTGGCGGAGGGGTTCTCGGAAATGCGCAGCGTGCCCTCGTTGCCCATGAACTGTTCCCAGTAGCCGCCGCCCGAGCTGGTGGTGGTCTGTACCTGGTAGAAGGCCCGCGCCACATGGCCTTCAGGCTGGGGATACTCGAAGATCGCCATGGCGTTGTCGAACCACTCATGGTTGCGGTAGAAATCGACCCCACCGCTGGCCATCACCGTGGTCGGCAGGCGACCCATGAACCAGGTCAGGATGTCGATCTGGTGGGCCCCCAGGTCGGACAGAGGACCGCCGCCGAATTTGCGGAACCAGCGCCAGTTCCGGAATACGTGCATATCCGGATAACCATACCGGGCGAGCACATCGGCAGGCACGCCCTTATTCTTGGGGAAGCCGATATCGTCGGAAACCGCGCGGTTCCACTGCGCTTGGGCCCCGGTGATCTTGCCGGCAAGCTTGGCCTCTCCCAGCAGACGGTCGAGGGCAAAGCGGTAACGCGGGTTGCTGCGGCGCTGATGGCCAATCTGCAGCAAACGCCCGCTTTCCCGCATGGCCTTCACCATCGAACGGGCCCCGTCCAGGGTGTTGGACATCATCTTTTCGCAGTACACGTGCAGGCCGGCCTTGAGGCAAGCGATGCTGTGGGGCGCGTGGAAGAAGTCAGGTGTCGCGACAACCGCAGCGTGGAGCCCCTTCTCCTTGGCCAGCATGTCCTCGATGTCGACGTAGCCGGTAGCCTCGTGGCCGTTGGACTTGAGCAGACGCAGGCCGTATTCGCGGGCGTAGTCCCAGATGTCGCACAGGGCCACAATGCGGATGCCGGGAATCTTCACCAGCGATTCGCACAGCACCCGTCCCTGGGCACCGAATCCCACCAAAGCCACCCGCAACGGCTCGCCCTCCGCAGGCGGTTCCGAAGCACTGGCGAAGCCGGGCAGGCTAGCCATCGCCAAGGCGAGGGCAGTTGAGGCGGAAGCGGTCAGGAAATCCCGCCGCGAAAGATTATGGAGGGTGTTCATAGCCGACGGGTAATGGCGAAGCGGTCATGGTCGACCAGGGTGAGAGCCAGAGCGATGAGTCCGAGGTGAATGCCCAGCCAGGACACCCCCTGGTCCTGGCCGATGAGGATGAGGCCCACGGTGAGAGTGACGTAGATCAAGCCCATGAGCATGAGGGAACAACGCCCGGCCACTCCCAGCAGCAGCAGGAGACCTGCCACTACCAGGGCGGGACCCAGAAAGACGCAGAAGGCTTTCATCAGGAACTCCGACATCAGCGGCTCGGCGGCCAGCTTCGCCTGGAGGGTATCGGGTAAGGCGTGGTACTGATCCCAGCCATAGACTTTGCGCTGGATATCCAGCATCGCGCCACTGGGGTCTGGTTGTCCGGTGGCGTCGAGCATCGGCTCTTGAACCGTGATCGTGCCCGCAAATTTTTCGAGTCCGGTGACCAGGGCACGCATGCCCAGCCAAATTCGCAAACTGAGGTAAGCGAGGCTGGGGCCGGTGAGGCCAAGGATGGGCATGGCGACAGGTTCAGTCATGAAGATTTCTCCTAGACGTCATCAGTGATTATAGGACATGAACAGGCGGCCGATCATGCGCCATCTAACATAACGGCTGAATGCATGGCTATCGGTGAGCGTGTAAAGAAGTTGGGAAAAGTACATCTACTACCAAGCCGCTTGGTAAACGTTGACCACCAGTGGCTACCCCCGATTCACGCGTCTAATCCCAGCTGCCGTCGTAACTGGGCACGATCGGTCCCGCCGCCGGCGAAATCGTCGAACGATCGACCACAGGGGGTGATGAGATGACGGGCCACGAAGGGCGCACCCTCGGCAGCGCCCTGGGCGGGGTCCTTCAGGCAGCACTCCCATTCCACCACCGCCCACCCCTGGTAGCCGTAGCGGGTGAGCTGGCTGAAAATGCGGGCGAAATCGATCTGTCCGTCGCCCAGGGACCGGAAGCGGCCGGCGCGCTCGACCCAGGGCAGATAGCCGCCGTAGGCCCCGGTGCGGCCATCGGGCCGGAACTCCGCATCCTTGACATGAAAGGCCTTGATGCGGGTATGATAATGGTCGATGAAGGCGCTGTAGTCCATGCCCTGGAGTACGAGGTGGCTGGGATCGTAGAGGATGTTGGCCCGGGGATGCTGGTCGAGGGCGTCAAGCATCTGCTCCAGGGTGGCACCGTCGTGAACATCCTCGCCGGGATGGACCTCCCAGGCGATGTCCACCCCCTGCTGGTCGGCATGATCGAGAATCGGCCGCCAACGGCGGGCGAGCTCAGCGAAGCCCTCCTGGACCAGTCCCGCGGGACGCTGGGGCCACGGATACAGGGTGGGCCACAGCAGTGCGCCGGTGAAGCTGGGCACCACTGACAACCCGAGGTTGCGGCTGGCGTCAATGGCTAGATGCATCTGTTCCACCGCCCAGGCGGTGCGCGCTGCGCTCCGCCCGCGCACCTCGGGCGGGGCGAACCCGTCAAAGGCCTCATCATAGGCCGGATGGACCGCCACCAGCTGGCCCTGGAGATGGGTGGACAGCTCGGTGACCTCGATGCCGGCGGAACGCGCGATTCCCAGGAACTCCTCGCAGTAGTCCTTCGAGGAGGCCGCTAGGGCGAGATCGATACAACGGCGGTCCCAGGCCGGGACCTGCACTCCGCGATAGCCCAGGCTGGCGGCCCAGCGGGTGGCGTTGGCCCACCCATCGTAGGGCGGGACATCGGCCATGAATTGGGCAAGAAACAGGCCGGGGCCCTTGATGACGGCGGTCATGACAACACTCCTAGGATGAAAGACCGGTGTAAAGGCGCGTGGCGGCGGGACGCACCGCCGGCCCATGAAAGCTCTGACTCTGCTCGACCGTGGTCCATGAGCGGTCGCGGGCCGAGACCTGGGCCGCCTCCAGCACCTCCTGGACCGCCACGGCATCGGCGAAACCGGGGCGGAACTCTAGCCCCTGGCGACGGGCGGCGATGAAATCGGCGAGCGCGTTCACGAAGGTGTGCTCGTAGCCGATGACATGGCCATCGGGCCAGTAGTGGCCGGCGTAGGGGTGGGCCGCGTTGTTCATGCACATGATGGTGCGGAAGCCCGCCACTCGGCCCTGGTCAGCGGCGTCGTAGAACTCCAGCTCATTCATGCGCTCGAAGTTCCAGACCAGCGATCCGCTGGTGCCATTGACCTCGATGCGGTGGTGGTTCTTGCGTCCGGGCGCAGCGCGGGTGGCCTCGAAGCTGGCGAGGGCGCCGTTCGACAGCCGGGCCAGGAACAGGAAGGCGTCGTCCACATCGACCGGGGCGCTGCCGCCGTCGGGGGTGCGCCGCTGGCGGATGAAGGTCTCCTGCATCCCGCACACCTCGGCAAATTCCAAGCCGGTCAGGAAACGGGTCATGTCGATCAGGTGGGCATTGAGGTCCCCGTGGGCCCCGGAACCGGCCTGCCCGGCGCTCATGCGCCACAGGTGGGGGCAGGACTCATCCGCCAGCCAGTCCTGGAGGTAGACCGCGCGCACATGCCGGATTTCCCCCAGGGCACCCTCGGCGATGAGCTGGGCGGCGGTGGTGGCGGCGGGAGCGCGGCGGTAGTTGTGCCACACCAAGGTGCGTACCCCGCGCTGGCGCGCCGCCTCGGCCATCTCCCGCGCCTGGGCCACGGTCAGCGCCAGGGGCTTCTCGCACAGCACATCCTTGCCGGCGGCGATGGCGGCCATCGCTACCGCGTAATGGCTGTCGTTGGGGGTCGCCACATCCACCAGATCAATGTCGGGACGGGCCAGCACCGAGGCCAGATCGGTTGACCACTCGGCCCAGCCCTGCTGCTCCGCCGCCGCCCGCGCCTTGGCCTCGCTGGTGCCCACCACCACCTGGCGGACCACCCGGCAGGCGGGATCGGGAAAGAAGGCGTCGACCTGCCGGAAGGCGTTGGAGTGCGCCCGCCCCATGAAACCGCACCCGACCATGGCCACGCGCAGGGGAACGACAGACATGGGCACCTCCGATGGATGGCATTCTGGCGCGAGATCCGCTTCCGGCTTGCACGCATGGCGCAAGGCTGTGTATTCTATCCGCATGAACATCCAACGCCGCCGCCGTCTGTTCCTGGCCAGCATCGGCGACCATGCCCCCCTCCTCCAGCTCATGGACCTGCTGCCGGATGTGGCGGTGTTCATCAAAGATCGCGACGGCCGCTTCATGGCCAACAACCTGCTCGCCTGCGAATGCGGCCATGTGGCCAGCGAGGCCGAGACCCTGGGCCACACCGACCACGACTTCTGGCCCAAGGACCGCGCCGACATCTACGCCGCCAGCGACCAGGAGGTGATGCGCACCGGACGGCCGATCATCAATGTCATCGAGCCCGATCCCGGCTCGCCCGACGGGCGCAGCCTGATCATCGTCAGCAAGGTGCCGTTGCGCGACCGGCGTGGACGCATCATCGGGGTGGCCGGGACCCATCGCCGCATCGACGGCCTGCGTGCCGCTCCGCGCACCTTCGACCGCATCGCCCGCGCGGTGGAGACCATCCACACCCGCTACGCCGAGCCGCTGGACACCGAGGTCCTGGCCCGCACCGCCAAGCTATCGCGCAGCCAATTCGACCGCCATTTCCACCGCCTGTTCGGCACCACCGCCCACGAATACCTGCTGCGGGTGCGGGTCGAGGCCGCCTGCCACCGGCTGGAGACCGGCGACGCCCCCCTCACCGAGCTGGCGCTGGCCATCGGCTTCTACGACCACAGCCACTTCTCCCGCACCTTCCGGCGCATCATGGGCATGCGGCCCTCGGACTATCGCCGCCGTAAGCGCGGAGGCGCAGCGGAGTCGTGACTGTCGCCGCGATTCCACTGGCCTGCGGTCAGGATGAACAGGATCCGCTTGCGGCGGAGATGATGGGGCACGTAACGATCCTGTCGGCGCAGCCGATACTGACCATCCTGACGAAAACAGCGAGCACGGGTGTATAGCCCTTGGATACCCGGAAACGGCACGTGGTAGCGTGAGGCATCTTCGGCGTATGTGCGTCGACCTCACCCCACCTGGATCGCCGTCCGGGCTCCGGAGTCGGTATGCCTGCCCCATCCCCAGTAACCCCTGATCAGCGAGTTCAGATCGTTCTCGCCCTGCTGCGCAAGGAGGACACGTTGGAATCGCTGGCGCGTAAGGCTGGCGTGTCGCCGACATCCTTTTCGCGTTAGCGGGATGAATTCGTCGATGCGGGCAAGTCGGCGCGGGGTTCGGGGAAGGTGGCGCAGAACCAGCTGGCGCGACAGGTCGATGTCCTGCGTGAGGAGTTAGCCGATCGGGATCAGGTGATCGGCGAACTGACGGTGGCGAACCGGATATTAAAAAAAAACGGTCGGCCCGATCTACAGCATGCTGTCGGGCCTCCGGTCGGCGCTTGGCCCCAGCACCACCTGGGTTCCTCCCTCCGACCAGCACACCTGCACCATAGCCAACCCTGATCATACCGCTACACCAACCCCAACAACTGGCCAGAGTATTGAGCCTGGACCGGCCAAGTTTTTGAGACTCCACATCTGATAGTGGACGAGAAGGCGGTGCGTCGGCGGCATGGATATGTGACCTTCGTATTGAACGCGGTCACCAGCGAGCCGCGGCATTGCGCCGAAGGTAAAAGACTAGACGGCTTGGAGTCGTTTCTGAAGAAGCTGACAATCGAGCAGCGCTCCGCCATCCGCGCCGTCTGCATGGATAGAACCGGGCATTTCCGCGACGTCGTTCGCGAACACCTGCCGCACGCTGATGTCGTCTTCGATAAGTTCCACATCATCGCCAACTACAATACAATACGACCATCTGCGCCTCTCAGCGAAGTCTACGCCCTGGGCGACCAACTCCGAACAATCTGGCAACAACCGATCTCCGGTCAGGCCACGATCCAATGGCATTGCGATAACAACGATGTGTGAAACATCCTGAAAAATCAGGGATATTTCACTTGTATGTAGCCTGCAGTAAATTTTGGCGACTGCATGGACATCTCTCGTCGCGCACTGCGCTATCCCGCTCTTTCCACCCTGATTACACTCTTCTCTTGCCTG
>JBIILZ010000009.1:0-55386 GCA_044338255.1 Planctomycetota bacterium | reverse complement strand
TCCTCAGGTGACCGGCAGGAGACCCATCAGGGCCGGTCACTTTGGACCCGGCCAGAGTTTTGAGACTGGAAGCGGTCAGAGTTTTGAGACTGCACAAATGATAGGCCGGGCCGTTAGCCTTCACGCAGAGACCTTTCTGGCACCGCTTTTTTTGACAAAGGATACCTCATAGCTTTCCCTAAACTGAACGCCATTGGGTGCCAGGGACCAGGGACCAGGGACCAGAGACCAGGGACCAGAGACCAGGGACCAGAGACCAGGGACCAGGGACCAGAGACCAGGGACCAGAGACCAGAGGCCAGAGACCAGAGACCAGCGACCAGCGACCAGCGACTAATCACCACTCAAAAAAATCCATCATCCCTCCACACTCCGTCCACACCGCCTCCATCCCCTCCCCCCACACTACCGGCGTTGGAATACGCCATGCCCTACCGCTCTGCCTCCCCCTTCCTCGTCGTGCCCCTGCTCATTCTTCTCGGTGACTGGTTGTTGTGGGACGCTTCCCCTGGAATCGGGCTGAGCCTGTGGTTGCTGGCGATCGGCGCCCTGATGGCTTGGCGCTTTCCCGCTCTGCGCAACAACTTCGCTGGTATGGGGTCCCTGTGTGCCGTGTGCTTGGGCGCGTTAGCCGGCATTGTCGATCAAGGTCTGCTCCCAGCCGGCTATGCCCTGATCGGCTTGCTGGCAGCGGCGGTGATCGGACGCACCAACGATGTCCCCGATGCCGTGACCCTGCTCGAACGCGCAGCTGCCGGCATATTCGGCCTGATCAGTCGGCCGTTTGCCGACTCGCGACTCGCCGTGCGTTGGCGTCGTGGTCGCGGTCGAGCACCTTCGCGGGTCGCGGGCTGGCTGATGCCACTGGCATTCGGCGGGCTGTTTGCCGGCCTATTCTGGATAGCGAATCCCGTGATCGGGGCACGCATAGCTGATCTCGCAAACTGGTTGATCGATCTCACCAATCTGCCCGCTCCGCTGCGGGTGCTCTGGTGGTGGCTCAGCGGCATGGGCTTGTGGCTGTTGCTACGTGGACGCTGGCCGACGTGGTGGCAGAGCAACCACCGCGAAGCGTCTAACATCAGGCGCATTCCGTTGGTGCAGCGCAGCCTGCTCATCTTCAACGGCCTGTTCATCCTGCAAAACGGCTGCGATATCGTCTATCTGTGGGGCGGCGTGACGTTGCCCGATGGCATGACCTATGCCGCCTATGCCCACCGCGGAGCCTATCCGCTGATCGCTACCGCCCTGCTCGCCGCCATCTTTGTCCTGGCGTGGTTTCGTCCGGGTTCAGCCGTCCAGGTCACGCCCTGGTGTCGACGTCTGGTATTGCTGTGGCTGGCGCAAAACGTGGCCTTGCTGATCAGCGCCCTGTGGCGGCTGCACTTGTATGTCGACATCTATGACCTCACCCGTTGGCGTGTGGCAGCGGCGGTATGGATGGTGCTGGTCGCCATCGGCCTGGGCCTGATCACCTGGCGTATCCGCCAGCACCTCAGTAATCGTTGGCTGGTGAATGCCAATCTGACCACCTTGGCGGCGGTACTGCTGGTGTTGGCGTGGTGCGATGTCGATGGCGCGATCGCCAGCCATAACGTGACGCATGGCGGAACACATATCGATTACGAGTATATCGTCAGCCTCGGGCCTGCGGCCTTGCCGGCGTTGCGCCGGCAAGCCGCGAGTGGTGATCGGACCGCCGCACAAGCTGTCCATGATCTGACGCAGCAGCTGACGCTGGATAATGCGGATTTCCCCATCTCCCCTCTCGCCCTGCCCCAGGCCCCCGAGCGAACGACTGGGGCCCCTACGACGAGCTCCGGTTATACACAAGTTTGCTCGAGGCCATGCCCATGGCCTCGCGCGAACGACTGGGGCCCCTACGACGAGCTCCGGTTATACACAAGTTTGCTCGAGGCCATGCCCATGGCCTCGAGCGAACGACTGGGGCCCCAACGACGAACTCCGGTTATACACAAGTTCGCGCGAGGCCATGCCCATGGCCTCGCGCGAACGACTGGGGCCCCAGCCCCAGTCATCCCTTAGCCGCAAAGTCCTTCATAAACGACGCCAAGGCCTGGCAGCCTTCGATCGGCATCGCATTGTAGATGCTGGCGCGGATGCCGCCGACGGTGCGGTAGCCCTTGAGCGCGACCATGCTCTGTTTCGCGGCGAGCTTGACGAATTCGTCGGTCTTCTCCTCGCTCGGCAAGCGGAAGGTCACGTTCATGTGACTGCGCTGGGCGTGCTTGACGACGGTACCGGTGTAATAGCCGCCGCTGGTGTCGATGGCGTCGTAGAGCAGCTTGGCCTTGGCGGCATTGACCTGTTCCATCTTCGCCAGACCGCCCTGGCGTTCGAGCCAGCGGAAGGTCTCGAGGAGGATGTAGATCGAGAATGTCGGCGGCGTATTGATCATCGACTTGGCTTCCGCCTGAGCCTTGAAGTTGAACAACTTGGGGATGCCCTTTTCGGGAACCTTGGCCAGCAGATCCTTGCGGATCAACGCCAACACCAGACCCGAGGGGCCGAGGTTCTTCTGCGCTCCGCCATAGATCATGGCGATTTTGTCGAGCGGATGCGGACGGGCCATGAACTCGCTGCTGGCGTCGACGATCAGGTTGGGATGCGTCGGCAGGTCGACGAGGCGGTTACCGTGCACCGTCTCGTTCGAGCACACGTGCAGGTACGGCGCGTCGGGGATGAGCTTCCACTCCGACTGCTCGGGGTGATGGTCGAAGTTGCTGGCTTCGCTGCTGGCGACGACGTTGGCGGTGAGGCCGATCTCTTTGGGGCCGCCGGCGGCCTTCTTCGACCATTCGCCTGAGACCAGGTAATCAGCCGTCTTGCCGCCCGCGAAGTTCTGCGGGATGGTGGTGAACAGCTGGGTCGCGCCGCCCTGCAGGAACAGCACCTCATGAGTGTCGCCGACACCGAGGAGGGTCTTGCAGCGGGCGATGGCTTCATCGACGACGCCATCGAATTCCTTTCCGCGGTGCGAGCATTCAGCGATGCCGAAGCCCTTGCCCTGAAAGTCGACGAGGGCCTTGGCCGAGGCCTCGAGGACTTCCAGTGGCAGCATCGCCGGACCAGCACTGAAATTATAGACGCGGGTGCTCATAATCAGATTCCTTCGCAGATGGATGCACGAAGCGTAGACCAAAAATCGAGATCACCATGAATAGCCTTTGCGCATGCATCGACCCAGGGGGTAGTTGACCATTGTGCATGCACGGAATGTAATGATCGCGAGCTTCATCTTTCCCTAACCGCGAGTCATCATGCCCAAGCCGCGCCCCAAGAATCTCCGCGCTCGTCAGAAGATCGTCGCCGAACTCCATCGCGAGATGGCCCTCGAACGTTTCCAGAGCGAAAAGCCGCAGATGTGGCTGCAGTCGCAGCGCGCCGCCAAGCTCGTCGAGATCCAGGAGAGTCTCGAAGACGAGGCCTTCCCCGAAGGCACCTGCTTCCTGCACGCGAGTACGGTGTCGATGCAGACCTTCGCCCTCAAGCGCATCACCGGCATCGATCTCGACACCTGCCAGGTGACGATCGAAATCTTCGGCGATGAAGAGCTCGAGGCCGGGGTGGTGGTCCTGCCCCTGGAATCGATCGAGTGGTTCGGATTCCCCTCGAAGGCGGTACCGATCGGCATCCATTTCGAAGGCTTCACGACCACCGCCCGCCATACGCGCGAGACTCCCGTCGACGACACCGCCCAGGGCAAGAAGCCCCGGGCGGTGGTGGACTCGGTCGTCCGCAAGCGCTGATGCTGTTTACTCAGCCTTAGCCACGGATCAGCCCGGCCAGCTCCTGGAGGATCGAGTCGGTGGTCTGGATCACGCGCGAGTTCACCTGGAAGCCGCGCTGGGCGGTGATCAGGCGGGTGAATTCGCCGGCGATATCGACGTTGCTGCCCTCGAGAGCACCGGACGTCACCGTGCCCGCGCCACCGGTCCCGGCCGAGCGCGCCAGCGGATCTCCGGAATTGGCCGAGACCTGCCAGAGATTGCCGCCCGATGAAGTCAAGCCGGACGGATTGAGGAAGGTGTCGATTTCGAGTTCGTACAGGCTCAACGATTTACCGTTGGTGTAGAGGCCCACGACCTGGCCGCCATTGGTCACCGACAATGAGTCGAGAGTGCCCGAGGCGTAGCCGTTTTGATCGATGGCGGTGGCGGTCGAGGCCGAGCCGAAACCACTCAATCCATCAGTGCTTGCCGCCGTTCCCAGCTTCAGGGTGATCGCCGAATCGCCGGTCGCCGCCCAGCTGACATCGATGATGTTATCTCCGGGTGAACCGGGATAGATACTGGGATTGCTGAGCGTTCCGCCATGTACGGTCTTCCCCAAGGAGCTGTTGCCGACGTAGCGGCCCTTCTCATCGAATTCGATGCCGACCACCAGCGGCTCTTTGATCGTCCCGTCTTTGACCGGCATGCTCATGACCATGTCCCAGGAATTCGAACGCGTCTCAGCCGAGCCGGTGATCACCGACTTGGTGCCGGTGCGGAAGAAGGTCGCCTCGATCGTATGGCTGCCGCCGACGCTGTCATAGACCTGCACGCTGCTGGTGACCTTGTCGGGGACGAAACGCAGTTTGTACCAATCCATGGTCGAGTTGTTGGTGGCGGTATACTGAAGAGCATTGACGTCGGCGGTGCTGTTCTCCTGAAACAGGTCGGGGGAACCGTCCGCGATATTGGAGGTGCCGTTGTAGGCATCGCGCAAGAGGTTCGCCGGATTCGAATCAGCATAGATCTCAGTGGTCCAGGAGACGGCGCCAGCAGCCACCGCACCGGTGCTGTTGATCTCATACGACAAGGTCTCGCCAGCCATGAGATGCGGCAAGCTGGGCATCTTGTAGGTGCCGCCGGTGAGCGCCGGGGCGACGATGTTGCCGACTTCACGCGTCGTTCCGGCGGGCTCGGTGATCTTCACCTTGATGTTGAGGCTGGAGGGTAACGTTGCCGCTACCGTAAAGGTCGGATTGACGATGCCGGCCTCATTGGAGAGCACCACCCCTGCGGCCAGTACCTGGGTGGTACCGGCAACATAGGCGGCCAAGGCGCTATTGTCGCTTGCACCCAGGGGATTGACGTTGGCGGTGGCTCCCGGGGTGCCCGGGGTACCGCCGCCCAGCGGCAGACCGGGAGTGGCACTGCCCAGCGGATCGGCCTCGCCCAGGAACAGGCTGAAGCCGTCCTGGGAGGCCGCCCCGGTGGCTTTGAGATTACCGTTTTCCAAGGTCACGCTGCCGATCGTTTCCGAGCCCTGCACGAGCACCGAGTTGATCTTCGAGATCAAGGTCTGAGCGGTGTCCTGCCAGGGATTGATGGTCACCTTCCCGGCGTAGACCGTGCCGTCGGGCTTGGTGCCATAGACATTCAGCGTCTTGGTATTGGCCGGGCCAGCAGGTTCGAGCACCGGCCCGGTGAAGACCGTCAGATCCTTCAGCAGGGTGGAGTTCGTCGCTGCCATGCTGGTTGCCAGCACGGTCATCGGCAGCACTGAGGCCAGCGCGGTGCCGCGCAGCGCCGGCGTCGCCGAGTTCAGATTGCCTTGGAAGGTGATCTCGGTGGTGACCTTCGAATCGATGGTCTGGGCGCTGACCAGGCTGATATTGGTGCGATCACCCGTGGGCAGGCCGTTGCTGTCGAGCTTGTGTCCCTGGACCATCATGCCCGAGCCGAGATCGGTGAGATTGTTGTCGGCATCGAAGCCGAAATTTCCCACCCGGGTATAGGCCGCCGTGCCATTGGCACTGACCACGCGGAAGAACCCGTTCCCCTGGATTGCCAAATCCATGGTCCGGCCGGTGGTGAGCAGAGCGCCCTGGCGGGTATCGACGTCGACCGAACTGCTGCGCACGCCGAGACCGACTTGGCGCGGATTCAAGCCGCCTGCGGAGCCGGTGGGCGAGGAGCCCGCACTTTGCGTCTGCATCAACGCCGTCGAGAAGCTCACGCGACTGCCCTTGAAACCAGACGTAGAGATGTTGGCCAAGTTGTTCGCGGTCGTATCGAGAATCAGCTGATGATTCGAAAGACCGCTAACGCCGCTATAAAGTGAACGTATCATGGTGAGCTCCTGGACTCGCTGTGGCTGGAGAACGCAATCGGATGGTAATGGAAATAACGCTCTGCTCGTGCCAATTAGGCGAGGGCGTCAACACTGCCCGCAGGGCTGCGACTGCCGAGGCTTCGTGGGCGGGGGACGACGGTGATCGGCTCGACTGCCGGTTGACCTTGCAGGGAGAACTGCGGACGTTCGCTGCCGCGTGCTGAATGTCCGCCGCTGTACGCCCGCTCGTGACGCTGCTGTTGCTGCTGTTGGCCCTGCCAGGCGCCGCGATCGTCGGGACTACGCTCGCCGTGACGTTGGCCATCGCGATCGCCGTTGCGATCGGAACTCGAAGATTCGACCGTGATCACCTGCGCTTGGCCATCGCCCTGGCGCAGATCACT
Source organism: Planctomycetota bacterium (assembly GCA_044338255.1). Lineage (GTDB taxonomy): Bacteria > Planctomycetota > UBA11346 > UBA11346 > UBA11346 > CAIUVD01. The sequence continues at coordinate 48,919 of JBIILZ010000009.1, read as the reverse complement.
GCGTAAATTCGGCAGCATGCGTTCGATGGCTTGGCGTACGGCGGGATCCTCGGCATACATGCGGATCACCAGCTGTCCGTCGCGCTGGCTCATCTCGACGCGCACGGTGCCCAGCTCCGGTGGCGTCAGACGGATGACCAGGTTCTTGTCCGCTACCGATTTGTGCTCATGGCCGGGCGGCGTGAGCGTGGCCAGTGGCGCCGCCAGCTGTTGGCTCAGTTGACGGACGATGCTGCGCTCAACGGGATTGGGCAAGGTCGCAAGAGTAGCGGTGGAGGTACCAGTCGCCGAGGCCATCGAAGTCGCAAAAGGTATCGTCGTTGCCGGCTCGGGGGTGGCGTTGGCCGAGAGCCTGGTGGTGGCGAGATCAGTGGTGGCGAGATCATTGGTGGCGAGAGCATCGGCTTTGCCACTCGCCTTCTCGCTACCGAGCGCTTGTGAACCAGCGGATCCGCCAGGCAACGCCGAGGCCGCAATCAGCAATGCTGCGGATGAGGCGGGGGGCGAGAGCGGTCGCGGATTCGCAGCCGCAACGCTCGCGGGTGCTACGCTCGCTGGCGCTACTGGAGAATACGCGACGAGAGCCGGAGCCGCCACCGCCACCGCTGCCGGCGCGGTAACGTCGACATCAGCTTCGTCGGTGGTCGATTCAAGCGGGGCCTTCTTACGTGGAGAATCGACCGGTAATCCCGCCGCACGCGGCGCGGCCTCGCTCAGCATCAGCGCCGGAGCCGCCTCGGCATCGATCTGGACCTTGCCGTTTGAGTGCTGCGGGACGGGCACGGTGGAACGTTGTCGAACCGCGGTCACAGTCGGCGCCACCTCAACCGAGATCGCCTCTACCGCCGTGTCGACCAGTGCCGATGACGAAGACGCCGACGACATCTGCGCTGACGAGTTCATGAGGAAATGATCGGGAATTGACGGAATTTTTGCATCAGCGGCGGTCGGTGGGTTGCCCGTCGTCGCGACATCAATCAGGGTCGTACTTACGGTCGACACCGACAGCCGTCGTTCCGGCAGCGGCGCCCTCGGCACGTCGACAGTCAGGCCTGCCTGTACGGCAACTTCAGGCTGGGCCGGAACCTGTACCTGGGTCAGAATCGATACCTGGGCCGGGCTCGAGGCCTGGGCCGATGACGCCAGCGGAATCGTCAGCGCTTGCACCAACGATGCATGGGTTTCAGCGGCAGGGCTTGGGGGCAGCGCGACAAAGTATGATTCGCGATCCGGCGTAGCCTGCACCGGGCGGCCATTGCGTGGCAGCTGTTCCAGGCCGACGACGGCAGATGCCGCCGCGTTTGGTGCAGCGGTTGCTTCATCCTTAGAGGGCAAGGTCAAGGCCAGGCCCAAGGCGATGATATCCATCAACCCCGGCGCCAAGGACGCATCGCGCACGGGCGTGGACGAGGTCGCCGAAACGAAAGCAGGAACAAGCGTAGAAACCAACGCCTCCGGCCTCCGCGGGGCGGGCGCATCGGTGACCTTCGAATCCTCTACGGCTAGCTGCGACGAGGGCGCAGGCGTTTCCGTTTCGGCCGGCACCGGCGGCACGCCGGGAATCAGCGGCACGCCGGGAATCAGCGGCACGCCGGGAATCAACGGCATGGAGGTCGACTCCTCCACTGCCAACACTGCCGGCACCGGAAGCGTATCGGGTGTGAGGTTTTTTTCAGGGATCGCGGAATCCATGACAGGCACCACAACGGAGTCTGCCAGCGAACTCCTGGCGAGCTCAGCGGCCAGCCCCGTGAGCGAGGGCGTCGACACCAGCGGCTGGCTGTCGATCGGCAACGGAGCTGCGCTCATCGGCTCGGCGGTGACGACCACGACCGGTGCCACCGCTGCTGCCTGCTCAGGGACCGCCGCGGGCGCAGATGCCGGCGCAAGCGCGATCTGTGCTGAAAAAAGCTGACCGAAGCTCGCGCTGGCAGCGGTGGCGGCGGGACCGGATGTGGCCTCCGGCATGAGCGTCGATGAGGACTCGACGCGGGCACCTACGGCCATCGCCGTAGCAGTGGCGGAAGCGCCTCCACCCAAGGGTAGGAATTCAGCCGCCGCACATGCAGGAATAAGGCCCATGAGAGACCTTGCACGCACGCCGCGGGCCAATCTGCAAAAAAGTCCGCCGCTGATGAAACAGTTACTTACGGATGCGATAGGCGACCGCGAGGCCGCCGCGATCACATACCATCAGGCCTGGTCCGGTGGCCAGATCGAGAAATACCGGCGCTCCTGCCAAGGGCGTACCGTGCGTGATCCGCTGGATCGGTTTGCCGGTGGCGCGGGCATAGATGGAGATCATCCCGACATCATCGGCTACCGCCACGTGGGCCGCCGACAATACCGGCAGCGCTCCCAAGGGACGCGTCCGTTCCTGTCGCCAAAGAATCGTCCCACTGGCGGCAAAGCGTGCCAAGAGCACCTGCCGATCATTGGCGAAAAGCACCAGGTCATCGAGCACCGCCACCTGCGACGAGCCCGCCTGGGCAAACACCGGGTCGTTGACCAGACGCACCGGATCCTGGTGCGTGCCGAACTGCAATCGCAGCATGCCGCTGGCTGTCGGCACCAGTACTTCGCGAGCGGTTGCCTTCGGCCGTGGCAGTTCGACGACCGCACCGATGCGCTCGGAGCCGAGCGAGTACGGCTTCACCAGGGTTCCGTCCTCTTCCAAAAGGTGAAGGGTCGCATCATCGAAGACATAGAGCCGATCATCATGGCTGATCAGCTGTGGCAGCTGGTTGATCGAGCGCAGCTTAGCATAGCGCCAATACTGCTTCGCACCGTCCTGGGCCACGAGGTTGACGGTCGCCTGCGGAGCATGATCGCCTGCCGGTGCCGGTGCCGGATTCGGGATACGCTCAATCGCCGCATGAATGTGCCGACCATTCTGCAGTGCGAGGTCAAGATCGGCCCAGGCCAACGCCTCTCCCAAACCATGATGCACCGTCGATTCCGGTACCAAGGTCGACGCCGCGACCACCTGCACCACGCCATTGTCCTGGGCCATGAGCATCTTGCTCCCGGTGAGTGGAAACCACAGCCGCGAAAAGGTCGGCGAATTCAACGTCTCACGTTCGCGCCGGGCGACGACCGCACCGTCATGCGGACGCAGAACCAGCACCCCATCGCGATGCTGCACCAGCATGCTCCCGGCCAAGGCGTGGGCCTGGACCCAGGGCACGAAGGTCGCCGTGGCGCTGGGCGTGGCATAGATCACGGACCACGCCGGCGCCGGTTTCATGACCACCAACTGCAAACGTTCGGCGCTCACAGTTGAACCGGGAATGACCTGACGTACCGAGACGTAACCCTCGGCGGTGAGCTCGATGCCCGTCTCGCGATCACCATTGCGGCAGATGAGCGCTTCGACCGCGGGATTGCCCTCGATCTCCTCGGCCGCCTGCAGCGGCACTGCGACACCGTCGACATGCAAGGCGAGATCCGCCGGCAGATCGAGATTGGAGACCACGATGCGCATGCGGCCAGGCAAGGGCAGACGTGCCAAAGCCGCGCCCGCACGGAGATGTCGCGTACGGAAGGCGGTCGCCAAGGCGAGAGCCTGCGCCGCATGTCCGCCGGCCCGGACCTGATTGATGTGTTCGAGATCAGCCCGCTGAGCGGTGAGCTCGGACTCGGCGAGACGGGCGGCTTCGCGCAGGGGATCGAACTGCGCGCCATCGCGCTTCTGGGCTCGCGCTGCCGACAGCACTTCCCCGCTGCGCTGGGCGACAGTCTCCCAGGGTACGGTCACATTTTTCGACAAGAGCAGGATGGCCGCGACCTCGCTATCCGGGCCATCAACCGTCTGGCCATCGGGCTTCGGCATCGGCAGGGATTCGATGCGTTTGATCTCGAGCTGGGCGGTGGCCGCGGCATCGATTACATACGCACGATGGAAGGCACTGGTGTACCACCCCCAAGGCTGGCGATTGTTTTCAACAAAGTCTACGAGGGCTGCCACTTTTTGCTGATTTTGCGGGATCGTCTGCAAGCCGTCGATACGCACTCGCAGCCATTGATCCGCCAGCCAGTTGTGCAGCGGTGGCGTACCGGCCCAGGCAGCGGCGACGGCGACACCGACCACGATCACGGCGACCGAACAGCGGCGCAGCAGACGACCCGCCCCGACTCGCCGTTGGGCACGGGCAACCCGACGAAGCAAGTCCTTCTCCAGCTCGGGATCGACATCCGGCATTTCCGCAGCCACCTGCCACTCACGCGCGGCCTCCATCCACTGTCCGGCTTCGGCCAGGCGATCGCCATTGGCGATGGTCAGATCCAGCTGATTGCGCCGTCCGCGTTCGCGAGCCTGGGTGAGCTCGACGTCGATTCGTCGACTGGCACGACGACTCCCCTCTCCGGACGATGACGCGGCGGGCGGGGCCGCCACCGACAGCGACGGCATACCATCCGGCGGCGTCGGCGGAATCGTCAGATCGACCGGCAATCGACGCGGTGGAGTGGCTGCACGTCGACTGCTGGTCGCAGGCGAACGCACCGGCGAGGCACTCGCCACCGCTGGCGCAACCGGCGGCAGATCGACGATTTCGACCTGCTCCAACAAGGGCAGGTCCGCCGGCACCTGGCGCGAACGCGACGCGCTCTCGCGGCCATCGCCCAGGAGCGCCTTGAACGGGCCGCGCGATTTACGCAGCACGCTTTCGGTACCCGCCAATGCGGATTCCAGGGACTCGATATCCTCGATCAATTGGCGGAGACTGTCGCAGCGCTCAGCGGGCTTCTTCGCCAGCAGCCGGCTAATCAGGCGATCGACCTTGGTGGCGATGGTCGGATCGATCGCGCACAGCGAGGGCACGGCCTCGGTCTTGTGCTTGAGCATGATCGCGAACGGCGTCTCGCCATCGAAGGGCAGGCGACCGGTGAGGCACAGGAAGGCGGTCGCACCGAGGTTGTAGATGTCGCTGCGGAAATCGACTTCCACACCATCGCACTGCTCCGGCGACATGAATGCCGGCGTGCCGACGCGCACCCCGGCGGCGGTCACGCCGACCTGCGCGACATAGCCCTTGGCCAGGCCGAAGTCACTGACCTTGACCAGGCCGTTGGTGCTGATCATCAGGTTGTCGGGCTTGATGTCGCGATGGATGACGTTCTTTTCGGTAGCCGCCTCCAGACCCATCACCGATTGGCGCAGAAGGTCGAGGACTTCGACCTGATCGAGCAGGCCGCGCCGATTGAGCACTTCCCCGAGATCCAGGCCATCGACGTATTCGATGACCATGAAATACAGACCGAGCTGCGGATCATCGCCGAAATCGTAGATCTGCAGGATGTTCGGGTGGTTGATGCGGGCCAGGCTCTTGGCTTCGCGCTCGAAGCGCTGGATGAAGTTCTTGTTCCGCGCCAGATCCACCGGCAGGACCTTGACCGCGACGCTGCGATCCAAGGACAGCTGCTTGGCATGGTAGACGGTACCCATGCCGCCTTCGCCCAACTTGCGATCGATCAGACAGCCGCGCAGCGTACGACCGATGAGGTTGTCCTGCGAATCCGGACCAGCGGCGATGCGGCTCGATTCCTCGTCGTAGGCGGTGCCGCATTGCGGACAAATGTGGCGCGTGCCGGGCGAGACGTAGGTATGTCCGCATACCGGGCAGGTGACCTTGGTCGATTGATCGCTGTCCGGAACGGAGGTGCGGTATTTCGCCGGATCATCAAAGACGATCTCGGGAATGGTCTTCATCTCTGAGCGCTTGTAGCGCGCGTCTTCCTCGAGCCGATCAAAAAGATCGCTGTCGATCGTCGGGCCGGTCTCGGGATCATGGGCCACCGGTCGTGCGACAGGGGCTCGACCCGGTCCAGAGCCGACGCCGGGCGAGGCCTTTCCCGGAGAGATATGGCCGATGTCGGCAGCCGCCGCCAAGCGCTGATTGAGCGCCGCCACGACCCCCTGGTTGAGACTGGGCAGCATTCCCGACTGCCGACCGTCGACGCGTTCAGTAAGCGCGCGGTTCCCGTTCACGCCGGTGCCCGGCTCATCGGGCATGTACTCACCGCTATCAACGAGTGGCAGCTGACGCACCGGCAGTCCGGCCGTCAGCGGCCGGACTGCCGGCGGGCGCACCTGGGTGATCTCCTCGGTCTGGATCGCATCAATCGTGGCCGCCGATGGGAACCAGCGATTATCGCAGATCGAGCAGGTCATCCATCCACCCTGGAGGCTGGCATCGTCATTCGGCGATTTGCACTTCGGACAGGTGACGATCTTCATGGAACACGGCCTTTCGCGGGCGCGACGGCCGCCGGCTCAGCCGCCGCCGGGGGGGCCGCCGGATGCACCTCGGACATGTGCAGGCGCCACCACAAGACCGCCACGCTGATGGCCACCAGCAACAGCAAGGCGGCGCTGATGAGCAGGGCGCGATGGCGTTGATGCTCAGATACCGAGGCCCGCAGCTGAGCGATCTCGAGGGCGATCGAGGCCATCGGCCCGGGATCTGAACCGGCCGCTACGGTCCCGACACCGGGCGCATCCCCGACCAGCTTCTCGCCTTCCTCCAACAGCGCGATCGCTCCGTGGATGTCACCACGATCGCGCATCCCGCGTGCACGTGTACGCAGATCCGCGAGTTGACGTTCGGTGCCGACCTTGCGCGCCTCACGCTCCTTGGCGCGCAGGATGCTGCGCGCGCGCTTGTCGCCTTCCTTGTCGGCGAGGCGGGCGTAGATCGCGGCGGCCTCGCGGTGACGGCCGCCCTCCGACAGGCGCTGGGCTTCGGTCTCCTGATCGCGGGCGTTGTTCGGCGCGGTCTCGCGCATGGGGGCGGTGCAGCGGGTGCAGGTGACGGCCTCGGCACGATTCAGATGCCCGCAACGTGGGCAGGCGAGGGCGCCCGCGCCGACGCCACTGCTGCTGGCCGCAGCTCCTTGGCGATGTCGTTCGGACTGCGAACGATCGAGCGTCTTGGGCTCCGCAACCCACTCAGCACTGGCGCGAGGGGCCGGCAGATCCGTGGCTGGACGACGTGAAGGTAACGCGGGCAAGGCTTCCGAGAGGCGCACGTCCTGAGTCTTTTCCACCACTCGTTCCGATGGACGCACCGGCGGAGCCGCATCCTGGATCGCCAGCGGACCAGCCGGGATTGCCGGGTCGCTGCGCAAGCGGGCCGATTTGCGCGACTCATTGGCCACTCCGCTCAACAAACCACTAGGCATTTCATACTCGCCGCTGCGCCGGGAGTTGCTGAAAATTCCGAGGCCTGTACCGACCGTGACCCAGGCTTCACGGCAAGCGTTGGCATCGCTGAAACGATCCGAAGGCTCTTTGGCGATCATGCGCATGACCATCGCCGAGAGCTCCGCCGGGACATTGGGGTTGAGCTGATGCGGTGCCGGAGGCGTATGCTCACGCTGACGGGTCATGATCTCGAACGAGGATTGGCCGGTGAAGGGCTTCTCACCGGTGAGCGCGAAGTAAGCGGTGACGCCCAGTGCATATTGATCGCTGCGGCCGTCGAGCTTGCGCCCCATGCATTGCTCGGGGGACATGTAGGCGGGAGTGCCCATGGCCAGCCCGACCGCGGTCAAGTCGGTGGCATCGTTGCCTTCGGAGACATCCTTGGCCAAACCGAAATCGGCGATTTTAGCAATCCCCTCCTTGTTGATGAGAATATTGTCGGGCTTGATGTCGCGGTGCACGATATTGCCGCTGCCGACATGGGCCAGACCCGACAGGCAATGGACCATGTAGGTGATGGTTTCGGCGACCGGCAGGACCAGGCGATCACCGATGATCTTCGACAGGCTCTGACCTTCGATGAACTCATTGACCATGAACCACAGGCCGTCATGGACACCGAAATCATAGACGGCGACGATATTGGGGTGATTGATCTTTGCGATCGACTTGGCCTCGCGTTCGAAGCGCTTGATGAATTCGCGATTCTCGTAGAGCGCCTTGTTGAGGATCTTCACCGCTACGATGCGGTCGAGGCTGACCTGACGGCCTTTGAAGACCGTGCCCATGCCGCCCTGACCGATTTTCTCCTCGAGCCGGTAACCACCGAAGGCCTTGCCCAGATAGTGATTGGTTTCAGGTGCGGTGATCTCGATGCGCGAGTCGGAATCGGAGGAAGCGTCGATCTGCACGTCGGCAAGGGCACGCTCGGCCGGGGCTTTCGCAGGCACGACATCGGCACGTGACAACCCCAATCCCGCTAGCCCCGGAAGATCGGGAAGCTGCGGGAGATTCCCGTCCGACGGTATCTCGTCTCTTATCGTCATTGCTCAGTGATCGTTACCGATGCGCACTCTAGGCTCGCCGAGGCCGGGGGGCAAGTCATGGACTGCAAAGGCTCTCGCCACTGACGCTGCAACCAAAGCACCCATTTCCATATCTACTAAAGATTTGGTTAAGGACTTGACTGCTCTCGTTTACATGGCGGCGAGATAACGCTCGGCTTCGAGGGCCGCCATGCAGCCCATACCCGCGGCCGTGATCGCCTGGCGGTAATGGTGGTCGCGCACGTCGCCGGCGGCAAACAAGCCGGTGACATTGGTCTGCGTACCATGATGCACGTCGATGTAGCCGTCGGCATCCAGGGTCACGCCAGTGCCGGCGAGGAATTTGGTGTTCGGGGTATGGCCAATAGCCATGAACACGCCCTTCACCGGCAAGGTGCGGACACTGCTATCGACCGTCGAAATCAGATCGATGGCCTCGAGCTTATACTTGGCATCGGTGTGATAGCCGTGGAGACCGCTATTCCAGACCATCTCAATCTTGGGATTGGCCAGCACCCGGTTGGCCATGACCTTCGAGGCGCGCAAGCTGTCGCGACGATGGACGAGGTACACTTTCGACGCGTAGCGAGTCAGGAACGTCGCTTCTTCGCAGGCGGTATCGCCGCCACCGACGACCGCGACCGCGACATTCTTATAGAAGGCACCGTCGCAGGTGGCACAGGCGGTGAGGCCATGTTTGCGGGTCGGGCCGTCCTTGAAGAATTCCTCTTCGCTGGGCAGCCCGAGGTAGCGCGCGCTGGCACCGGTAGCGATGATCACGGCCTTGAATTCTTCGGATTCCGAGGTGCCCTGATAGGCGTCATCCCAGGTCAGCATGAAGCCGCCGGCGGTCTTCTCGATCTTGGTGATCAGGCAGCCCATCTTCACCGTCGTCCCGAAGCGCACGGACTGCTGCTCGAAGCGGGTCATCAATTCAGGACCTTGGATACCCTCAGGAAAACCAGGGAAATTTTCAACTTCCGTAGTCGTGGTCAGCTGCCCGCCAGCCTGCAGGCCGGTGAACAGGATCGGCGCCAGGTCGGAGCGCGCCGCATAGATGGCGGCGGTATAACCAGCTGGACCGGAACCGATGATGGCGAGTTGGGGCATGATGACCTCGAAACGATATGAGCTTAAAAAAACTGGAGCGTTGGGCTACGCTGACGGAGAGATATATGCGCCTGCGCAGCCGCAAGACAACCCCGACCATCACCCGCTGATGGGTGATAGTCGGGGTGATAGTCGGGGTGATAGTCGGGGTGATAGTCGGGGTGATAGTTGGGGTGATGGTGGGGAGGCCACGCCGTGGCCTCAGTGCTTCACGTGAATGCGCGTGCCCATCGGTTGGCCGATGCCTTTGATCAGCTGATCAAACCAGGTCAGAGACACATCGAAGGGCTTGCCGCCCTTAATGCGCGGGAATTCGATCGGACGGAGACGTCCACCGCGATCCTCGTCATGGCCGACGACGCCGCCTTCGCCACGCAGGGCGCTTTCGACGGCGGTATCAACCATGCTCTTGATCAAGCGCAGATCATCGATGTTGGCAGCGGCGGCACGGGCGAAATAGCCGCTCTTCTGCACCAGGGTTTTTTCGGCTCCAACCAGCTTCGCGAACTGCTTCGAGAACCAGGCACCGACGTTGACCTTGTCGAGCTTCACATGGCCGAAGGCATCGCGCTCGACGGTTTCGCCGCGCGATTCCATCTCCGCGACGATCTGCTCAACACAGGCGCCTTCGGAGATGAAGACGTTGACGCAGTCCTTGCGATCCATGACCAGCTTGAGGCGCTTAGCCTCGGCCTGCAGATCGATGGCCATCTCCGGGATATAGACCGCGTCGATGTCCTTGTGCGCGCTATCGAGGTTGAAACCGGGGACGAATTCCAGAGCCCGCAAGCGCTCGCGATAGATCTTGGCGGTGGCCGCCGTCAACCACCCGCAATTACGCCCCATGACCTCATGAATGATCAGCATCCGCGGATTTGCGCTCTGCTCGTTGACCACATTTTCGAAATACTTGGCGCCCTCTTCGGCGGCGGTCCACGCGCCCAGCGATTGCTTGATCGGGAAGACATCGTTGTCGATGGTCTTGGGCAGGCCCACGACGGTCAGCTTGTAGTTGTTGCTGGCGAGGTATCGGGCGAGGTCGGCGGCGGTGGTATTGGTGTCATCGCCACCAACGGTATGGAGGATCGTCACCCCATCCTTGGTCAGCTGATCGGCGGCGACCTTCAGCGGATCCTGGCCCTCTTTGACCAGTCCGCGTTTCACGCAGTCGGCGACATTGGTGAGCTTGATGCGGCTATTGCCGAGCGGGCTGCCGCCATGGCGATGCAGCACATGCGCCTGATCGCGCACGAGCTGGGTCACCACCATCGAGTCACCAAGCAGCAGACCCTTATAACCACCGCGATAGCCGATCAGTTCGATCTCCGGGGCGACTTCGTTGTAGCGTTCGATCAAGCCGCCAACCGCTGACGATAAACACGGCGCCAGACCGCCGGCGGTGAGCATGGCGACTTTGTGCTTCGGCGAACTGGACATAAGTGCTTCCTATAAACGGTGAACGGTGAACGGTGAACGGTGAACGGTGAACGGTGAACGGTGAAAAGGGCGAGGCTCCAGCCCATGCGCCAGAGTCAACGGGAGTCCCTCTCCGCGGCAGACTATCCCCGCCACACCGGCGGCGTCATACGCACCGGTTGTCGTGAAACTCCGCCAGCGGGCTATTTCGAACCGCTATGCCGCTCACGACCATCGTCCGGCAGGTGACCCAGGGCCAGGGCCGAATCCTGCAAGGGGATATTCACCTCGACCTGGAGCGCGTTGACTCCCACCGTGCGCAGCGTGCCGGTAACCACGGCATCGGCGATGGTGACCTCGGTATCGATGGCGGGGGCCAGCCGGACCACCCGGCCGAGATTGCACCACAGATTCAGGATCGCGGGCTCGCCGACAGCCGAGGACACCTGCTGAAGACGCCGTACCGCCGCCTCGGTGTGGGTGAGGACGGCATTTTCCGCAATATTCCAGCCATCAACCATGACCGTGTGCTGGTTCGTGGCGCACACCAGGCTGGTCAGTGCCGGATGGCCGTCCGCGGCCGGCACCGTGCGCACCGCCGCCTGATAACCGGTGATCGCGCGCAGCGTTGCCGGCACCGTCAGATAGGTGCCCGCCATTTGATTGAGCGCCTGCACTTGCTCATCGCCACGCGGCTGATCGAGGACCAGCATCTGCACCTGGCGCCCGGGGCTGGGGACTTCCACCGACCATACCGCATCGACGACCCGTTCAGCGACCGCAAAAGTCTGATTCCAAGCGGACTCGGCGAGCGGAGTCCAGGCGGCACCACGCGCGGTACGCTGGCTCGGCAGAAGCCGAGCGGCGATCTGACCCAATTTATCCTGCCAGACGATGCGCGAGGTGATCTTGAGCGCGGTTTCCGGGCCTCCGATCTGAGTCTGCAACCGGCTGCCCTGATTCTGCTGGGTGGCGATCCACGCCGCCAATTCGGATTCAGCCACGGCGACGAAGCGTGTCGTCAGCCGCGCCTTGCCACCGGCTGATGGCCGGACTTCAAAGGACATGCTCTCGACCTGACCAAGGATGGCCTGCTGGGCGGCACTCAACAGTTCGGGATTGGGCAGCCAGGAATACAACGGCACGCGCGGGCTCCACGACCACGACAAGAGATCGTGTTCGCGCAACCAGGCTCCAGAACACGTCAGGGTCACCGGTGCGACATCGCTGCCGACCACCGGCAGGAGGGTCGCGGCGCGCGCCGCCAATTTGCGACACTCCTCGGCGCTGCGCGCCAGAAACGCCACGGAATCCGTGACCAGCAGACGATATTCGCGCAAGCCGTCGACATGGTTCTGGGTGTAGATGACCGTGCCATCACGATCGCCGACACGCACCAAGGGGGCCTCACCTGCGCCCATGACCCCGAATTCTTCGACGAATTGCCGACGCATGTCGGCGCGAATGGGGATGATCGCCTGCAGCGGGGCATTCCCCTTACTCCACATGAATACCGCCGGACGGGAGATGTCGATCGCATCCAGGGTCCGCGTATGATAGAGGGCTTCTGCGAGGCTCTTCCGCAGCGACCTGGAATCCCGTCCCAGGGCGGCACAGAAGCGCGTCAGTTCGCGATCGAGCCACGGCGCATCCGCGATACGGATCTGCGCCTCAAGAGCCTCGCTGACCGCCGGACGGCTCGCGGCCGAGGCACCTCCCGGGGGCTGGACTCCGCCGCTGAAGGCGTCGGCGCCGCTCACCGTGACGGCACTGCCGACCAGGCTCGCCAAGCCCCACATGACCATGGAGACATTCGACCAAAAGCGCTTTACTGGAGTCCGGCAATGACAACTCATGCGGCCATGCTATGAGCCCACCACGACGGTGGAAGCTCTTCAACGGTCGAAACGCAAGACCAGCAGTGACTCGGCCAGCTCGGGATCGCGCATCTGCACGATGCTGATCTGCCACGCATCGGTACCCGCATGGCTCGCCTCGCGGATCGATCCAAGCACCATTCCCGCCGGAAAACGTCCGTCCGCGCCCGCGGTCACCACCGCCATGCCCGGACGCAACTGCATCTCGGGAGCGGCCTCGATGAAATTCAACAATAGCTCCTCGCGCCGTCCGAGACCGGCGGCGACACCTTCGCAGAGGCGGATCGGCGATGATTTCTCAACCCCGTCAGAGCCATTCGATGCAAGTACCATGGCGGCAACACGACTTTCGACATCGGTCACCTCCTGCACCAGACAGCGGCCATCGTCGGTTCCCGCGACCTGTCCGACCAAGCTCCAGCCCATCGCCACCGGCATACCCTTGGCTACCCCATCGACGCGGCCGATGTCCAATTCCAGGTAGCGTCGGCCGCTGCGACGGGTGCGCCCGATGACCCGTCCACGCGCCACCACCACGCGCTCGGGGGGGACCTTGCCCTCGCCCTGGATCTGCGCGTAGCCTTCGAGTCGAGCTCGCAATTCAGTATTATCGGCACTCAACTTGGCGATCTGCTCATGCAGGGCGCCGACCACATCATCGGCGCCCGTGCTGCCCGCGGGCGCCACCGTCGCCGCCAGCGGCTGCAGAACGCTGGCCAGCTGCGCACGCAGCCACGGCAGTGGCGCCATCGCCGTAGACCCCAAGAGAGCCAGCCCGCCGGCGACACCGGCAATCATCATATAGGCGCGCACACGCATCGCCGCACTGTGATGACCCTTCGCTCACTCGCCAGTGGCCAAAGGGATGGAACCGTGATACACTTACCTGCGATGGGTTCCGCACTCCACTGTTTGATCATTGATGACCAACCCGAAAGTATTGCCGGTCTTGCCGGACAACTTGAGGATCGCGGTCATCAGGTGACGCTTTCATCCGATGCGATGGAAAGCCTGCGTCTCCTCGCCGAAGCGCACGCCAGACATCGGCCGTACGGCCTGGTGCTGGTGGATGTGAATCTTCCGAACATGGATGGGCCATCCCTGGTCCGCGAGATCCGCCGCCGCGGCGATCAGACGCCGGTGGTTTTCATCACCGGCTACCATTCCATGACCACCCGTCTGCGCCCGGAATTGGCGAGCCTGCGGGCGCTCGACATCCTCACCAAACCGGTGCCCCTGACCGCCATCGACCGCTGCCTCGAACAGCTGCTGCGCCAGTCGCGTTCGTCGACGCAAGATCGACGCTCATCCGAATTCGGATTGGGCTCGGGCTCGCACTCCATGGTCGGTCAGAACGGCAACCATGGCCCCGATCTCGACGAGCCGTTCTACGGCACGGCGCGCACCTTGCGCATTCCTGGATCGTCGCAGCCCACCGAAGGCACGCTCGCCCGGGTCCAGCGTCCTCCGACGGAAAACGACATCATTCCCGACTCCATCGTCACCGCTCGCTATCAGACGCCCCCCAGCACCGCGAGCGCCACACGCCATGGCATTCGTACCCCATTGCCCATGCCCGACCCGTCGCGCAACGACCAAGGGAACCGCCGTGCGGGATCCGCCAGCGGTGGGTTTCCGCCGCTGACGCCACCCGCGGACAGCTCGGACATCGGGCGGCGCCATCCCGAATTCACGCCCCCGGGCACGCCGACGATCGGCATCCGCGACCCCATCACCGGCGAGTACAAACGTCGTCCGAGCGGATTGCTTCCCGCCGAGCAGCTGGCCCTCGAAGCGCTCAAGCCGGTGGCTCCGAAGGCCGACACATCGGCGCCGATCACCTCGACGCGCTTCCGCCGCTCGCTCAGCGATGGGCAACCTGCCAGCCAGCAGGCGCAGCTGACGCCCACGACGCGTCCTCCGACCGGCACGTACACCTCGATCATCCGCCGCGGCCTGGGCAATCCGGCCCAGGTGCCGGCCGCAGCGGAAATACCCCCGTGCATGGTTGCCTGCGCCCATTGCCAGGGACATTTCACGGTTCCGGTCAAAGCCGTCGCCTATACCGCGGTCTGCGTGCATTGCGGACAGCTGAACCGCATCGATCCGCTTTGAGCCGATATTCATCGTAAAAACAGTCGATAATGGCGCGTCCGTCAGATCCTTGACCAGCCATTGAGCCTGTTTCACCAGCCCCGCCCGGTGACCGGGTTGCCACGGCTACCTGGGCTGTAGCATGGAGTCGGCTGATTGCCGGGAGGTTGTGCATGTTCGGAAGCACCAAGGCTGTGATCGGACTCGACGTTGGCTCTTATGCCGTCAAGGCGGTGGCCCTCCAATCGAATCGCGATCGCATCACATTGCAGGGCTACGCCCAAGCGCGCATCGACAACCAGGACCTCAGCGAGGTCATCAAACGCGTCATCGGCCAGTTGGGATTGAAATCCAAACGCGTGGTGACGGCCGTCTCCGGACGCTCGGTGATCGTGCGTCAGGTGGACACGCCCAAGCTCCAGGATGCCGAGCTAAAACAACACATCACCTACGAAGCCGACAAGTACATCCCCTTCGGTACCGAAGAGGTGATCATCGATTGTCAGCCGATGCCTGCCAAGCCCGGCTCGAACGAAGACCTTCAGCAGGTGATGCTGGTGGCGGTGCGCAAAGGCTTCGTGCAGGAGCATCTGTCGAGCCTGCGCGCTGCCGGGCTGATGCCCGAGGTCATTGACGTCGACGTCTTCGCGCTCGCCAATGCCTATGAACTGCTGGGCCCGCCGATGCCGCCCGAGAGCGAACGCAAGGCCACGGCGATCATCGATATCGGTGCGACCAAGACCAACATCGCCATCATGCTCGCCGATCGCCTGCTTTTCACCCGCGAGATCTATCTCGCCGGCAATGAGATCAGCGACGCCATCGCGCGCACGTTGAATTATCAGCCTGATGAAGTCGATGCCATGAAGCTCGCTCCCGGGGAAGCCCTGGAATCGATCGTCGACGCGGCCATGCCCGCCTTCGAAGATCTCGCCAACGAGATCCGCCTGTCGTTCGATTACGTCGAAGGCCAGTTCGATACCGAAGTCTCGAACGTGGTCTTGTCCGGTGGCACCAGTCAGCTCCCGAATGTCGGCAACATCCTCGGCAATATCCTTTCGCGCCCGGTATTCGTCTTCGATCCGCTCGCCGGACTCGATCTCGTGCCCAGCCGCTACGACATCCACGGTCTCGATGCCAACAGCCCCGGGCTGACCGTCGCCCTGGGCTTGGCCGCGCACATCCTCGAACACCAGCAACGCAGCCTGGGCGGTCAGCAGAGCCATAGCTGGCAGCCGCGCAGCCGCGCCGTCGAACTCGGCAACATGTCGATGCCCGCCCACGGCGGCGAGGCCGACGGTGGTCAGGCAGACGGTGGTCAGGCAGACGGTGGTCAGGCCTACGACGGCCAGCCAGCGGACTACAATCTGGCCGCACGCACCGGCGAGACCATGGCCCCAGAAGGGGTCTACGCGGAGGAGGCGCCCCCGTACCAGGCAGAGCCCGAGCCCGAACCCTACGTCCAGGCACCGCCGGCGATTGCCGCTCCGGTGGCGATCAACCTGCCCGACGACGACCTCGACCCCCTGCCGCTGCGCCCGTCGGGGATCTATAATTCCGAACAGAACCGCAGCGGTCTGTTAGTGGTCCTCGACGACGACGAGGACGACGACATCCCCAGCGATCGCATCGACAAGCAGACCGCCGCCATCAAGCGCGGCAGCGGCAGCGGCTCGCACGTCCGTGCCGCCTCGCTCGACGAGCCGATTACCGGGGCAGTAAAAAAGCCCGGTCAGGTCGATCTGCCGGATCTGCCTGAACTACCCGGCCGTTGAGCCTTCGCCCGTACTGCTGAACCCGCCCCGCGAGGGCGCCGGCTGGCCGGCGCCCTCGCTTTTTTGCTGCGCTGCACGACAACCTCGCAGCGCCCATGACCGATCTCTACTCTCTGCATACCTTCCCGCTGACCGCTCCCGGTGAACATCTGTTCGCCGCCCTGAGCGCCGCCGTCCCCGGCCTGAGCCGCGTCAAGGCCCGCGAGGCGATCATGGGCGGCCTGGTCAAGCTCGATGGCCGCATCATCCGCGAGGCCAAGACCGAGCTCGGTGCCAGCCATCAGGCCGAACTCGATCTGCGCCACGGCATCAAGCGCGCCCTGCACACCCGCTTGGGGCGCGAGACCGCGCCGGTGGGCCAGCCGTTCACCATCCTCTACCAGGACACGCAGGTTCTGGTGGTCGACAAGACCGCCGGCATCGTCTCTGCCCCCGGCCAGTCGAAAGGCACCGGCGAAGCCCCCGAACGCGGTCATCTCCCCGAGCTGATCCGCCGCGCCCTGCGCAAGCGCCAGGCCGAGATCGATTACCTGGGCGTCGTCCATCGCCTCGATAAGGACACCTCGGGCTGCATCATCTTCGCCCTCACCCGCGATGCCCAGCGCATGCTCCATGGGCAGTTCGCCACGCATACCGCCGGACGCACCTATCGGGCGCTGGTCATGGGCCAGCCGCGCAATGATCGCGACACCCTCAACAGCAAGCTCGGTCGCGGCGAAGACGGCCGGCGCACGGTCGTCGAGGACGACGAAGAGGGCAAGGACTCGATCACCCACTTCACGGTCCTCAACCGCTATGCCCAGGGCGCCGAGCTGGAAGTGGTCTTGGAGACCGGCCGCACGCATCAGATCCGCGTGACCCTCGCCGACATCGCCTGCCCGGTCTACGGCGATAACGTCTACGCTTTCAAGCCACGCAAGAACCAGAGCTTCGGGCCGCGTTCACCGCGCCTGATGCTGCACGCCGAAGAGCTCAGCTTCGATCATCCCAGCACCGGCAAGCGGATATCCGTCAAAGCCCCCATACCGGCGGCCTTCGGCGAATTCATCGAGCAGCTGAAAGTGCCGGCGGTCGCCGCCTGGCAACGCCCGCAGGCCCCGGCCCTCGATGATCCGTCGCAGGCCCGCGCTCCCGATCGCGGCCCGGCCCGCGCTCCGCGTCAGGAATCGTCGGCGCGCACGCGCTCACCTGAAAGATCTCGTGAGAGTTCTCGTGAGAGCTCACCCGCAAGCTCTCGTGAGAGAAAGCCACGCCAGTCGCCATAAGCGCTGATATCGCGCGTCCCCACGGCACCAGCAGCTTCACAAACGAAGCCTTTGACGGCGCCGATCCCGGCGCATGTGACGGTGCCGATCGCCAGTGGCGCGCTGATCGAGGCCACCAGACGACCGAAACCCGCCGGCGGTAAACGCCACAATTCACCGGCGATCGCCACCCCCTGATCACTGACGTGCACCAGCCCGGGTCGCGGCAGCGCCCCCGACAGCAGGTGCATGCGATAGACCGGCGTGGTCACGCACGGCCCGACCAGGGTCGCGCCCCAGGCGCGCAACTGGCCGTTCAAGGGCTGGCCCTGCAGATGCGCCCCGAACACCGCGACGGTGATGCCTTCGTCGTCGACGCTCAGCGGTGACACCTTCTCCGGCCGTGTGCCCAGCGCGCCGAGGGTCAGGCCGTCGAGCTCAAACTGCCGCTGGTGCAGCGCCGCCCCGAGCCGTGCAAGCACGCCATCGTGCCACGCCGGTGCGAACAAGGTCACGCCCGCCGGTAGACCTTCAGCGAAACCCGCCGGCACAGCGAGCGCGCAGGTATCCAGGAGATTGGCGAAATTGGTGAAGCGCCCAAGACGGCTGTTGACGCCGATGGGGTCGGCCGCGACCTCGGCGAGGGTCGGATAGGCGTACACCGTCGGCAACAGCAGCACGTCCATGTGCCGCCACTGCTGATCGGCGGTACGGCGCAGCTCGGCCAAGGCGTAGGTCCCGCGCCACGCCGCCACGGCGTCGTGGGCGCGTCCGGCGCGGATGATGCCGGCGACGATGGGATCGGCGCCGACCGGCTGACGGTCGAGGAAATCACCGACTGCCGCCGTGCGCTCGGCGACCCACGCGCCGCCGTAGAGCAGCTGCGCAGCGGCCAGGAACGGCGCGTAGTCGATGGTCAGCAGTTCGTGCCCGAGGGCCTGAACATGCGCGGCGGCAGCGTGGTACCGCGCCAACAGAGCCGGGTCGACGATGCCGTCGAGCTGCGCGGCCGCCGGCATGCCCACCCGCAGTGGGCCGCTGGGCAGCGTGATCTCTGGGCGCGACCGGGAAAACGGATCGCCGGGATCGAAGCCGCCGGCGAGGTTGGCGACGCGCCAGGCCTCGTTGACGGTGAGTGCGAAAACGCTCACGCAATCAAGCGAGCGCACTGCCGGGACCACCCCGCGCGTGCTCAGCCAGCCCTTGGTAGGCTTGAGCCCGACGAGGTTCTGGAAGGCTGCCGGCACCCGGCCCGAGCCAGCGGTATCGGTGCCGAGCGCGAACGGCACCAGGCCGGCGGCCACCGCACAGGCGCTGCCCGAGCTCGAGCCCCCGGGGATGCGCGTGGCGTCGAAGGGATTACGCGGCGTCCCCGACGGTGAACGCGTGCCGACCAGGCCGGTGGCGAACTGGTCGAGGTTGACCTTCGCCACCGGCACGCAGCCGGCGACGCGCAACCGGGCCACGACCTCGGCATCGGCCGCGGGCTGATAGGCGAACGACGGGCAGCCGGCGGTGGTGGGCATGCCGGCGACGTCGATGTTGTCCTTGACCACGAAGGGCTGGCCTTCGGCGACCTGCGCCGGCAGATGCAGGCACAAGGCCGGATCGGCGTAGGCGCGGATGCGTTCGATGACATTCATGGTGCACTCCAGCGCTGGCGTTCAGCGGCGAAGGCCGCGCGTTGCGTGGCCCGGAAAGCCGCGATCGGGGCGGCCTCGGCCTGCAGGAAATCCTGATACTCGGACCACTTGAAGACCCCGTCCTCGGTGCGCGGATGATAGGGCGCGCTGCGTAGGTGCAGGAGCTCATCATGGCTGACGGGGAAGAAACGGATGCGATCGAAGAACCGCAGCAGGCAGGGCTCGCTACCCCAGGTGTCCCAC
Source organism: Planctomycetota bacterium (assembly GCA_044338255.1). Taxonomy (GTDB): domain Bacteria; phylum Planctomycetota; class UBA11346; order UBA11346; family UBA11346; genus CAIUVD01. The sequence continues at coordinate 29,267 of JBIILZ010000009.1, read as the reverse complement.
ACCGGCACGGTGCGGCCGACGAACTGGTAACCACCGGGCCCCTCCATGCCGTAGATGCACATGTACGCACCGCCGATGCCCACCGCGTTCTGCGGCGTCCAGGTGCGCGCCGGGTTGTACTTGGTGGTCACCAGCCGATGCCGGGGATCGAGCGGCGTCGCCACCGGCGCGCCGAGATAGACATCGCCCAATCCCAGCACCAGGTACTCGGCATCGAAGACGATGCGTTGGACCTCGGCCAATGACTCAAGTCCGTTGATGCGACGGATGAATTCGAGATTCGACGGACACCACGGGGCCGTGGCATTGACCGTGCGCATGTAGATCTCGATGGCCTTGCGCGTCGCCGGGTCATCCCACGACAACGGCAGGTGCACGGTACGCATCGGCACTTCCACGGCGGTGATCGGCGGCAGGCCGTCGGCGAGCGCGCAGATGCGCTGTACCAGCTCGGTCTGGCTCAGGCGCAGCGGATCGAAATGGAACTGCAGCGAGCGGATGCCGGGAGTGAGATCGATGAGCTCGGGCCACGCCTGCGCGCGTACCGCCTGCCACAATTGGTGGACGCGCAGGCGCAGCCCGAGGTCGAGTTCGGCCTCGCCGTATTCGACCAGCAGATAGCAATCACCGGCGCGGCGCAGGCACATCCCCGGGCGTTGGCAGATGATCGCCTCGCCGCTGTCCTCCATTGGTGCCAGGCCATCCATTGGCGCCAAGTGCGCCGACTTGCTGATCCGCGGCGGCGTCAACTCGCGCACCAAACGCTCCTGCTCGCTGGCCAGGGCCTGCGCCTGGGCCGGCGTCACGCGTACGAACTGTACGGTGTCGCCGGGGCGCAATTGGCCGAGCTTCCAGCGTTCGCCGCTGACCACCACCGCCGGGCAGACGAAGCCGCCGAGGCTCGGTCCGTCAGGCCCGAGGAGGATCGGCATATCGCCGGTGAAATCGATGGCCCCGATGGCGTAGGCGTTGTCGTGGATGTTCGAGGGATGCAGGCCGGCCTCGCCACCATCGCGGCGGGCCCATTGCGGCTTGGGGCCGACCAGGCGCACGCCGGTACGGTTGGAGTTGTGATGCACCGCCCAGGACTGGGCATAGAGCATGGCCATGTCGTCAGCAGTGAAGAACTCCGGTGCCGCGTGCGGACCTTCGAGTACCGAGATCGACCACGCGCGCTGATAGACCGGCCGCGCCACCACGGGCAGACCCGCCGGCAGCGGACACGCCGCCAGCTCATCCGCCGGACTCGCCTGCGTCAGCGGCAGGCAGTCGCCCGCCGCCAGGCCGCGCCCGGCGTGACCGCCGAAGCCGCCGAGATCGAAGGTCGCGCGACTGCCGAGGTAGGTCGGCACATCGATGCCATGGCGCAGCGCCAGGTACCCTCGCACGCCGGTACCGGTGGGGGCTCCGCACACCAGCACGCTGCCGGCGGCCACCGCCACCGGCCGCCACAACGGCAGGACCTGCCCGTCGAGCGTCGCCGCCCGCTGGCAACCGCTCAGACAGATGATCGTCGGCTGCAGGAAGCGCAGCGTCGGTCCAATGAGGGTCAGCTCCAGACCGGCGGCGTCGGTGTGATTGCCGACGAGGCGATTGGCGAGACGGAAGGCGAGTTCGTCGAACGGACCTGAGGGCGGCACCCCGACATCCCAATAGCCACAGCGACCGGGCCAGTCCTGGACCGTCGTCAACAGCCCGGGAGCGATGACTTCCACCGCCGGCGCCGCACCGGGCAGGACTTCGAGATCCCGTGCCGTGACAAGACCAGCAGCGATCACCGGCAACGCCGAGCGTAACCGCGCCAGATCGGTGAGCGGCCCGGACAGGCGCAGCGTCGCGAGGCGCTCGCGCAACTGCGTCAGCGCCGCCGAGCGCGTGCCAGCATGGGCGGTGACCGTGGCCAGGCAGGCGCCGGCAGCGAGCGCGACCTCTTGCCCGGGCACGACCTCTTGCCCGGGCACGACCATGCAGGCCACGCCGGGGCCGACCACGACCTCGGTCATGCGTCCATGATAGGCGCGCTGGGCGGTGATCACGGCACTGAGCTGAATGCCAGCGAAGATCTCCCAAGCGCTCTCGGAAAGACGCGCGCCGACGAGGGTCGCGAGCTCGCCATCCCAGACGATCTCGAGTTCGACCTCGCCGCTGGGCGGGGCCATGCGCTGGGCGACAGCGTGAACCGCAGCCCGTGCCGCTTCACTGAGATCTGCAGGAGTTTCGCGCACCAACACCCGGCCGCGCCAACGCGCTGATTCATCGGCGTCGCCGCGCACTTTCCCGTCGCTGAGGCGGACCACCAGCCGTCGCCCAGGCGGCAGGGCTCCGCCGAAGGCCACGGTCACGCCGAGTTCCGCGGCGCGTTGCTTCCAGACGTGACGCGGTTCGAGCCGCAGGCTCATGGCGCGCTCCACACCAGCATGCGCACCGGCGTGGGATTCCATCCATTACAGGGATTGTTGAGCTGCGGACAGTTGCTGACCACCACCAGCACATCGCGTTCAGCGCGCAGCTCGACATGGCGCCCGGGAGCCGAGACGCCGTCGGCGAAACGCAGGCCGCCATCAGAAGTCACCGGCACATTCATGAAGAAGTTGACGTTGTGGCCGATGTCACGCTTAGTGAGGTGCGGCTGATGGCGGGCGAGCTCGAGCAGGAAGGTATCGCGACACGAATGCATCGCCGCCCGATCGAGCGCATAACGCACCTGGTTGCTCTCGCACGAGCACGCACCGCCGACGGTATCATGGCGACCGCAGGTGTCGTCGATGATGGTCATCAGCGGCGTACCGCGCGCCGCCCACAGCACCGCACCGGTGGTCAGGTAGAGCTGGCCGTTGCGGCGAATGGTCTGCGTCGCGTCGTAGCGATCAGCGGGCTCGTGGGCATCGTAGAACATGGTATCGACGGCTTGGTTGCCTTCGAGATCGACGATGCGCAGGACTTCGCCGGCGCGGACGACGTGCGACCAGCCGTCGCCAGCGAGCACCGTGGCATCGAGACGGGCATGGGCCGGATCACGGCCAGAGAGAGCGGTGCTCATGGCAGCACCTCGGTGCGCAGGAAAGCGCGGACATTCTCAGGCCGTGACGTGCGACAATGGTCGTCGGGCCCCGGCGGGGCGACGCTGGTGATGCGCAGTTCGATCGCCGGCGGGGCATAGGTCGTCGACGGATCGAGCGGGTGCGGGGTGTTCGATAAGACCACCAGGGTCGCGACCTCGGCGCGCAGGGTAACGCTGCTCCCCGGGGCATGGCCGGGGACGAACTGCAACTGGCCGTCATCGCTGACGATGACCTTGGTGAAAAGATTAACGTTGGCGTGCAGATCGCGGAGGCCGAGCTCGTGCTTGCCGAACTCGATCAGCACATTGTCGCGCGTATTGCGGACCATGGCATTGCGCTGCTGTTGATAGCTGCTGGGGCCGAACGCGCGCAGGGCATCGGCGGCATCGCCGTGACCGCTGATGGTGTCATGCCAGCCGCAGCTGTCCTCGGTCAGCGAGAGCAGCACGTGACCCATGTCCGACATCAGGATGCGACCGGCGGTGAGGAAGGCGGTGTGCTGCGCCTTCAAGGTGTCGGGCATGTTATAGCGCTCGACCGGGGCGGCGGCGCGAAAGGCGAACAAGGCCACCGAGGCCTCCCCGCTAGGGTCGGTAACGGTCAGCGCCTGATGTCGCGTGAGGACGCGGCTCCAGGCCTGCCCACCGGCGATGGTTTCAGAAGAGATCAAGGTAGGCATGGCCCGCGTCCCGGTGGTGACCAGGCTCCGCGTGTCGGGTCGTCCCGACGGGTGGCACCGCTACGGGCCGTCCCGTAGGGGCTGGCGAACCGTTCTGCCACGCAAAGCGGATCGTCAACGTGGCGGGACGTTGCACATTCTGTGCCGATACCGGGCGCAGCGCAAATCGATTGGAACGCAATGTGCATAGAGTCGCCCGGAATCCTCGTGATTCCCGCGATGCTGCGCGTTTTCGCGCAGCGACGGACGAGACGACCGGCTCCCGCAGCCGCACATCCCGGGGCCTGGTGAATGTACTTTTGCTATCCGCTGTAGACCTCGATTCCCCTTCTTCATCCGGCTTCATGCCAAGCCCGCGGCTTCTCAGCCGAGCGTGCAATCGCTCATTTTTCGACCACTCCGTGCTCGATCGCAACACATGCGCGTTGTACATCCCCGTAATGGTCACTGGTCACTGGTCACTGGTCACTGGTCACTGGTCACTGGTCACTGGTCACTGGTCACTGGTCACTGGCCCCTGGTCTCTGGTCACTGGTCACTGGTCACTGGTCACTGGTCACTGGTCACTGGTCACTGGCCCCTGGTCTCTGGTCACTGGTCACTGGTCACTGGCCCCTGGTCTCTGGTCACTGGTCACTGGTCACTGGTCACTGGTCACTGGTCTCTGGTCCCTGGTCACTGTGATACCCTCCTGCGCGCGCGCCGCTCACCCCTCAACGCGCTCAATAGGCCGCGTCGCCAATTCGATCAAAAAGGTCTCTGGCCATTGTGGGTGGGCGAGGAATTCGCAGGCGATCGATACCGTGTCCGGAGGATTGTAGAGATTCACCGCATGGCCAACGAGAACCGTCGGAGTCGAGATATCGAAACGGTACGAGGTACCTGCAAGCAGGCGTTTGGCGCCGCCGCCGACCATGTTGGCGACTTCGCCGATGCCATCCATCAAGAGGTCCTTGGGCAGGGTCTCGGCCTCTTCGCCCATCAGCCGGGAGACGATACGTCGCGCCAGGGAATTGGGGAAACTGACTACTACACTGCCGGTAATCCCACCTTGGCTGCCGGCCTGCGAGAGACCGATGATGCCGGCGATATCGCCGTGCATCAGTGAGGTGGTTTTCAAAAATAGCCGCCGGCGCTCGGGTTGCAGCCCGGCCATCACCGTCATGCATTCCAAAGTAGCCACCAGGAAGGGATTTACTAATTGTACATCTACGGTTTTGGCCATCGCCGAGAGTATTACCGCACGGACGGCACTGCCAAGTGTACAACTGGGAGCTTCACAAATACCCCTCACGCAACCTCAAAATATGCCGAAACGTATTGCGTTCGCAGGGTGAGCGCTCAACCTGCTAAGGAACTCGTCTCGGAAGCCGCGATGGATCTCTATCAGCCAATCCTCATTGAAGACCATGGCGTGCATGTGCTGTCGTTTCGACGCGATGAATTGGGCAACGCCAATCTCGATCAGGTGCGCCATTATTTTGCGCAGCGCTTCCTCGATGAAACCGGGCCCTACTCGCATCTGGTCATCGATCTCGCGGGCGTCGCCACTCTCGATTCGGCCTGCCTCGGCCCACTGGTGCAGCGTCTGCGTCAGACCCAGGAACAGAGCGGGCGCTTGGTGCTGTGCGGGGTCGACTCGCCAGCGCTTGAGGAAATTTTTTCGCTGACACGTTTCGACAAGGTCTTCCCGTTCTATAAAACGCGCAGCGAAGCGGTCACTGCCCTCACGGCCTGACTGCCGGGCGCGCGCCGTGATCCGAGTCGAATGCTGATGCCGCACTTTTTCTCGCCGTGCCGGACACTCGCGCAAACCCTCTGCGCGTTGTTCCTCCTGTCATCGGCGGCGGCCGCCGCCACCGTCGCGTCACTCGAAGGCGCACTGCTCACGGTCACCACCGTGACCCTCACCTCCGATCAGGTGCTCGGCGATGGCAAGCCGCTCTTGGCGCTGCGCGACACCGACTGGATCGAACTTTCCACCACTGATAAAACCGAAACGGTGGCGGACTCAGCCCCGGTCGGCGCCCTGGCGCTCGGCTTATGGCTCACCGATGGCAGTTGGTTGCCGGTGCTGTCGATCGCCGCCGGAGCCCCCGATTCGCTGGCGGTGACCACGCCTTTCGGACTCCATGAGATCCCGCTCACCAGCATCAGCGGCTGGGGCATCAATGAGACCCCCCCTGCCGAGGCCGGACTTGACCGCGTACTGGTCGCCAGCGGTGCCGTCGATGGCCGGGTGCAGGGCCTTCGCGACGGCAAACTGCTCATCGCGACCTCGCTCGACCCCGAGCCCTTAGCCTTGGCCTTCAACGATATCCAGGGCATACGCCTGGCCCAGGGCAGCACCCGTGCCACGGGTCTGGGCTTGCTGGTGACCATCGAAGCTAACCGCCCCCCACTGCGCCTGGTCGCCACCGCCACCGGCTTGCAGTTGGCCGCGAGCCGTCAACCGATCGACAGCAACCTGCTCAAAGATCACCGCATCCGCGTCGATGGCGGACGGCGGACCTGGCTGGCCGATCTCGCGCCCGCGACGGTGGCCGAAAAAGGCGCCTTCGACGTCGTCTGGCCATGGCAGCGCGACCACGCCCTCGATGGCGGCCCGCTGCTGCTTGGCAGGGTGCGTTATGCTAAGGGCATCACCGTGCACAGCGCCGCCACCTTGACCTGGAATCTCGACCAACGCTTCGTGCGCTTGCGCGGCCTGCTCGGCATCGCCGACGCCGTCGCGCCCGAGGGTGATTGCCCGGTGACGCTCTCCGGCGACGGCAAAACGTTGTGGCATAGCGACCGGGTGCGCGGCGGCGAAGCCCCCGCAAGCCTCGACCTCGATCTGCAAGGCGTCACCAGCCTGCGGCTCGAGATCGCCCTCGGAGAACGTTTCGACATCGGCGACCACGTCATGCTCGCCGATGCCTACCTCGTGCAGGTCGCTAAATAACCGCGCGCGTTTTCGTCCTTTTGTTCGCCGCCGCAGAGCCACCCTTCCCGCCCATGCTGCACCGCCTTCCCTATATCAGCCTGCTGGTCACTTTCCTGATCGCGATCGGCGCGGTGGTCTGCCACGCGCTCAAGGTCGGCCCGCCGTTGGCGATCTGGGTCGGGACCTTCCTGTTCGTCTTCGGCCTCGGCAAAGGCTGCGTCGGAATCGACAAATTGGCGTTGTTGAAACGCGTGCCCGCAGGTGGTCCAGATCCCCGCCTGGAGTTCGCCAATCCCGCGCTGTTCTGGCTCTTCGTGATCTTCAAGTTCGTCACCTGGACCGTCGCCTGGGTCGTGGGCTTGTACCTGTTCAACCATCCCCTGGCCTTCATCAGTAAATAAGCCCCTCGCCCACTTACTCTGGCGGCGGCCGATCACCCGGACGTGGAGGAGGAAAGGAACGTGGAGGCAAACCCGGCCGATGCCCGCCCGGTGGCGGCGGACGACGATGCCACGGTTCATCACCGGCTCCCGGCGGCGGGAACAGCTCATCGAGCGCCTCGTTCGGCGCGGGTGGATGGACCGATGGAGCTTCTCTGCGTGGATGTGCTAGCAGTGGACCATCTGGCAGTGGACCATCTGGCAGTGGACCATCTGGCAGTGGACCCGGCGGCGGCCGATGCCAAACAACAGCACCGATGAGCACCACCAGGGCCGCGGCCGCGACCAGAACTGGTTGCCGCCAACGAGGTCGCCTGACCTCGGGACTTACGGCCACCGCCGCGCGCAGCTCCTGCGCCAGCCCCTGGCCATCGGCCTGACGCGCCTCGGGATTCCGTGCGCAGGCGCGCATCACTACCCGCACCAGCGCCGGAGGAACCTGCGGGCAGAGACGCGGCAGTGGCGGTGCCCCCTGATGGACGATGGCCTCTAACAACGCACCGTGGTTCGCCTGGGGAAATGCCGGACGTAGAGCGAGCAGCTCGAACAGGGTCAAGCCCAAGGCATAGAGATCACCACGGCCATCCGTCTGGCCGCGCAGACGTTCGGGGGCGACATAGCGCAAGGTGCCAGCGATGGCCCGTGTCGCGGTGATCGAGCCGTCGGCCGCAGCCTTGGCCAAGCCGAAATCGGCGACCCACACGTGTCCGTCGACATCGAGCATGAGATTGGCGGGCTTGATGTCGCGGTGCACAACACCTTGGCCATGGGCATAGGCCAAGGCTTCGGCGATCTGCGCCCCGAGGACCGCGACCTCGGTGACGAACTCCTCGCCGAGCGTACCACGGGGCAGCACTGTCCCGGCGATGACGCCACGCACGAGACTGGCGAGACCCTCGCCCGCGAGCGGCGCGTGTCCGGCTGCGAGCACGCTGATCAGCTGCTCCAGACTGATGCCCTGGACGCGGTGCATGGCGATCCACGCCATTCCGTGATCCTCGCCGCGCGCGAGCACCGGGATGATGTGCGGATGCGACAGACGGGCGGCAAGGTAGGCCTCGCGCAGGAAGCGCTGCTGCGCACGCTCGACCGCTTCCGTAATGACCTCGGGCAGACGCGGCAGGATCTTGATCGCCACCCGCCGTTGCAGCGACGGCTGCTCGGCCTCGTAGACCACGCCCATGGCGCCGCGTCCCAGTTCATGAAGCACGGTGAATTCGCCGAGCTGCACCTGCCTGCTTGCCACCGCCTTGGCGAAGGTCGCGGTGGCCGAGTTCATTGCCGGACCGGGTTTCAGTTTTTCCAGGCTCGCCATCAGCGGGAAGAGCGCCCCTATTTCCACCGCCAAAGCCGGGTGCTGCCATTGATACTCGGCGATCACCGGGGCTTCGCCGCGACGCAGGCGCTCGATGTATTCGGCCGCCAATTCCTCGACCGGGTCGCGTTCAGAGGCCATCGGCAAAATCGATCTGGCGCGCCAGCAGTAACTCCTTGAGACGCATCACCGCCCGCACGTAGCGGATGCTCGCGGCCTTGGGCTGGATGCCGAGGACTTCAGCGATCTCGTTGTTGCCGAGATCCTCGGCGTGGCGCAGGGCGATGATCTCGCGGTCGCTGGTGGGCAGTTCCGCCATGACCGCGGCGATGATGGCGGCGGTCTCGTGGCGCGTCAGCACTCCGCTGGGACTGGTGGCGCTGTCCACGAACAGTTCGCCCAGCGAATCCGAGCCGACCGCGGGCGCGGCGAGATCCTTGCGCGCATCGCGCATCTCGGCGCCGAAGTGGTGACGATGCAGATCGATGAGGGTCTGCAGGACGATCGCCCGCAGCCACAGGAAGCCGCTCGAATAGGACGAGGTCACCAGGTGCGCCAGACGCGCGGCGGCGGCGACGAATGCTTCCTGGAGCACATCGTCGGCCTCGACGCGCCGCGCCAGCGCGCCAAGGCGCAGGCGGATGGTGCGCAGCAAACGCTCACGATGAAGCTCGACGAGTTCGGCGAGAGCCTGGACCTCGCCGGCCCGCAATCGTTGCTCAAGAATCGCCGCCTCATCCATATGGCCGAGTGTGCGCCGTCAGGGACGCTCGCCAAGGGTCAGCTGACGAATCGCGTACGGCAACACCTGCATGGGTTGCAACGTTTCAGCGCGTGGCGGGCGTCAACATCAAGCCGCTGATGCGGCCTTCGACATCGAAGACGATCTGCACATTCAATGCCGCCTGCTGCCAGCGACCGGTGACGATGACAGCACGGTAGGTCTCGATGGTCTTGAAGTAAGGCGAATCGAAAGCCTTGAAGGGGCCGTAGTCGGCAACCGTGGTCTGCCACACTTCGCCGATCCGCTGGGCATCGAAGCCCTTGCGCATGGTGGCATCAAAACGCCCGGCGACGGACGCGAAATCCTTGCGCACCAGGGCATCGGCAACCTGCGTCGCCTGGCTCAGGAGCGCCTGATCAGGATCGCGGTCGCCCGCCGCGCCGGTGGTGAAACGCAGGTTCCACGGTAAGGCGACGGTCGCCTGCGGGTCGCGGAATTTGCGTTCCTTGCCGCCATTCAGGGCGAGTGCATAGGCTGTATTTGGCTGCAGACGCACCGGCAGAACCCAGGTCCGCCGATCGGCCAGGAAATGCGGCGCACCGCTGACCACAGGCACGATGCCGCCGGGGCTGGGCGCCCAGCTCCATTGGCCCTCAACCAGCGCGTGATCAAAGGTCACAGAGAGCTCCTGGAGGTTCGGATCGACGAGTTCGGCCCCACAGATCGGCAGCGAGCGGATCACCACCGGCTCTGCTGGCTTGGATGGGGACGGCTCACTGCCGGCGAGGGCCCCGGCGCACCAACTCAGGCACAGGGCGAGGAGCAGATGATGAGCGGAAAATGTCCGATTATTCATGGGTGAACTCTACCTGCGTGAGGCGTTGCTGGTGATCATAATGGATGGTGATGCGCAGTGCGCCGTTGACGCCACGAGCGGTCATCGCCATCCCGTCGGGAAGGGGCTCGGGCGTGTCGAGGGCGAGGATGCCTCCGAGTGCGCCGAGCGCGGCGCGCCAGCGTTGGAGTACGGCCTCGGCCGGCTCCTTCGCGGTCAGCAGCGGTGCACTGCGCGCGCTGAGAAGATGGGCGAAACGCTGATCGACCAGATCGCTGAAATCGGCCTGGGCGATGGCCGCCACGCGCTCCGCAGGGACGGCGGCCGACCCGGGAGCGACGACGAACACCATGCCGGCGAGCACCGCCAGGGCGCCCGCCCCAGCCAGTACCGGCATCAGCCAGCGACGCTGATCGAGGTTCGCGACGTCGTGGCCGAAGGCATCGGCACGCTGATAGCGCCGCTCGGGCTCCTTTTCCAGGGCACGCAAGACCACCGCATCGCAGCGCGTGGTCACCGCCGCGCGCTGCGACGGAAGCGGGAAGCGCCCTAGGAGCCTGTCGGAGATAGCCTTGGTCGGCTGACTCGGTCTCGTACGACAGCTCCGGCGTTGGCAAAACGGTCAGATAGCTCCCGCTATCCGCCCGCTTTGCCGCCTTGGATCTGTCGCACGAACCCTTCGCCATCCTCGGGCGCCTATCTCCGACAGGCTCCTAAGGGCAGCTCACCCGTCAACAGTTCATAGAGCACCACGCCGAGGGCGTAGAGATCAGCGCGATGATCAACGAGCTGGGGATGCTCGATCTGCTCCGGAGCGCGGTAGTGCGGTGTGCCGAGGTTGGCGCCATGCTGCGTCAGGCGCTGCTCTCCGTGATCGAGGGCCAGACCGAAGTCGGCGATTTTGAGCGACCCGTCGGCGCTGATCAGGAGGTTCTCGGGCTTGAGGTCGCGATGCACGATGCCGTGGTCGTGGGCGAATTGCAGGGCGGTGCATAACCCGGGGATCAGCGGCAGGATCTTCTCCGGCGGCAGACGCTGCGCGCGCAGAGCCTCGCGCAGGGTTCCACCGGCGATCAGCTCCATGGTCAGCCAGGGATAACCGGCAGTCTCGCCGACGCGGTAGACGCGCACGATGTGCGGATGATCGAGGCGCGCCAAGGTCCGCGCCTCGGCGGCAAAGCGCTGCGCCAGTTCCGGGCGCCCGGGGTAGAGGATCTTCAAAGCCTCATCACGGGCCAGGGCGCGATGATGGATGCGATAGACCGCGCTCATGCCGCCGCGACCGATGCAGGCCTGGACCTCGAATTCGGGAAAGAGTTCCGCGAGCTCCGCCAAGGACGGCAAGGGATCCTCTTAGGCATGCCCGAGGGCCAGCAGATCAGCGGGATGGAGAGGTGGCACGTTCATTCCTACGGGACGCGCCGGCGCCAGTTACCGGGTTTCTGCGGCGGCCGCCAGATAGCGCAGTTCGTCGTCGATTTCACCGACCTCGGCTACGGTATCGGCGATGCGCAGGCGCAAGAGGTCACGCCAGCGCTGACGCAGGCGGTGCATCGCGACCTTGGCCGTGCCGGGGGTCGTACCGAGGGCGGCGGCGAGCGTCTCCGCCGGCGTGCCGGTGATGGTCAGCCACGGCTCCAAGGCGCTGAAGGTCGCCTGTTGGCCGAGTGTCTGGTATTCTTCCGCCAGACGCTGGCGGGTCTCGGCCAGCACCGCCAGGGCCCACTCGCGATCGAAGGCGGCTTCCGGGCTAACGCTGTCGGTGACGACGGGCTCGAGCTGCAGGCGACGCTCGGCGTCGAGCGCATCCAGCCACACCACCCGCCGCTGATCGCGACAAGCCGCCGTGGCATGGTCGTAGCCGTCATGCAGGCGATGGAGCAGGGCGGTGAGCAGGAAGGAGCGGAAACAGCCGCGATCGGCCTGCGCACGCGCGAAGCCGTCGACGAGGAAATGCGCGAAAAAATCCTGGATAGCATCCTCGGCATCGACCGGACGCAGACCGCGCCGACGGGCGTAGGCGTACAAGGGCCGCCAATAGATCCGGCAGAGCTCCTCAAGGGCCTGCTCGGCGCCCGCGCCGGCGGCCACCACCTGGCTCCACCTCGTGGTCGGGAAAACGCTCGCCACTTCGACCATCGGCATGGGTCACCCGACGTCCTTGGCGCTCATCCGCTCTCTGCCACTCTTAGCCACTCTTAGCCACTCTTAGCCACTCTCATCCGCTCTCAGCCACTCTTAGCCACTGGACGGCTCATGCACGTGCACGGCCGGCCAGGAATCGGATTGGGTGGCGATGACCTGTTCGCGCACCGTCACCGAATGCCACAGGGCACTGCGCCCGTTTTCGAGGAAGGGAGCGGCGGAGATCGCCGCCGAGACATAGAGCTTCGCCGCCAGGATCGCCTCCCGCAGGCTGTCGCCCCTGGACAGCCCGGCGGCGATCGCCGCCGAGAAGGTCGCACCGGTACCGTGGATCTTGGCGCGCTGCACAGTCGGGAACGAGAAATGGCGCAGACCATCGAGGCCCGCCAAGACGTCGAGGCTCATGCCCTGCAAGCCGCCGCCGGTGACCAGGGTCGGACAGCCATAGCGCTTGAGCATGAGCTTGGCGGCATCCTCCATATCCGATTTCGCCAGAACCTCTTCCATGCCGGTGAGCAAGGCGGCCTCGTGGCGATTGGGCGTGGATACCGTCGCGCGGGGCAGCAGTTCGTCCTTGAGGCAGGCCACCTGCTCCGGCGAGAGCAGCGGGATGCCGCGGCTGTCACGTGCTACCGGATCGATGACCACGGCCACCGCCGGGCGTTCGCGCAACCAGCGGGCGACGACGCGCATGGTCGCGATCGAGGGGCAGAAGCCGACCTTCACCGAGGTGATCGGCAGATCTTCAGCGGCCGCCTCGAGCTGCGAGCGCACCACCGATTCCGGCAATGGATACAGATCATACAGGCGACCGAGGCTGTGGGCGGCAACGCCGGTGATAATCGACACGCCATAGCAATTGAGGGCGGTGAAGGTCTTGAGGTCGGCTTGCGTCCCGCCGCTGCCGGAGGAATCGGAAACTCCGATCGAAACGCATACTGCCGGGAACACTGCTTGCTGCTGCATCGTGCGTCTCCGCTGGCCATCGATGGTATGCACCCCAGCCGCAGGTACAACGCAGCCGTAGCGAGCCCGTCTGCCCGTGACCTGTACCGAACTCCGCCACCGCCTCGAATCCCCCTCCGCCTTCCATTGGGGCCTGGGGATCTACGCCCTGATCCTGGCCCTAGGCCTGAAACGCTTCGTGGTCTGGGATCAGATCCTGGTCCTCGAAGACGCCAGCCTGTGGGCGGTGTTCTCGAGCTTCCACCCCCATGCCCTGCGCTGGCTGGTGATGCAGCCGACCCTGGCCTTCGGCCCGGTGGCCCCGGATGCGGTCTTCACCGTCATCTGCTGGTTCCTGATCTGGGCCACCACCGTGCTGCTCGCCCGCGTCGGCGCGCTCGCCGCCGCCATCCCCGGCCGAGAAGCCGCCTTGCGCATCTGGCTGCTGCTGCCGCTAGCGCTGGCGACCTTGACCATGAACGGGCGGGTGATTCCGGCCTTTGCCGGGCTCGCGCTGCTGACCGCCATCCAGGTCGAGCAGGCCGCCGGGCGCCCCCGGCGGCTCGTCTGGATCCTCGTCGGCCAAGCCGTGGGGCTGCTGCTGATGTCGGTCACCAGCGGAACCTTCGCCGTCGGTGTGATCGCCGTCCTCGCCGGATGGGCGGGGGTTTTCCTCGCCCGCCGGCACGAGTTCCGGAAGCATCGGCTGCTCCTGCCGTTGATCGTCCCCGGCGCCCTGGCCGTGGGCGGGGTCTGCTTCATCCTCGCTCGCAAAGCCGTGGGCTTCTTCCACGGCGATCCGCTGTCGGTGCTTGATCATGGGCTGGGCGGCCAGTTCCTGCGCCTGGGCGCGGCGCCGGCAATTGCCGGCTGCCTGCTGACGGTGCTCGCCGCTGGCCTATGGGCGTGGCGTTGGCCGCAGCCCCGGCACTACGGCCTGCTGCTGCGCGTGCCGATCGCCGCCAGTGCAATCCTCGGCCTCGTCGGTTATGCCACGCTGACCACCGCCCTACCGTTGCTGCTGCTGATGGGCGTACTGCTCATCGCCCGCGAGTAGGATCAGAACGAACGTTCGAGCTGCTGACCGGTTTGCAAACTGCCGCAGTCCCTGAGTCGCATGAGCGACCAGAGACCAGAGACCAGAGACCAGAGACCAGAGACCAGAGACCAGAGACCAGAGACCAGAGACCAGAAAAAATCCCCTCCCGCTCCCAACGCACTAAAAAAACACCCCACGCCCTGAGGGCGCGGGGTGTTCCAGCCGCCTCCTGACGTGCAGGAGGCGCAGCGATGAAAGATCAAGCCTTCTTCGCCAACTTCTCGACCATCGAGTTCGGCACGGGCTTGTACTCGCTTGGTTCCATCGAGTAGCCGGCACGGCCCTGACTCATCGAGCGCAGGTCGGTGGTGTAGCCGAACATTTCGCCCAACGGCACTTCGCAGCGCACGATCTTGTTGGTGCCGCGATCAACGGTTTCAGTGATGATCGCGCGCTTGGACTGCAACGAGCCCATGACCGAACCGATGAACTGCTCTGGGCTTTCGACTTCGACCTTCATCCACGGCTCGAGCAGCTGACAGCCGAGCTTGGGGTAGGCTTCGCGGATGGCCAAACGGCCGGCGGCGATGAACGCTTCCTGCGACGAGTCGACGTCATGGTACGAACCGTCGATCAGCTCGGCGTAGACGTTGATGGTTGGGAAGCCGGCAAGGTAGCCGCGCTGCAGCTCCGAACGCACGCCTTCTTCGACGGCAGGACGGAATTCCTTGGGAACCGTGCCGCCCTTGGTGCCGTCGACCCAGATGAACTCGTTGCCGGCAGCCTTCTCTTCGTCGGTGAGCGGACGAATGATGAGGATACAATCACCGTACTGACCACGACCACCGGACTGCTTGACGTGCTTGCCGCGGATCTGGATCTGCTTGGTGATGGTCTCGCGGTAGCTGACCTTGGGCTTGCCGATGACCGCGTCGACCTTGTATTCGTCACGGATGCGGTGCTGCAGAACTTCGAGATGCAGCTCGCCCATGCCCGAGATGATGACCTGGCTGGTCTCGGGATCGACCCACTTCTTGAAGGTCGGATCTTCGCGTTCGAGACGCGCCAGGGCGTAGGCCAGCTTTTCCTTGTCGTTGTTCGACGCGGGCTCGATGGCCATCGAGATCACCGGCTTGGCGAAGCTGATGCCTTCGAGGGCCATCGGGTGCTGATCATCAGCCATGCACAAGGTGTCACCGGTGCGGGTGTTCTTGAGGCCGACGAGAGCGACGATGTCGCCGGCTGGGGCTTCGTCGATCTTGGTCGGGACCACGCCGACGAGCTTGACCATGCGTGCAGCGCGTTCGCCCTTGCCCGAAGGCTGGCAGGTGAGCGCATCGCCTTCCTTGATGATGCCCTGGTAGACGCGCACGAAGGATACGTCGCCGAGGTTGGGCATCGACATGATCTTGAAGACCATGGCGCGGAGTGGCGCTTTGCTGTCGCACTTGGTGGGGATCGGGGCGGTCTTGAGCACGTCGTCGAGCTCGAACTGCTTGATCGAGTGGGCATCTTTCGGATTGGGCAGGATGTCGACGACGGTGTCGAGCAACAGCTGCACGCCCTTGTTCCGCAGCGCAGCGCCGCACAACATTGGCTGCAACTTGAAGGTCATGGTGCCGATGCACAGCGCCTTGAGCAGCTGTTCATCGCTGAGCGAGCCGGTTTCGAGATAGGTCATCTCGATCTCTTCGTCGCCGCAGCCGGACGCGGCCGAGTCGATCAGCTTGGCCCGGCGGGCTTTTGCTTCTTCGAGGAATTCAGCAGGGATCTCGTGCTCGATCTGGTCTTCACCCTTGTCGCCTTCGAAGGTGTAGTACTTCATGTCGAGCAGGTTGATGATGGCGCGGAAATCGTCGCCAGCACCGATCGGCATCTGGATCGGCACCGGGTGGCCGCCGAGACGCTCTTCGACCTGACCGACGACGCGATCGAAGTTGGCGCCCATGCGGTCCATCTTGTTGACGAACACCAGGCGGGGCACCGAGTACTTGTTGGCCTGACGCCACACCGTCTCGGACTGGGCCTGCACGCCGGCGACGGCGCAGAACACCACCACGGCGCCATCGAGAACGCGGCAGGAGCGCTCGACTTCGGCGGTGAAGTCCACGTGTCCAGGGGTGTCGATCAGATTGATGTCGTAGGTTTCGCCATGGCGCTTCCACTGGGCGAAGACGGCGGCGGCGGTGATGGTGATACCACGCTCCTGCTCTTCCTTCATCCAGTCGGTCGAGGCGGCACCGTCGTGCACTTCACCGATCTTATGCTTCTTGCCGGTGTAGTAGAGAATGCGCTCCGACACGGTGGTCTTGCCCGAGTCGATATGGGCAACGATGCCGAAATTGCGTGTCTTAGCGAGATTGATGGCCATGGCTGGCGTCCTTGACTGGCGAAAATGGAGCGGGGATGATGGGTTGTCGCTGCCATGGGCAAGCGGTGAACGGCTTTTGCCGCGTCAAAACCGGACGCCGCCACGACGATCACCGACAAACGCGGTTTTCATCGGGTTTTATCCGGCTTTATCCGGCCTTATCTGGCCTTATCTGGCCTTATCGGGCCTTATCGCTGAGCGGAGGCGGCGGCGCGGCCACCAGCTTGGACCAGTCATGGCGGCGCTGGGTAAGCAACGTACTGGAAAATGCCGCCAGGGCCATGGCCACGATCAAAATCAGGCCGCCATGGTCGAGCGCCGCCGGCACCGTCTCGCGACCTTCGAAGATGAAGATCGCCAACGCCAAGGCGAACGGCTCGAGCATCGACCACCGTCCGGCAAAGCCCGCCGCTGGCGCCCAACGTGCGCCGCCAAGCACCAGCAGCGCGAGGAACACCACGCGCATCACCGGCATGACGACCAGGAACAGGCCCACGGCCAGCGCCGGAACCCACGCCCCCAGCTGCCATAAGCGTTGCCCGATGCCGACCACGCTGAAGGCGGAATCCCAGAGGAACCACGCCTCGGTGGCAAACAGCGGCAACCACAACGAAGCCGCGGTACCGATGCCGGCGATGATCAGGGCCAGCCACCGCCAGCGCTTCGGCTCGACCGGTTGGCGATCGACGGGCTCATGCAGCAGCTCGCCGGCGATCATCGAAAGGAGGATGGCGATGGTGAAGACGATCAGACCCGCCTTGGGCGTCGCCGAGACCAGCACCCGATCATAAGCCACCGCCAACAGCAGGATGACCAGGAACACGTCAAGCATCGACCATTTGCCCAGACCTCCGATGGTGCCCGCCCAACGCGCCGGCCATCGCCACCAGCAGACGCCCGCCAGGGCCGTCAGCTTGGCGAACGGAAAAACCACCGAAAACAGTCCGACCAGTACCGCCAAGCCCGGAAAACCATGCTGCCACAACATGCTCACCGTGTGCAGCAGCGAGTAATCCTCGGTGGTCATGCCAATCGAGACGGTCACGAAGGGCAGCCCCAAGGCCGCCAGATTCAGAACCAGGGCGAGGGGCAGGAGAACGGCGGCAGCGCGCATGTCCAGCTACGGTGTCCGACCACGTCTGAAAGAAACCCCCAATGCAGGCGACGCTTTCCCTGCCGCAGGCGACGATACACCCCTTCGCGTGCCTCCTCGCCCCCTGTGCATCTATCACAAAAACTGCCTTGACGGCAGTGGCGCCGCAGCGGTCGTCGAGCGCAAGGTCCCGGACTGCGAATTCCTAGCGGTGCAATACAGCAATCCGCCGCCGAAGGTCGAGGGCCGCTCGGTTTATCTCGTTGATTTCGGCTTTCCTTTGGAGGCCATGCGCCAGCTCAAGGCCCAGGCCAGCGAGCTGCTGTGGATCGATCACCACGCCAGCGCCGAAGACATCTGGCGCACCCTCGGCTGGGGTGTCTTCGATCTCAACGAATGCGGCACCTCGCTGACCTGGAAAACCCTTTTTCCCAACCAGCCGCCGCCGGCGGTGGTGCAATACATCCGCGACAAGGATCTCTGGCATTGGCAATTGCCTGACAGCCGCCTGATTTGCGCCGGATTGGTCGATGCCTATCCCAATAGTCTGTATGCCGGCCTGCTCGAAGCCGATCTCGGGGCCATGGCCGCGCGCGGCCGGCCGCTGATCGAGGCTCAGCGCCAACGCGTCATCGAGGCCGCCAAGAACGGCGTGGCGATCAGCGATGCCTACGGCGTGAAGGGTCTGCGTGCACTGGCCGTGAACTGTTTTAAGGATCAGAACGAACTCGGCGAATATATTTGCCAGCCGCTGGCCGAGGGCGGCCTGGGCTATGACTTGGCGGTGCTCTTCTACCGCAAAGGCAATGCTCCGATGTGGGTGCATTCGCTGCGCTCGGGCGCGCGCGGCGGCATCCCTACCGCCGATTGCGCGACCATCGCCGCCGCCCGCGGCGGCGGCGGGCATCCCAGTTCCAGCTGCTATCTGGCTAAGGATCCGCTCCTTACCCAGCCTGCCGCCAGCGCTATTTCGCCTCCACCCGCGCCCCAGCCAGCAACCCCGCCCGGGTCCTGACGGCGGTTGCACTGACGTCCGCAGCGCCAGCATTTCACGCATGCTCCGCGAACTGCTCCAAGGCAAACTCCATCATGCGACGGTCACTGACTGCCGCATTGACTACCCTGGCAGTCTGACGGTCGACCTCGACCTCATCGAACGTTCTGGCCTGCTCGTCCACCAGCGCATCCAGCTCCTGAACTGCCACAATGGTTACCGGCTAGAGACCTACCTGATCGCCGGCGAGCGCGGCAAGGGTGAGATCATCGTCAATGGCGCGGCCGCCCGCCACGCCCAGCGCGGCGACATCGTGATCATCGCCGGCTATGCCCTCTACAACGAAAACGAAGTCGTCGACCACGAACCGAAAGTGCTGGTTCTCGGTGGGCGCAATGAAGTGATTGCCACCTACGGGACGGTTTCGGGCTGAAATGACCTGATTTGCTGCACCAGGCAGCAAGCTAGCTCCTTAGCACGGTCTTCACAGGCTACACAGTCCGTCGATAATAAAGTCCGCGCAGAATGAAAATTCTTGTGGTAGACTTCCCTACTGCAGCTCGCCTGACGAGCGCCTCGCTCTTGCTCCCCTTTCCGCCCACTTACCGCCCACTTACCGCGCTCTCCTTCCCGGCCGCGCAGAGATGGTTGCCATGCCTAACATCCAACCCTCCGCGCCGGCCCTGATCGCGCCCGAGCTCAGCGACTTCGACGACAGCGACGAGGTTTCGCAAGATCCCGCCACCGAGGCCCTGGCCCTGGTCCAGCGCATCAACGAACGCATGCGCAAGGCGACCGAGACCCTGACTCCCCTCGGCGTGCAACGGGTCGCTTAAGAACTAGGAGCGCCAACCGACGCCATGGCGTTTGCGCCATTCGCGTGGCGAGAGGGCGCGAGGGCGAGAGGGGCGCGGAAGGAGCGGCTGAACGCGCTCGCCGAACCGAAGCCCAGATCGAGGGCGATCGCAAAATTGAAAAGCACGAAATCGCGCCCATTGACCTACTGCCGGAGCCGGCCCTCGATGACCAACTGCACCTCGCTCCAGCCGTCATGATGATGCGCCGGAAAACGCCACGGCGGCGACGGCCCCAATGATTGCCGCACGTACACATCATCCGGCTGCAAGACCTTGGTACGGGGGAGGCGCATCGACAGCGTACCTTCGGCGGCCGGGCACGAGATCAACCATGGTCAAATCAGGGTCAACCTTGGGGAAGCATGACGAAGACGCCGTGCTAGAGTCGGGTCATGAGCACCGCCCCTGTCGCCCATTCGGTCACGTCCTCGTTCGTTACCCAACCGGGCATCCCGCGCCAGGCGCTGCAGCACCTCGACCTCGCCGGGACGTGGATCTTGAGCGAGATCGGCGGTACCCATAGCTGCCCCTTCGTCGCCCCCGGCGATGTCTTCAGCGCCCTGCTCGCCGCCCAGCTCATCCCCGATCCCTACTGGGGCATGAACGAGGAGACCGTGCAGTGGGTCATCACCCGCGATTGGGCGATCGAGCGCACCTTCGAGGTCTCGGCTGCGCTCCTCGCCAGCGCCAACGTCTACCTCAATGCCGACTCGCTCGATACCTTCGCCGAGATCAGCATCAATGGCACGGACATCGGCAGCACCGCCAATCAGTTCCGCCGCCATCGCTTCGACGTCAAAGCGGCGCTGACGGCCGGCCGCAACACGATGCGCATCGTCTTCCGCTCGGCGGCCAAAGAAGCCGCCGCCCGCGCCGCCCGGCAGCCCTATCCGATCCCCGCCAACGGCTACCAAAACGGGATACGGGTCCCGCATTACAACCTCATCCGCAAGGCCCAATGCCACGGCGGCTGGGACTGGGGCATCAGCCTGTTCACCTGCGGCGTCTACGACGACCTCAGCCTGCGCGGCACCACCGCCGCCCGCATCGAACACGTCTACACCACGCAACAGCACGCTGCCGGCGAGGTCGTGGTCACCGTCACCGCCGAGGTCGAGGCCGTCGCCGCCGGGGGCACGTCCTTCGCTATCCAACTCGGTGATCAGCACCTGAAGCTGCCGGTGCAGCTGACCCAGGGCGCCAACACCGTCAGCGGCAGCGTCTCCATTCGCGCTCCGAAATTGTGGTGGCCCAACGGCCACGGCGCCCAGCCGCTCTACGATCTGACCGTCAGCGTCGGCGATGAAATCTGCAGCAAACGTCTCGCCTTGCGTGACCTCATGGTGCTGAATGAGAAAGATGCGCGCGGCACCTCGATGGTCATCCAGGTCAATGGGAGAGCGATCTTCGCCAAGGGCGCCAACTGGATCCCCAGCGATGCCATGCCCGCGCGGCAGACCGATGCGCGCTTCAAGGATCACCTCGATTCCGCCGCCGCCGTGGGCATGAACATCATCCGCGTGTGGGGTGGCGGACAGTTCGAGCGCCATGCCTTTTACGATCTCTGCGACGAGCTCGGCTTGATGGTCTGGCACGATTTCATGTTCTCGTGCGCGCTGTATCCCTCCGACAAGCCGTGGCTGGCCGAGATCCGTCGCGAAGTCACCTACCAGATCAAGCGCCTGCGCGATCACGGCTGCATCGCCCTGTGGTGCGGCGACAACGAGGTCGTGGGTGCCCTGACGTGGTTCAAGGAATCCAAGGAATCGCGCGATCGCTACATCATCGATTACGATCGTCTCTCGCAGGTGCTCACCAACGCCGTCGAAGAAGCCGACAACACGCGCATGTTCTGGCCGTCATCCCCCTGCGCCGGCCCCGGTGACTTCAGCGACTGCTGGCTGGATGACAAGAAGGGCGACATGCACTACTGGGAAGTGTGGCACGGCAGCAAGCCCTTCGAGAGCTACTACGATGTCACCCCGCGCTTCTGCAGCGAATTCGGCTATCAGAGCTTCCCGTCCCTCGACACCGTCCGGAAATATTGCCCGCCCGAGGAGTTCAATGTCACCTCGCCGGTGATGGAATGGCATCAGCGCAACACCGGCGGCAACCAGCGCATCAACGACATGTTCTCGCGCTATTTCCGCCTGCCGATGGGCTTCCCGGCCTTCCTCTACCTGTCGCAGGTGCAGCAGGCCCTGGCGATCAAGATCGCGGTCGAGCATTGGCGTCATCTGCAGCCCACCTGCATGGGCACCATCTATTGGCAGCTCAACGACAACTGGCCGGTGGCCTCGTGGTCGTCGCTGGAATACAGCGGCAAATGGAAACAGCTCCACTACCACGCGCGACGCTTCTTCGCGCCGGTGATCGTCAGCGCCTTCCAGACCAAGACCGACGAGCTCGAGCTGTGGATCACCAATGATCGTTGCGAGCCCGCCCAGGCTTCGGTGACGGCGCAGATCATCGGCTTCGATGGCAAGCTGATCGGCAGCGAAGTCCTCACCGCGACGGTCGCCGCGGGCTCGGCCCAGCTGCTGGCGAAGCGCCCAGTGGCGTCCTTCGCCGCCACCACCGCCGAGCGCGGCACGCGCTTCCTGCAGCTGAGCCTCACCGCCCAGGCCGGCGCGAGCGCCTTCACACATGTGAACACCCACGTCTTCACCGAGTACAAGCGCTGCACCCTCGCCGATGCCCGGATCACCATGGAGGTCCACGGCTACGCGGTGACCCTGAGCACCGACAAGCCGGCCCTCTTCGTGCACCTCAACGCCGATGACCTGGCTGGCGAATTCGACGACAACTCGCTGACCTTGCTGCCGGGCCAGCCACGGACTTTGACCTTCACCCCTAAGTCCCTGGCCGGGGTAACTCCCGGCGAACAACTAGCGGTGACTCCCGACGCTTTCGCAAAGGCCGTGAGCATCTGCCATTTGCGGGCAAGTTACTGAGCCGACACGCAACCTTGCGTAGCTCGGCCCTGTACCGGCCGTGGGCGGAGGTAGAACGAGCGCCATGAAGATCTCCTCATGCCGCTCGTTCATCCTCTGCTGGGCGCTGGCGATCACCGCCCTCGTACCGCTGCCGGCGGTCGAGGTCATCGATCTGCCGGTGGTCATCGATGGCCAGACCTACACCGGTCGGTTGGCCCTGCCCGGCAGTCCTGGCAAGCATCCGGCGGTGCTGGTGGCACCGGAATGGTGGGGGCTGAACGCCTATGCCGAGCAACGCGCGCGCGAGCTCGCCGAACTCGGCTACGTGGCCCTCGCCGCCGATCTCTATGGCGCTCTCGCCAGCAATGACTTTCCCACCGCCGTGGCCCGCTCGAAACCATTCTATACCACACCAGCCCTGTTTTCCGCACGTCTGAATCCCGCCTTGGCGGCCCTGCGCGCCCGCCCGGAAGTCGATGGCCAACGCCTGGCCGCGATCGGATTCTGTTTCGGTGGCTCGGCCGTCCTGCAACTCGCCCGCGACGGCGCGGATCTGAAAGTAGCGATCAGCTTCCATGGGGGCCTGACCACCGCCGCACCGGCAGCCACAGATGCGGTGCGCGCCAAGATCATCGTCTGCCA
This sequence comes from Planctomycetota bacterium, assembly GCA_044338255.1. Lineage (GTDB taxonomy): Bacteria > Planctomycetota > UBA11346 > UBA11346 > UBA11346 > CAIUVD01. The sequence continues at coordinate 6,264 of JBIILZ010000009.1, read as the reverse complement.
TGGCGGCGCTGATCCCTTTGTACCGCCGGCCGATGTCGCGGCCTTCAGCCAGGAGATGCTCGCCGCCAATGCCGCCTGGGAATTCCACAGCTACCCCGGTGCCGTGCATGCTTTCACCAATCCCGGTGCCGGCCTCGACGTGACCAATATCCCGCCCGGTTTACCGTTTGCCGAGGCCGCCCATTACGATGCCACTGCCGAAGCCGCTAGCATGCTGGTCATGCGCCAAGCCTTGGCCGCGGCTTTCGCCGGCACGATTTCGCGCTGATTGTCGGCGCGTAACCGCAGCCATCGAGCTTCGGTGTTTGGGGGGACCAAAGACCAGCTTAGGAAGCTCTCACAGCGCAAGGTGGAGGGGGGTGCTTGCCCCCCTGGGAGCGCCGGGCGGAGAATCGCTGGTGTCGGCAAGGCCAGCGAGCGCTTGGCGGCATGCCTCAATGCCCACCTAAACGCCCGATCGACCAGCTTTGGGAGCGCCGAAGGACCTCGGTGATTGGTCGCTGGTCGCTGGTCCCTGGCCCCTGGTCCCTGGTCCCTGGTCGCTGGTCGCTGGTCTCTGGTCTCTGGTTCCTGGTCCCTGGCCCCTGGTCGCTGGTCGCTGGTCCCTGGTCGCTGGCCCCTGGTCTCTGGTCTCTGGTCGCTGGTCGCTGGTCCCTGGTCGCTCACCCCAGTCCAATCGACCATGTACACCGGAATCGACCTACGAGCGCCTGCCAGCCGCTGACGCGGCTGGCAGGCGCCATTGCCAACGATTCATGGTCTTCGGGCCCGTAACCGGTTTCCCGAAGGCCTGACGCAAGAGCGGTGCAGGATCCTCGGCCAAACTCTCGACCAAACTCTCGACCAAACTCTCAGCCAAACTCTCGACACTGCTCATCAGCAGGTGGCGACGTGGCGCACGGCGATGCTTGCCAGGCCCCAGCTGCGTTCGACGGTGCCGGTGATCAGCAACGGTTCGCCACGTTCGAGCAGCGCCGCGTAACGCTTGAAGGTCTCTGGGAACCACGTCGTTTCAACGACGGCGGTCTCGTCTTCGAGGGTCACGAAGGCCATATCCGCTGTGCGCAGACCGTCGGCTTCGTGATAGACCGCGTTGACGGTCTTGCGCGTGATCACCTGGGCGATGAAGGCCACGTAGCTGCCCGAAGGCAGCTGCGGGATATCAACCGCGCGGCGCGGCGGGCGACGACGAAACGAGCGCAAGCACAGCGGATGGGCTTCGGGCAGCGCTCCCAGACGCTGCCAACGCCGCTGCGCGATCACGCTTGCGGGGATCGCCGGGAGGTCCGGTGGCAGGGGATCGGCCACGCCGAGCAGGGCGATCATCAGCTGACCCTGCTGGCCACGACGTGTACGTGCGCCGACCTGCTCGCCGCCGACGATGGCCACGGTCCACGCCCGTTGCGCGGGTGTGAGCGCCGCCAGCAAGCGCTCCAAGGCCCCCGCTTCGAGCAGTGCCGTGAGCTCATCGCTGGCGCACGGCGTGCGCTGCAGCAGGTCGCGGACGCCGGTGAATCCCTGCTCGCGCCTGATCGCCAGCGCCGTCACCCGGCTCAGGCCGCTGACGCAATGCAGGCCGAGGCGGATGGCGCCGTGCTCGGCGTGCGTCGCCCATTGGCCGACCTGCACACACGGAGGAAGGATCGTCAGCCCGAGGCGTCGAGCTTCTTCGACGTAGGCCGAACGGCGGTAAAATCCCCCTTCGTTGGCGATGACCCGGGCAAGGAAGACCGCCGGATGATGGGCCTTCAGCCAGGCGCACTGCATGCTGACCATGGCATAGCTGGCGGAATGCGCCTTGGCGAAACTGTAGCCGGCGAATGACGAGATCATCCGCCACACCAGATCGATCACCGCATCGGCGATGCCCTGGGCGCGGCAGCCAGCAACGAACGCGCCCACCTGCTGCGCGAGGCGCTCGGCGGTGTCGGCGCGCCCGAGGGCCTTGCGCAGGCGGTTGGCCTCCCCCGGGCTGAAGCTCGCCATCCGTTGCGCCACCAGCATCACGTCCTCTTGGTAGGACAGCACGCCATAGCTCTCGCTGACGAGTTCGGCAAGTGCCGGATGCGGATACCAATCGGGCTCGGGCGGCAAGCCACTGCGCAGATGATGATGGCGGGCGATATAAACGTTGATGAAGGCCATGCCCGCTGGACGAATGATCGAGCTGTGCACCACCAGCCGTTCAAAGGAACCATCCCCGACCTTAGCCTGCAATTGGCGCATGGCCGGACTTTCGACGTAGAAGCAGCCGATGGTCTCGCCGCGCGCGAGTAGGATACTGGTCGCCGGATCGTTGAGCGGCTGCCAGGTGGCTTCGACATCGTCACCCAGCGCCCGAAGGTCCGCCAGGCAATCGCGGATCACCGCCAGGCTGCGATTGCCGAGGATGTCGATCTTCACCAATCCCAGCTCTTCGGCCCCGTCCTTCTCCCAGGCGATGGTCGGCATCGCGAAGCGACCTTCGGGGGCGTCATCGGCGGCGACGGTCTTCGCCGCCGGATGCACCACGACCAGCTCGGTCAACGGTCCGCGAGTGATCACCACGCCACCGCAATGCACACCGACATGCCGCGGCGCGCCGCGCAGATGCGCCGCCGCCGCGAGCACCGCTGGCCACGGCTCGGGCAGGCTCGACGGCTGGCTGTCGTGGTTCTCGCCAGAGCTGTTCTCGCCAGAGCTGCTCTCGCCAGAACTACTCAGGCCAGAGCGGCTCATGCCATAGCGACGCAGATCGTGCAGCTGCTGGCCGACCGTGGTGATGGCGGCATCGGGCAGACCATGCGCGCGCGCCGCCTCGCGCAGGGCACCATCTCCGGAGAGATGCTGGTGCGTCGCGACCATGCCCACGCGCTGACTTCCGAAGGTGCCGACGATCCACGCCAGCACGTCATCGCGTTCGTCCCACGGGAAGTCGACGTCGATGTCCGGCGGATCGACGCGTTCAGGACTGAGGAAGCGTTCGAAGAGCAGGTTCCAGCGCAGTGGATCGACGTTGGTGATGCCAAGCAGATAGACCACCAGGCTCGACGCCGCCGAGCCCCGCCCGCAGGTCCGCCGGCCGCGTACGATAGCGTGCACGGTAACGATGTAGGAGGCGAAGCGCTTGCCGGTGATCACCGCTAATTCGTGCTCTAGCCGGACGCGTACCGCCGGCGGCGGATGCGCGCCATAGCGCTGCGGGATACCGGCCTCGGCTAGACGGCGCAGCTCGGCATCAGCATCGCAGGCAGCCAGGGCCGGTGGCAGTGGAGGCAGGTGCAGGGTCTGCGGCGCACTCGCCGGCACCGCCCAGGCGGCTTCACGCCAAGCGGCACTCGCCGTCAGCTGCGCTTCATACCCGCGATAGGCCGCCGGCATCGCCAGCAGTTCGGCGAGCGCGTGGCTGCGGCCGGGCGCGCGGCTGATGGTGCCGCGTTCGCGGATCGCCCGCAGCACCGGGGCGGCGACGCGGTCATGCTCGATGTGCGTCAGCAGCGGCACCGCGACCACCGGAAACGGTGGATGATCGGTGACCGGCCGCGCCTCGGCCCGCCAGAAGACCTCGGCGCCGGCGGCCGCCAGCCACGCGCCAAGCGCCGCCTCGCGCACTAGGACGCGCAGGCCGCGCAAGGGCGGCAGCGCCTGCTCATGGTCATGACGCCGACTCAGCCAGGTGCACAAGGCCGCGTACGCCGACGCCGTCTGGGCCAGGGCCACGACCTCCTGCGCGTGGCAGCACAGGGTAGCCCCCACCGCCGTGCGCTGCCGGCCCCAGGCCGTCAAGGTCGCCGGCAGGCCAAGTAGGTCATCACGATCGGCGAGCGCCGCCAACACTCCCGCTCCTTGGCCAAGGAACGCATCGCTTAGGTCGGCGGTGGCACGGACCGCCGGCGGATTGGCGAGCAGGGCTTCGGCCACCGCCACCGCCGAGGCTCCGCCGGGATGGTTGCCACCCCGGCGATCAGGGCTGGGCGGCAGCGCTGCGCCATGCCATGCCGCCAGGACCTCGCCCCAGGCTCCCGGCGAGGCGGTGCCTTCGAGCAGGCTAAAATGCGTCTGCACGGCGATCAACGGCAGCGGCAGGCCGGCCCAGGCCCGCTGCAGGCGCGTGCCGAGGTCGTGCAGCTGCGCCGAGCGCTGCGCCTGCCGTTGCTGCTCGCGTTCGGCATGCCGCCATTGTTCGACAAGCTGCTGATTAGGCCGCGCCGGCGTCCACGCCGTCAGTCTCACGGGCGCACTCATAAGCTGCCTGCTGGGCGCACCAATTCGCTGCCGAAGCGCGTCCGCAGGTGATCGCGAGCGCCTTGCATGCGCCGACCACGCGGAGCTTCAAGCAGCTCGAGCTGCTCTTCGATCGGCACTAGACCGCCAGCGGTGAGACTGAAGCCTTGCCAATGTACGCGCCGCGACAATGGCAGAAGTAGGGCCTGGGCGGCGGCGGCCAACTCATCATCGTGACGCAATTGCCGCAGCGGGCGCAGGCTGCGCTCCCCCGTACGGCCATCGAGCCAGGTGCCGGCGAAGGTCAGACGGGTGCACGCCAGAGCCGCCGAACGCAGGGCGAAACCGAGATCGCGGGCGAGATCGGCCAGCGCGCGCCGGGCCTGCTCGCCATCGAGACCGGCGGCTCCGCCACGATGACTGACGACACAGGTGCGTTCGGGATCGACCAGGGCCGGCACCTGGGGCTCATCCTCGCCACTGAGTACGCCCAACACCGCCTCGGCCTGGGCCCCGAGTAAGCGCCGGGCATCATCGGGCGTCAGCCGGGCCAAGGCGCCGAAGGTGGTGATGCCGCAATCGGCCAAGGCCTGCAACGTCGGCGACGGAACCTCGCGTTGCCAGCGCAGCGGCCAGGGCGCGCAGGCGGCGGCTTCGTCACCGGCCGCGACCACCTGCATGCCGGTGGCCTGAGCGCGGGCGGCAAGGGCCGCCAAACGCGCCACACGCAGGCGGGCGGCGATACCGATGGTCGTCGGCAGTTGCAGACGCGTGGCGACCTCGTGGTGCAGGCGCCGGGCCCACCACTGCGCCTGGTCCTCGGCGTGGGCGCTACCGGTGACGGGGCGCCACATGGTCTCGGTGCCGTGCAGATCGAGGTCGAGGCCGTGCTGATGGATGGCGACTCGCGGCGTGGCCGTCGAGGCCGCCGCCAGCAAAGCCCGCTGCGCCCGACGGTACAAGCCAGGGTCGGGAGTGACGATGGTCAGGTCACGGCAACGGCGCCGGGCAGCCGCTGAGCGCAGGCCGGGCCAGACGCGCTGAGCGCGGGCCTCGGACGAGGTCTCGAAGACCACCGCCTGATCACTGGCATCGACGGCCACCGCCACCGGCCGACCACGTAGGGCGGGATCGACGGCTTGATGCACGGCAGCGTGGAAACCAGAGATGTGGAGGTGGATGAACATGGGTCAGTAAAGACCCATCATGGCGGCGGGGGCGGTATGCAAGCCTCCGGAATCGGGGGGATTAGAAGTTGGACTAGTTGGGTTAAATGGCTTATTTTACAGAGATTTATTGGCGACGGCGAAAACGTGGTGCGGCCAGGGGCCAGAAAGTGCGGAAAGCCCGTACTATTGCCGGCCTCGCAGGTCGATCTTGCCCACGTCGCGTAAAATGACTGGTCACTGGTCGCTGGTCACTGGTCGCTGGTCTCTGGTCTCTGGTCACTGGTCACTGGTCTCTGGTCCCTGGCCCCTGGTCCCTGGTCACTGGTCGCTGGTCTCTGGTCACTGGTCACTGGTCTCTGGTCTCTGGTCACTGGTCTCTGGTCACTGGTCTCTGGTCTCTGGTCACTGGTCTCTGGTCACTGGTCGTTCGCCCCCCGATTACCCGCAGTGCCGCAGGGCCGTGATCAGCGCAGATATCTTGCGGCCCAGGATGTGATTCCGGGTGAGCAGCTGCGTCTGGTCGCAACCGATGATGGCCGAGAGCATTTCGATCTGTGCCGACAGATCGTCGTTGGATGCACGAGCGATACGCAGGAAGCGGATGAATTCGGCATCGCTGCCGCGACCGGCGCCCTCGACGAGGTTGCTGACGACGGATATGGCTGAACGACGGAGTTGATTGGCGAGATCGCCGAACCGTACTCCATCGCTGACCACCGCGATGTCGCGCAGTTGCTGTTGGCCGAGATGATAAATCCGCAGTCAGTGAAAATTCGCCATGGGAGGTTCCTTGTGCAACCTGCCAGATCGAACGCGCGCAGGGGTCAAGGCCGCGCAGCGCCGTGCCAAAGGCACGGGCAGCCTTGACGCCGAGCACGATCGATATGGTAGG
>JBIILZ010000079.1:0-18307 GCA_044338255.1 Planctomycetota bacterium | reverse complement strand
GCCCGCATCCACGCCGGCGACACCGACTACGCCGCCATGACCCCAGCCAATTACACCAAGCTGTGCCCGGTCAGGGTTCCGCCGGGTGGGAATTCAGGTTAGAAATGGCGTTATCGGAGGGTTACGTTCTATCGTTGAAGGGTTCGTCACCCGTATCGCTGCGTCATCCTCTCCGATGTCGAAGCCTCCAGTGCCGCCTTCGCCGACGCCTTGGCCGCTCGCGTACGCGCAGGGATGGGCCTGATTTTCCTGCCCGCTCCCACCAGCCAGGTGGCGGCGTGGACGCAGGCCCTCGGCTTGTGGTGCAATGGCGTGAAGGTCTACGAGGACCGCACCCAGCGCGGGCTCGCTCCCGATAGCATCAAAGTGCGGTTGACGCTGAAGGCTGGTAGCAACCGGGTGACGGCGATAGTCCAGAACGGGAGCGGCGGCTTCGCCTTCCAGGGCCGCATCCGCTCTGCGACCTATTCGACGATGGCTCTTGCGTACCTGCTTGCCAACGACGCCAAGCGCGAGGAGGCGGCGGTGGGGTTGCTGACTCTCAGTGTAGGCCTCTGCCATCGCCGGCCGCGGTCCGAGCCGCATCGTGCTTCTCGGCGACCGAGTGCTCGTGGCTCTCCGCTCCACCGCCCGGCGCTGGTGGGTGCAACGTGCCTCGATTCGCGCTGGCATGCAGGTAGCTGTCCATCCGCAGTTACGGGATTCCGGCAGGGTCATTACGTATTTGCAGGGGGTTATGGTGATTCAGGACAGTCACTCGCCGGCCTCGGTGTATGATGTGCTGCATCGGCAGTCTGGTGGGCGACCTTGCCGGCTCCCCGGGGTTTCTCAGGATTCGTCCGACCAGGGCGTAACCTGCCCTTCGGTGAGGAGTTCCCCATGGCAGACATGATCGATGCTAAAGAGGCCAAACTGGTCCTCGGCTGTGACGACGACGCACTCAACGGCCATATCAATGGCGGTGCGATCCGGGCCCAGCGCATCGGCGGCAAACTGATGGTGAACAAGGAGGACGTGAACAAGGTCGCGGCCGAACAGGACGATGGCACCATCGTGCTCACCGGCGACAGCGACAATCTGCAGATCGATCTCGGCAAGGTCGTCGATGACACCTCCGAGACGATCATGCACAGCGCGCCGAGCAATCGCAGCGCGACCGACTCGATCACCTTCGGCGACGAACTCGAAGTGATCAACTTCGAGGACACCAAAGGTACGCGGGAAGTGTCCTTCGATGATTCGAAGCGCACCATGGACCTCAATTTCACCGATCAGAACACGGCAGTGATGACTGCCGTTGATGAAACGCAGATCGGAGGCATGACCGCGCAGCTTGACACCAGTCACGACGGCAGTCCGGTGGCGACCTCTACCAGCAGCGAGAGCCGGCGCAGCGTGCGCAGCAATCGCATCCGCGTCGAGAGCGCCCCGGTGCATCCGATGTGGGTGGCGTTCATGGCCTTGACCACCTTGTTCTTGGCCTTCTTCGTGACCCCGTACTTCATCATGAGCGCCTGGCCGCGCGGCGATGACCGTGATATCGCCGGCAATCAGGTGCGTGGCGTCGACGACAATTTTTGGACCTCGATGGCCTCGACCCTGGTCGGCTACTCGACCGAACCGAGCAAGGACAACTTCAAGCGCCTCAACGGCGACACCGAATTCGTCAAGAACCCCGATGCTCCCGAGTTCCGCTACGTGCAATATCGTGGCAGCTTCAAGGGTGAGGGTGAAAAACGCGACTCCTTCATCATCGAGAAGATTGAGAACGACGGTAAACTAGCGGCATCGAAGAGTGCCAAGTTCCCGATTGTCGAAGCGAAAACCTCGCAAGGCGGAATCGAGATCGTCGAGGAAGTGGTCGATATCGGCCTTACCTCCGCGAAATGAACGTCTCATCGGCCGGGCTTGCCCGGCCGATGTCGTTTTCGGCGTCCAGCGCCGCGCCGACAGCTCAGCGGCTTGCCTCGCACCTGATGGCGCCCTAGCCTGTCTTCCTACCCCTTCTTCTACCCCTTCGACGGAGCCCCCATGATTGTTCGCACGCTGGCCATCTTATCTCTCGCTACGGCGGCGGTTTTATCGACCGGCTGCAATCTGCGTGGTCGCGCTCCTGCCCAGGAACCGGTTTCCAGCGAGGTGCTTGATCTGCAGGAAGCCAACGCCCGTCTGGTGCAGCAGAACAAGAACCTCATCGAAGAACTCGAGAAGAACAAAGGCGGCACTGTTGCCGATGACGTCAACGCCATCCAGGGCGGAGAGATCGAGGGCTTCGAGCGTACCGCCAAGGGTGGCGTCGCCCTGCCCGACGATTTCGCCTTCGCCAAGGGATCGGCCGATCTCAATGAGGAAGGCAAGAAGGCCATCGCTCGCCTCGCCACCCGCCTCAACGAAGGCGGCAACGCCGAGAAGAACATCATCGTCGAAGGTCACACCGATCACAGCCCGGTGAGCCGCGCCCAGACCAAAGAGAAGTTCGGTGACAACTGGGGTCTCTCGGCAGCCCGTTCGGCGTCTGTCGTCCGCGCTCTCGAACAGGCCGGAGTTACCCCCGCGCGCTTGAACGGCGCCTTCCGTGGCGAACACCAGCCACGAGTCGCGATCAGCAAGGACAAGAAGGATGACGGTGCCGGCGAAGCCGCCAACCGCCGCGTCGAGATCTATCTCAGCAAGTAAGCCGCGCGCCTTCGGGCAGGCCCCATCGAACCCTGGAAGTGCGACCGCGCCTCCAGGGTTCGTCATTTTTATCCGCAGCCCCACCCTGGGAGCGCCGAGCACCAGCCCGGCTCGAGGAGATGACCCGAGCCAGGCTGGTGCCCGGCGCTATCAGGGTGGGGGGAGGCGGAAGCGCCGGGCAAAGCCCCACTAACCCGAAAACGGAACTCATCGGCCGCCGAGGAGCGTTGGCGGGATACAATCGGCGCAGCCGATCCCGCCACGTTTTTCAGCGTTCCGCTGAAAAACGAGCTCCGACAAAGGCCGGGGGTAGGCCGCAGGCCGCTAACCCGAAAACGGAACTGATCGGCCGCCGAGGAGCGCTGGCGGGATACAATCGGCGCAGCCGATCCCGCCACGTTTTTCAGCGTTCCGCTGAAAAACGAGCTCCGACAAAGGCCGGGGGTAGGCCGCAGGCCGTAGGGGCGCAGCCCCTGAAACAAACTAGCGCCGCGTCCGCCGATGCTTCAGGCGTCGCGTGGGCGGCAAGTTGACGGAACTGCGTCCGCCGCTGCTGCCGCTGCCGGCTTCGGCGAACTCGAGGAGGGCGCGAGCTGGCGCGCCCTGGCTGGCGGTACGTGGTGGTAGGCGCGGTGCCTCGCCACGCGCGATCTGCTGCAGCGCGGCGACCACCTGATCACCATCGGCGAGGCGCTGGGAGGTCTCCTTGGCCATCATCAACTCGAGCAGCTGCCGGCAGTCGGTGGTGATTTCAGGCGGATATTCTAGGGGATCGACGGCGGTCGAGACGATGAGGTCGATGATCGTTTCGCCATCGAAGGGGGTCTCGCCGGTGAGCAGGTAGAACAAGGTCGCGCCTAGGCTCCAGACGTCGCTGGCGGCGGTGGCATTCCTCGGATTCCGGCTCTGCTCGGGGGCGCTGTAGTCGGGCGTGCCGACGATGCTCAGCTTGCGGCCGCTCGATTGGCGTGGCTCGGGGGTGGCTGAGCCGACGCTGCCCAGGCGGTTATAGGCCAGGCCGAGGTCGAGCAGCTTGGCGATCTTGCCGTCGATGATGAGGATGTTTTCGGGTTTGATATCACGATGCACGAAGCCCTGTTTGTGGGCATAGGCCAGGGCGGAAGCGATCTGGAAGATCAGATGCAGGGCTTTCGTGCGCGGCAGCGGGCCGCTCTCGGCGACCAGTTGGACTCCGGTGAGGCCGGCGACGTATTCCATCGAGAACACGTAGAGCCCGCGCTGAGTGTCGGCCTGCAGATCATGGACGCCGACGAGATTGGGATGGTTCAGACGCGCGGCGGCGGCGGCCTCGCGGAAGAAATCATCGGCGGCCTTGAGATTCTTCACCCGGCTCGGATGCAGGACTTTCAGGGCCACCTGGCGGTTGAGCGAGAGCTGCTTGGCGAGATAGACGGTGCCCATGCCGCCGCGCCCGAGCACGCGTTCGATCACGTAGCCGAAAAGCGTGGTGCCAGGGGCAAGATCATCAGACATCAAGCGCAGCCTAACTGCGCGTGGAACCGGTGGAAGCCGAGGCTCTTCCCAACTTGCACCTCTTCCCCGCTCGCACCTCTTCCCCGCTCGCACCTCTTCCCAACTCGCTCCTCTTCCCAACTCGCACCTCTTCCCAACTCGCTCCTCTTCCCAACTCGCTCCTCGGCCTACGCTGCGCCCATGCCGCACCCTCTGCATCTGCAAACCGCCGCCGTCGCCATGGCTGCCGCCCGCGCCGGTGGCCGTGCCGCCCTGCCCTATTTCCGGCGGGCTGATCTGCAGGTCGAGTGGAAGGCCGACGAGAGCCCAGTGACGGTCGCCGATCGGGCCGCCGAGGAGGCCATCCATGCCGTGGTGCGGGCCGCCTTCCCGAATGATGGCTGGCTCGGCGAGGAGACCGGCACCGAGTCCGGGAGCAGTGGTCGCCGCTGGATCGTCGATCCGATCGACGGCACGCGTAATTTCGTGCGTGGGGTGCCGTTGTGGGCGACCTTGGTGGCCTGCGAGGAAGACACGCCACAAGGCCCGCGCATCGTCGCCAGCGCCGTTGGCATCCCCGGACTCGACGAGTGGTATGACGCCGTTTTGGGTGGCGGCGCGCGCTGCAATGGCCTGCCCATCCGCGTCGCCCCGACGACGCAGTTGGCGCAGGCGCTGTGGTGCTTCGAAACTCCGACGTGGTTCCGCAGCCAGGGGCTGGGCGGCGTCTTCGAGGCCCTGGTCGCGGGCACCGGCCTGCAGCGCGGGCTCGGCGATGCCTATGGCCATATGCTCATCGCCAGCGGCCGGGCCGAGGTCATGGTCGAGCCGCATCTTTCGGTCTGGGATGTCGCCGCCACCAGCCTGGTGGTCAGCGAGGCCGGCGGGCGGTTGACTGATATCGACGGCACACCGTCCCTGCGCGCCGGCAATGCCGTGGTCAGCAACGGTCTGCTCCATGAGACGCTGCTGCAGCTGATCGCCGAGCATCGGGAGTCGCGTTGATGCGCCGCCTGGCGGTGGTCTCTGTGTTGGTTGGGCTGGTCGGGCTGATCGGCAGCGCGGCGTGGTCGGCGACCGCCGACGAGCTGCTGAGCGCCGCCACCGCCTCCGTGCCTGCTGATGAGCTGACCACCGGCAATCCGGCGCGTGCCACCGCCATCGCCGCGCTCGTCGATACTTCCGGCCTCGCTCCACGTGAGCGCACGCGCTTGCGCGCGGCCCTTGCCGAGGCCTGGCTTGATGCCCTCGATCCGACCAAGGCCGAGGCCGTAGTCGCGGAACTGCTGGCCTTACCCGATCTCGAACCCGCGCTCAGCGAGCAGCTGCATCTGGTGTGGATCGCGGCCTGGCAGGTTCGGATGCTGGCGGCTCCGGCGGCTCCGGCGGCTCAAAGCGTCGCGCCGAGCGATCCGCTTACCGGCGTGGTGGCGCTCTCACCGGCCTATCCGCCCAGCACGCGGGCCCGGGCCCGCGCGCTGGCCGCCCGGGCGCAGGCGGCGCTGACGCGCAAGGATGCCAGCGCGGTCGCCGATCTCGATGCCGCCTTGGTCTTGCTCGCGTCGGCCGACGCCGGCGAACGTGTCCCCTTGTACACCCTGCGCCTGACGGCCATGGAAGCCGCCGGCGCCGAGCCCGAAGAAGTCCGCGTCTTCTTGCAGCAGCATCGCGACGATCCGGCGGCGACCATCGCCGCCGAGGCGGCCCTGACGGCGGTGCAGAAGCTTGCCGGGCAACCGGCGCCGCCGTTGCGTCTCAAGCGCCTTGATGGCAAGCCCGGCGAAATCACCCTCGCCGATCTGCGCGGTGCCCAGCCCGCCCAGGCGGTGCTGATCGATGTCTTCGCCACCTGGCACAAGCCCTGCGCCCTGACCGCGCCGGCGGTGAGCGCCTTGGCCAAACGCTGGCGGGCGAAGGGCGTGGCCGTGCTCGGCGTCTCCTTGGACAACAAGGATACGCTGGCCGCCCTGTCGGCGTGGATCGCGACCTATGCCATCGATTATCCGGTGGTCGGTGATGGTCTGGGGTGGGATTCAGAATTCGCTGCGGCATGGCATATCGATTCGATTCCGCGGTTGATCCTAGTCGATGCCCAGGGCCTCATCGTCACCGCTGACCTCGGTGGTGCGACCGTCGCCGAGGTCGAACGCAATGTCGATGACGCCATCAGCCAGCTGCTGCACCTCAGTCCGCCGCTGCACCTCAGCCCGCTGCTGGAACAGGCGCCTCCGCCGGTTAATCAGCAGAATCCACCGGCGGCTGTGGATGTGATACCGTAACATACATTTCAAGCTGAGCTTGCGTACTGCACGATTATCATCTATCCATACAGCATGCGATGCTGCTATTCGCTCACTCTTATCACCCTTGCTTGCGCTGGTTTGGCCCCCGCACGGGTGGTGGCGGCCGAAGAGCAACCCGTGCCGGCGATCGTGGTCACCGCTACCAAGTCCAACGCCGAGATCGGCAGCGTGCCGGCATCAGTGGCGGTGGTCAGTGGTCAGCAGCTCGAGGATCGCGGTGATCGCACCATCGATGACGCGGCGACCGCCATGGCCAATGTCACGACCATCAAGCTCGGTGGACATACGTCGTATCCTGTGATCCGCGGCATCAGCGGACTCTCGGATCAGACGCCCGCGAGCATCGTCATCAATGGCGTCAGCCCGCGAGGATTGGGCTTGGACAATCTCATTGATGTCGAGCAGCTTGAAGTCCTGCGCGGACCGCAGGGAACCTTGTACGGTCAGAACACTATTCCGGGGGTGGTGGCCGTGACCACTCGTCGCCCCGGCGATGTCTGGGAGGGGTGGGGTAAGCTCGATGCCGGGACCTATGGCGCGGGCCAGCGGACGACTACGGCCTCTGCTGCCGCCGGCGGTCCGTTGAGTGGGAATGTCGGCATCCGTCTGGCTGCCGCTGGCACCACCAGCGATGGCTGGCGGACCAATGTCGTGCATGACGATGAGCAGGCGGCGGCGAGTCGCGATGTTCTCGCGCAGGGCATGCTGGTGTGGCAGCTCGGCTCGGGTTGGGAGGCCCAACTCACCGGCCTGGGTACGCGCTACCGCACCAGCGGCGATCAGTTCGCGCCCGTGGATCTGGCGCGCCAGCATCAGACCCAGAACAGCGAGGCCGGCGAATTCAACAACGACGTCCTCAGCAGCGGCTTGACCCTCAACCGCGCCACCGACGAGCGCACCTTCACCGCCATCACCGGTGTGAGCTCGACGCATGATGTGTTCGATCTCGACATCGATTTCTCGCCCGTTCCCGGCTCGGTCCTGCGCAAGGACACTACCACCCGCGGCCTCTCGCAGGAAGTGCGCTATGGTGGCGGCGAAGGTCTGCGCTCGTGGCTGGTGGGGATCTTCGCCGCGACCGAAAGGCAAGCGGTCGACGCGCCGCTGACCCTCGCCCCCAATCCGTTCCTGCCGCCGGGCTTGCAAATGCAGCGTGCGGGCGAACAGCGCACCGCGACCGCCGCTGCCTTCGGCCAGGCGGGCCTCGCCATTGGACCGGGTTGGACCGCGACTCTCGGCCTGCGCCTCGACTACGCCCGGCAGACGGTGGACTATACCGCGAGCGACAATTTCACACCGGGGTTCACCTACGCCGATTCCCGTGACGACGTCCTGCCCTTGCCCAAGGCCAGTCTCGCCTACGCCTGGAACGACGACATCCTCACCTGGTGGTCGGTGGCCCGGGGGAGTACTCCCGGTGGCTACAATCTGACGCCGGCGTCGCTGGCCGAGATCGATGGCGGTTATGAGGCGGAAACCGCCTGGACCTATGAATTCGGCCAACGCCTCGCGGTCATGGATCGCCGTCTGCGTTGCTCGCTGGCGGCGTTCCTCACCGATTATCGCAACAAGCAGGTGACGGTGCTCGTGCCGCCGACTACCTTTCTAATCCGCAACGCCGCCCGCGCGCGCATCACCGGCATCGAAAGCGAGGTGGCGCTCAACGTCGCGCCCGGAGTGGATCTCGTGACCGGCTTCGGCGCCCTGCAGCCGCTGTTCACCGAGTACGACTCCGGCAGCGCTGATCTCTCTGGCAACCACCTGCCGATGGCACCCAGCTATAACGGTTACCTCGGCGTGCAGTGGCGCAGCGAGGCGGGATTCTTCGCGCGTACCGATCTCGCCGCCAGCGGCGCCTATTACGCCGACGATCAGAACCTCATCGATCAGGAAGCCTACCGCCTGTGGTCGGCTAAGGTCGGTTATGAAGCGAGTTCGTGGTCGATGTATGTCTGGGGCCGCAATCTCACGGATGCCGTGTACTGGACCCGCGGCAGCGTCAGCCAAGCCGGGCAACAGGTCGCGGTCTCTGGCGAACCGCGCAGCGTCGGGATCACCGGCGTCACCCGCTTCTGATCGCTGTCCGCTCGCGGTCCGCTCGCTTTTCGCTTTAGAGCGCGGTCATCTCGATCGCGCACGGCGGCAGGGCGCGCAGGAAATAACGTCCATAGGCTTTGGTCAGCACGCGGTGATCGAGGATCGCCACCGTGCCATTGTCGGCCTTAGTGCGGATCAGGCGGCCGAAGCCCTGCTTCAACTTGATGATCGCCTCGGGGACGGTGCGCTCCATGAACGGATTGCCGCCCCGGCGCTGGATCTCGTGATGGCGGGCTTCGACCACCGGATGGTTGGGAACTTCGAAGGGTAGCTTGGTGATGATCACGTGCTTCAGGGCATCACCGGGGACATCGACCCCTTCCCAGAAGCTTGAGGTACCGAAGAGCACGGCATCGCCGACACGTTTGAAGAGGTCGAGCATCTGCGCCCGGCCCATGCCATCGCCATGGCGGAGGACGAAACGATTGGCGCGGTCGAGACCGGGACGGATCAGATCATGCACGCGCTGCAGCTGCCGATAGCTGGTGAAGAGCACGAAGGTCCCGCCGCTGCGCCCGCGCGCCGGATCGGCGAGGTAATCGGTGAGCCACGCCGCGAGGGCGTGCTCATAGCCCTCAGAATTGGGATCGAGTGGCGTCTGGTTGAGGACCAGCTTGGCCTGCTTCTGATAATCGAACGGTGAATCCAGGCGTTTGGCGATGCCGCCCTCGATGCCCAGACGCCGCCGCAAAAACAGGAAGCGCTCGCTGTCATCGGCGGCCAGGGTCGCGCTGGTGAGGATCACCGTGCGCGTCTTCGAGAACAGCCGCTCTTGCAGCAAGCTGGCCACCGACAAGGGACTCATGCTCAACGACGGTCCGCCGCGACCGCGCGGCACGTGGATGTAGTGCACATGCGGCACGCCATCGGCAGGCGTCGCGACCTCAAGCACCGCCCGCAAGGCACCGGCGATGACCGTCGCACGGGTGATCTGGGCCTTGATCTCGAGGGTCTGGTTCTCGTCATCGGCCCGCGCGAGCAACGAGTCGAGGGCGCGGGCGAGGGCATCGAGGGCCGGGCTCAGCGGATTGGCCACCTGATCGGGACTGGTGAGGCGCAGGGTCTCTTCGTTGCGATCGATGCCGAGCAGGGCGACATCCTTCCAGAAGGTCTGATTGGCCTGGCGCGCATACTCGACGAGTTCCTGCGCGGTATCGTAGCCTGGCGTCGCCAGCAGGCCTTTGCCTTTGGCATTCCACAAACCGTCGAGGAAGAAGCGGATCTGGGCCTCGCTGAGCGAGGTCCCGAGGTGGTCGGTGGCGACATCCTCAAGGGTGTGGGCTTCGTCGAAGATGATCGTGTCGTGGGCCGGAAGGATACCCGCGTGCTCATCGCGCAGGCTCAGATCGGAAAAATACAGGTGATGGTTGACGACCAGGATGTCGGCGTCCTCCATCGCCTTGCGCGCCGCGTAGAAGAAGCATTCGCTGTGCCGCGGACACTTGCGACCGAGGCAATTGTTGCGGTCGCTCTGTACCTGACGCCAAATCGCCGGGGATGGATCATAGCCCAGGTCAGCGAGATCGCCGACTTGGCTTTCGCCGGCCCACTGGCTGATTTCGCGCAGCGCGCGGGCATCATCGGTGGTCTCGAACATCGACTGCTGGCCATCGCTGGCCAAGCTCAGGCGGCGCAGGCTGACGTAGTTCTGCCGGCCTTTGACGAGCACCGCTTTCAGCCCGGGAAAGACCTTCTGCAGCAGCGGGATGTCCTTGCCGATGAGCTGCTCCTGGAGCGCGATGGTCCCGGTCGAGATCACGACTTTTTTGCCGCTGGCGAGGGCATGCTGGATCGCCGGTACGAGGTAGGCGAAGGATTTGCCGACCCCGGTGGGAGCCTCGATCACCGCATGGCAACCGCTGGTGATGGCTTCGGCGACGGCCGCCGCCATCGCCAATTGCTGCGGGCGACTTTCGTAGTTGGGCAGCTCGCGCGCGAGCGCCCCACTGGGCCCGAGGACGGCCACCGTCGCCAGGATCGACGGATGGATCGGCGCCGCCTCCGGGACCTCGGAGGGAGGCACGGCATCAGCAGGGAGTGCATCCAATCCATCGGCCATGGAGCCAGAATAAACCCATGCTGCGGCCATGCTACTGGTGGTCAGGGGCGAGCCGAGTGGTCAGACGCGCTCTGAAAAACTCATTATTGCATTAGTAATAAACAGGGAAGGACTCAATCCTCACCAATTTTCTGTGGAGCAAGCCCATGTCATACCACGCACGTCAAAGGTCGTTGGGGATGTTCCTGGGACTCGTCACGGCGGCGTTCAGCGCCCCTGCGGCCGAGTAGCCTGGCCTGCATGTCGACTACGTCGCTGGCCGCTTGTCCGGCGGCGAACTCGTGGCCACGGGGCTTGAGCCGACCATCGATCATGCCTGGGGCACGGGGTCGCCGGATGCGCGGGTGCCGGTGGATGGCTTCAGCGCCCGGTGGTTGGGGACGCTGACCGCCCCGACCACCGGCGCATACACGCTGTACGCGACCAGCGACGATGGACTGCGCGTGTGGGTGGATGGCAGCCTGCGCATCGATCGCCGGCTGGAGCAGCCGGCGCGTACCGCCAGCGCCCAGGTGACGCTGACTGCCGGCACGGAGGTGGCGCTGCGCGTCGAGTATTTCGAGCAGCGCGGTCAGGCGCTGGCGCGTCTGGAGTGGCAGGGTCCGGGTATCGCCAGGCAGGTGGTCCCATCGACGGCTCTGCGCGGCGAAGCGCCGCCGGCGCATGCTACCGCCGGGCACCGGCAAGGGCCTGCGCGGGCAGTATTTTTCCGGCATCGATTTCGTGCGCCAGGCTTTCGGCCGGCTTGATCCGACGATCGATTTTGATTGGCGGCGCGCCTCGCCGATCAGCGGTCTGGCGCCGGATCGCTTCAGCGTGCGCTGGACCGGTCAGGTCATCCCGCGCGCCAGCGGGCCATATACGTTCTCTGTGCGCAGCGACGATGGCGTGCGCCTGTGGGTCGGCGGACAGCTGGTTGTCGACCAGCTGCATCTGCAGGCCGCCAAGACCTGGAGCAGTACGCTGCCGCTGACCGCCGGCCTGCCTGCGGATGTGCGCTTGGACTACTTCGAGAACTTTGGTCTCGCGTCGGTGCAGCTCTTCTGGTCAAGCGCGACCCAGCCGCGCGAGGTTATCCCCGCCAGTCAACTGCAGTATCGCGATACCACGCCATCGGCCGTGCCGCAGGTGCTGGCCTATGGCCGTGATCAGGGTGTGACCCTGATCTGGCAGCGGCCGAGCGATGACGTCGGCGTCGTGCGCTATCACATCGAACGCGACGGAACCGAGGTCGCCGTGACGGCGGCGCTGGAGTTCACTGATCGCAGCCTGGCCACCGGCAGCACGCATGTCTACCGCATCAGCGCCGAAGACGGCAGCGGCAACCATTCGCCATGGAGCAAGGCCCTCACGGTGGTCATCCCGCCTGCGGCGGTGCCCGCCGGTACCGGTACCGGTACCGGGCTGCAGGCGACCTATTTCCGAAACGTCCATCTGACCACCGTGGCCCTGACGCGGCTCGACCCCTTGGTGGATTTCGCCTGGGGCAGCGGCAGCCCGGCGCCGAGCGTGCCCCGTGATCACTTCAGCGCCCGCTGGGAGGGCTTCGTGCAGGCGCGCTACAGCGACGTGTACACTTTAGCGGTAACCGTCGATGATGGCGTGCGGCTGTGGCTGGATGACCGCCTGCTGATCGATCAGTGGCGCGAGCAGCCGGCACGGACCTATTCCGTGAGTACGCCGCTGGGTGCCGGCGAATTCCACCGACTGCGTCTCGAATACTATGAAAACGCGGGACAGGCGCAGTGCCGTCTCGCCTGGTCGAGCCCACGCGAGGCGCTGGCCGTGATCCCGACGACGCAGCTCTATCCGCAGCTGCCGGTCGTCGACCTGCCGCCGGTGATCAGTGCGTTGGAGGTCCCCGCCGCGATCAGCGCCACGACCGCGAGGTTCGGCGTCACCGCGAGCGATGATCATCCAGGGCTGTCCTTCAGCTGGACCGTGAGCGGTCCGGCAGCGGCAATGCTGGCGAATCCGACGGCGATGAACACCGCTGTGACCTTCACTACCATCGGCACGTATCAGGTGGGCATCCGCGTCACCGACAGCGCCGGCCAATCGGCGGTGGCGACCCGCGATCTGACGGTGGTGGCGGTGCCGACCCTGGTGACGGTGAGCGCCCCGAGCGCGGTCGATCCGGGCGCCATGGTGACCTGTGCGGCGCAGATTGTCGATCAATTCGGGGCGGCATTGGCGGTGACGCCGACGTGGACCACGTCCGCAGGAAGTATCACGGCGGCCGGCGTTCTCACCGCCCCGCTGACGGCCGGCTTGGTGACGGTGACGGCCCAGGCTGGATCAGTAGCGGGCCAGGTGACCGTTTCGGGCCAAGCGACCGTGCGCGTGCGGGCGGTGCCGACGATCACCTGGGCGACGCCGGCGCGGGTGCTGACGGGAGCAGTGCTGTCGGTGGCGCAGCTCAATGCCAGCGCCGCGCTCGCGGGCGTGCCCGTTGCGGGAACCTTCACCTATGATCCGCCTGCGGGCACGCTGCTCACGGGCCCGGCGCAGTTGGTGAAGGCGACCTTCATGCCTAACGAGGACAGTCAGTACACCTCCGCACAGGCGACGGTGACGATCCCGATCAACGGCGTGCCGGTGATCACGGGATTTATCTTACCGACGACGGTCAGCGGCACGACGGCGGAGCTGTCTGCGTCCGCGACCGATGATGATGCCGGGCTGACCTATGCGTGGAGCGTGATGCCGGTCGGGGCGCTTCCTGCGCCGATGGTGACCGGCGGCGATACGCCCACGGCGCACGTGGTCGTCAGCGCGGCGGGGACGTATGCGGTCGCGCTCCAGGTCACCGATAGCGCCGGACAATCGGCACAGGCCAGCGGATCGCTGTACGTGGAGCTCAGCGACAGCAGTCACCCCAGTGCGGTGCTCGATGTCAGTGATGCGCGGCAGGTGCTGCTGACCGCTTCGGTGACCGACGTCCTGGGGGCCGGGCCGCTGACGTACACCTGGGTGGCCACCACCCCCGGCTTTGACGCCCCGACCTTCAGTCGCAATGGCACGGTGGATGCCAGGACGACGGTGGCGCGGGTGCCCTTGCCGGGTACGTGGACCTTCGCGGTGACGCGGTCCAATGCCGCCGGAGCTACCGTCACCGATACGGTCAGCATCGTCGTGCCGGTGCAGCTGACCGTAGTGGCGATCGACCTCGGCCCGGCGACCGTGCCGGTGGCCGGGCAGCTGGCGGTGACGACGGTGTGGCACGATCAATTCGGCATCGTCCGCCCAGCGCCCGCCGACGCGGTGTGGACGACGCCTGCCGGGCGAGTCATCGAGAACCGGCTTCTGGTGGCGGGCGGACATAGCGGGGTCTTCCCGGTGAGGGTGCGCTCCGAGGCGGCGATCGCGACGACGACGGTGACGGTGGTCAATGCCGTCCCGGTCTTCAGCGGTCTGCCGAGTGCTCTCGCCAGCGGCGACGGCGCCTACCTCGAAGCCCATGCCAGCGATGATGGCGGTGCCGCGCAGCTACGCCTGACGTGGGGCATCAGCAGCGGTCCGGCCGGAGCATCCCTGACGGTGCTCGGCCTCGGCCGGGCGCAGTTGCACACCGCCGGTCCGGGCACCTGGACCTGTGCCGTAGTGGCGGAAGACGCCGATGGCGCACAGGCGACGGCGAGCGTGGCCGTCGAGGTCGTGGCCGTGCCGACCACGCTGCAGTTCACCGATAGCACCGCCCACCTCGCGCCTGGTCAGGTGCAAGCGACCGCGCAGGTCGGCGATCAGTGGGGCCATGCCCTGACCGGCGCCAGCGTCACGTGGTCGGCAGTGGGCGGCAGCGTGTCGGGCAGCGGCTTGGCGCAGGCGGCGGGCAGTGCGCTGATGACCATCATCGCCACGACCCCTGCTGCCAACGGCAGCACATTGCAGGCGACCATGAGCTTCGATCCCACGCTGCCGGGCAACGGCGATGATGAGCCGGTGACCCTGCCGCAGATCAGCCTGCGCATCACCGATGGCCTGAGCGGCGATCAGACCGGCACCGACCACGACGAGGCGGTGTCGTTCACCAACCTCGCCGCCGTGACGGTGCTGGTGGAAGCCACCGGCGGCACCGCCGTGGTCAGCGACGTGCGCATCAGCGGCAGCAGTGAGGGCAATGTTCCGCGCTCACTGGGTTCGCAGTCGGTGGCCCTCAGCGCCGGCACCAACCGTCTACAGGCGCAGGTGACGGTGCTCACGCCTACCGGCCCAGTGGTGCTCGTCTCGCCGATGGTCGTGGCGCTGACGGATCGCACGCCGCCGACGGTCGCATTGACCACGCCCGGCGGAGCAGCGGTGGCGGCGAGTCTCACCTATCTGAATGGGGTCAGCGACAGTCCGCAGGCCCGTGACACCTACCGCCTGCGCTTGGTCGTGCGCGATGCCCAGGGTCTCAGCCAGGATTTCGCCAACGGCGTAGCGGTGATCGCCCAGGCGGACGTGGCCGCGGCTTCGACGCCGTTGACGGTCACTGAGATCGCCACGACCGCGACCGAACGCACCTTTGAGCTGAGCGGCTTCGAACGCCTGCAGGAAACCGAGGTCTTCGCCGCGGACTTCACCGGTTCGGCGCGTGCCGGAAGGTATCGTCTGCAGATGACGCTCAGCGATCGCGCCGGCAATATCGCGTCCGTGCCGACGCCGACTTTTTGGGTCAAGACCAGCAAGCCCCACGGCGCGTTCGCATATATCCCGGCGGATGGCGGTTTCAGCGACATGCGGGCCGAGGATCGCTCGACCACCGGGATAGCGAATTATCGCTGGCTGATCGCCGACGGCGATGTGGTGACGACCTCGCTCGGCGGTAGTCCGATAGCCGATACGGCGCGCCTCGCGGCGCTGGCATCCGGTGGGAAGCCGGCGGTCGTGCTTAATCTTGGCAAGGCGAAGTCACGCAGGATCTTTGTCTGGTGGTCGTTCAAGTGGCGGTAGACATAAGGTTGACACACAACCTATTTACGGTTTGTGCCACTCTTTATGCTACCGTCATGGCCCAGGCTCGCGAACACGTATTGCCGAGTGGTGCCCGGGGATAGCAGAGCACCGTGCCCGTCTATCGTCACTCACGTGGTTCATGAAGTTGTTTAAACAGCGGCTGGCCCGTCGTTCAAACGCTGTGGATGGTGTAAGCGGTCGCTTCTGGGAATCCCGCTTTCTCAGTGTCCCTTTGTTGGACAACGGCGCGGTGTTCGGTTGCATGGCATACGTGGATCGCAATCCGATGCGTGCCCGGATGGTCACGGATCCTGCAGATGCGCTCTTCACCAGCATTGCCCACCGACTTTGCGCGGTTGGTAGCGGACGCGCAGCAAGTTTCTTCCATGAGGACGATGGTCGCTTGGGCGCACGTCTTACTCCATTGTCTGCCTGTTACCCAGTGGATCCGGTAACCGGCGGATTCAGCAATGCTGCCGTTACACTTGATGAATACCGTGCTCTGGTTGTCCCAGGAGCGTTATCGCCAACCACGCGCACGGTCTGCCAAGGTCTTGGCATTGATGCCACTGCATGGCGCACGGCCATTGGCGAAGGCGGTCTGTTTCAGGGCGTAGCGGTCGGAAATAGAACGGCCCGCGTATCTTTTGCTTACTTTATATTATATCTGCGCCGGCCACACCCTGCGCCACCCGCACGAGACGAAGAACAGCGTCCTGCCCGACGGCTACCGCACCGCCGGCGGCGGCTGCGCGCCGGGCACGGGGTGCTGCTGAGCCTTCACCAGCTCCGGCGGTAGCCCACGGCGAACAGGAATCCCTGCTCGGCGAGGAAGGAGGCAGGGGAGTCGATGCGGCGGATCTGGGCCTCGACATAGGCGCCGCGCAGCGGGACGCTCCAGTCGAGGTAATGGACCACGTCGAGCTTGGCCTCCTTGGCGAAGGTCTCGCCGTCTGCGAGCTGCTGATAGACGTGGTATTGCGCCTCGGCGCCGAGGAACGGGACCAGCCCCCACAGCGACAGCTTGGCCGACAGGTCGCGGTAGCTCGACGAGACGATGCGGTCGTAGGACAGCGGGAAGTCGAAGCCCAGGCCGGCATCGTCGGCACCGATGCGCTCGAAGCCCAACGTGAACGTGTTCCAGCGCTGGTAGGCCACGCCTGCCTGGGTAAGCAGCTCGCTGCGCCGCCCCTGCCAGGTCGCATCGGGTCCGGGGCGCTGGGTGCCGGCCTCGATGGTGTAGATCGGGCCCAGGGCATCCCAGTCGGTGGCGTCGTTGCCCAGGCGCAGGGCCAGCGAGTCCACGTTGGCATCCGGATCGTGGTAGCGGTCGTAGCGCTGCGCGATCACCGTGGCCCGGCCCCAACGCGGCAGGCCCCAACCGCCCTGGGTGGTGTGGGTGCGCTGGAGGGTGCGGCGATCGCTGGGATCGTCCGCGGCGGCGGTGTACAGGTAGTCGAACGCGATCCCGTGGTCGCGGTAGCGCACATGCCCGCCATCCAGGTTCTGACGCTTCTGGCGCCAGGGTTGCGCCGAGATGAAGCGGTGATCGCCGAGCGAAGCGGCCTCACGGCCGACGCTGACCGCGAACGCCGGGAACGGCTGCCAGGTGAGACTGGTGTCGTCCAGGTCGATGAACGCCGGATCCTCGATCACGGCGAAGCTGCCGTTACGGTTCTCTAGGTCCGAGTAGTCGTCCACCAGGACTGCGGTGGCCTGCAGGCCGACGCGCAGGGTCAGATCGTGCCACACCGGAGAGCGCCAGCCCGGTGCGACCCGCCAGGTGAGGGCCGTGGCCGGCGTCTCGCCCGGCTGTTCCGTGTCGGTGCGCTCGTAGCGCAGGCGCATGTCGAGTTCGAATGCGCCGTGGTCGGCCGTGGCCGCGGTCAGGGCCGGAACCAGGCCGATGAACACCGCGGTGCAACGCAGGGCAAATGATTTCATAGACCTGTTGGTCGGAGCACCCGCCGGATCCTGACAGGGATCCTGGTCAGGGGCTGCCAGGCGCGGCGAGCGCCGCCCGGTAGGCGCGCGCCAGGTCCGCCCGGACCTCCGCCGGCAGCCGGTTCCAGGTGGTCCCTATCAGGTCGGCCTGGAGGCCATACGTCAGGTTGAGGCTGACCGGATGGCCGGCGGCGCGCAGGCGGCAACAGACCTCGATCACACCGATGGCGTCCACCTGGCGGATGTGGTAGATGCCCAGATCCGCCAGCCAGGCGGTGGTGGCGAATCCGGGTCGGAACCGGCCTGTGGCATCAATCGGCACGTGCCTGGGCCAGGCGCTGGCGGATGCGCTCGCGGGCGGCGGCATCCAGGCCGGGGCTGGTGGGCAGGGCAGCTTCGACGGTGGCCGCGTGGGTGGTGAACAGGGTGTCGATTAGGCGGATCTGAAGGGCATAGGCGCGGCAGGCGCTGCACGTGGTGGTGTGCACCCGCAGGGCCACGCGCTGGCCCAGTGACAAGGGCTGGTCCTGCTGCAACGACAGCAGGCGGGCGGTCTCGCGACAGGAGTAGATCATCATGGGCGGACCTCCGGGGCGAACCACGACGCTTCCAGGCAGGCGCGCAGGCGGGTGCGCGCCCGGTGCAGCAGCACCCACAGATCGCACAATGCGCTCATCCCTGAAAATTGAGAGTAACAGCTCAGGCGGCCTTCCGATAATCCTTTGAAGACTTGGCTTTTGTCGTCATCGGCACCTTCGGCAACCACGGCCTCCCGGCCAGCGCCAGGGCGATGGCAGCGCACGGGTCGACCCCGTTC
>JBIILZ010000180.1:0-5355 GCA_044338255.1 Planctomycetota bacterium | reverse complement strand
CGATCTCCTAGACGGGGTCGAGCCCCAAGCGTTTTACGTGCTCTCCGGCAGCGGAAGCCGCTTCTACCAGCGGGCTCGGGACAACCAAAGCAAACTGGCAGGAGACGACGGAATTACTCATACCAGCAACACATAGTTACTCTGAGTAAACGGCTCAACGACTTCAATCAGGGGTAGCCGAGCGCGGCAGCCCACGCTGCCGGGCCGACAAAACGCACACCGCGCTCACGTGGGGCCGGTTGCACCGTGGTCGGGCAGGCCAGTGCGCCGGCGACGCGTTCGACCTCATCCGGCAGGCAGACGCAGAGATCACTGCCCTCCCGAACGACGGACAGCCGTCCGGGCTGCCACGGACCAGGGGCTTCAGCATGGGCGCGGGCACTCGCGACCACGATTCCCGGCCATTCATGCTGCAGATGATGTGTCAGCGCCGCTGCCGTGGCGCCGGCATCGATCGGCGTGGCGATCCACCACCCCGGAATCGGCGTCGGCGGCAGCTCATCGACGATCATCTGCAACGGCTGCTGACGACCACCGATGTGCACCAGGGCCGGCATCAAGGAGTGCCAATCCGGACGACCGATGATGCGCCAACACACGCGGATTCCGCAACCGGCGATGGCCGCGTGGGCGATCACCAGGGCGGGATGGGTTTCGTCGGCGGCGGCTTCGATCAGCAGCACCTGCGGCGCGTGCTGGTCGAGCCAATCGAAGGCCGCAGTCAGATCCGTGGTCGGAAATGGCGGCTGCCCGTCGCGAGGCAATTGCGGTAAAAATACCGGTGGCCAGGGCGCCTCGGGCAGGGCTTCACCGCTGGCGTTCTCGACGATCCGCACCGGCGTATCCTCTGGCAGCCACGCGCGCAGCACCGGCCACCAGTGGTGTTCGGCGACCGTACCGCTGAGCTCGACCCAACCACCGCGCTCGCGCTCGCACCAGGCTAGACCGCAGGCTTCGGCGAGGGCCGCCGCCACCGCCAATTCGTGAGCTTCGACTTTCAACAAGGCCGCGAACAGATCGATCTGATCGGGCAAGGGTTCGGGCCCGGGAATGGTTACCGCCCAACGCCGACCTGGGAAAACCACCTCGGAAGGCGGGGTTGTAGTGGCGCTCATTCGCCCAAGCATCGGCGAGCACCATAAGGGCGCAACGTTATGTCTGCTGATGCCACTGCTCGCTCCTACTGCGTCGCCATCGTCGGCGCCTCACCCAAACCCGAGCGCCACTCGCACCTCGCGGTGCTGAAATATCGCGCCGCCGGCTGGACAGTGTGGCCAATCAATCCCACCGCCACCGCGGTGGCCGACATCCCTGCCTTCCGCAGTTTGCGCGAATTACCCGGGTCACCCGACATCGTGTGCATGTACGTCAATCCCACTATCGGGCTCGACCAGCTCGATGACATCGTGGCCGTGGGCCCGAAACAATTGTGGCTCAACCCAGGAGCCGATGGTGAGCCGCTGGCCAGCGCGGCACGGGCGCGCGGACTACGCGTGATCGAAGCCTGCACCCTGGTGGTGCTCGGCTACGGCAATCCTCTGGAAGTCATCGATCGGCTGTAGCGCCTCACTGGCGCACGTCATCCACCGCCACGGTATCGCCTTGATCTTGAGAATGCACGAGCTGCGTCGGATCGGAGAGATCGCCGTAATCACCGACGATGCTCAGCCACGCGCCCGGCTTCAGATCGAGCTTGGCCGTGGTGATGAGGTTGAGGACCACGGCGTGATCAGGCAGGTTTTCGATCAGCTGGTTGTTGAAGGTCACCTTCGCACTGGCGAGGTTTTCATCGCTGGCCGCCGAACCCAAGAGCAGCACCACCGAGGTCACGCCTTCGGTGGTCGGCAGCGGGCGGGCGATGCAGATGCGCCCGGTCACGGCCAAACGGCCGGCCGGCGTGAAGGTCTTGCCGACCAGCTCGCGGACATGCGTTTGCGCACTGCCGCGACGGATCTTGTGGTCGAGAGAGGCAGCCTCGGGCGGCTTCAAAGCCAAGCTCGGCTTCATCAATACCCAGATGACGATCAGTAAGAGGATGCCACCGAGGACGCCGGCGATGACGATGGGCTTCTTCCACATCGGCATCTCGAGCGGATCCGATGGGGATTTGCCGCAGGAACGACACGTGGTGCGTTCCGGCTTGTTGCCCGTTCCGCAATGCGGACACATCCACAGATCCTTACGCGATCCCGGCTTGAGGTCGGGGTCATCGACGTCCGCCGCCGGTGGCGCGGGAGCGGGCGCAGGCGCGGCATTAACCGGTGAGAGGGCCTTCGCAGGCGCTACCGGTACAGCTGTAACCGTCGGCGCGGGAATAGTTTCCGATTCAAGAACCGGACTAAATCGCTTCCGCTCCGGCTTGGGGGCGTCATCTTCTTCGAACTCGTAGGTCGGTTTCTGAGTCATCACCATATCGTCTGGCAGATGGCGGCAGGTCAACGTGCCCCGCAGGAGCATGGCGACCTGGCGGGTGATGCGGGGCGGCACCCTTCCCTTCCTCGACAGCCCTGGTACGAACTGGCCAAATACCAACGAGCCCGGAGCGTCTCTGTGAGTTTTCTGTCAGTCATCGCCGAACACAGCGCTGCCGTTTTCACGGTCTGCATTCCGGGATTCATCCTCTCGGCTGGCTACATTACCTGGAAAAACCTTTACGGTAGCCCGAAGACCGCACGGTCGACGACGACACCACCGGCCAACCGTCTGACGCCACGCCGCCCACAGGCGCCGTTGCCGCTGACCAAGCCCAAGTCGCTTGAAGCCGGCATGGCCGAGCACCAGGTGCGCGGCGAGGCCAAGACCGTCAAAGTACCGGTGCCGAGCGCGGTGCCGGCGCGCGATGAACGCAAGACCGATACCGAGCGCATGCCGGCCGCGGCGGTCGATGACGAGGCCCGTGATTCGCTGTTCTCGGGCCTCGGCGACAAGAGCGCCGCCAAAAAGGAAGACACCACCGTGCTCCGCCAAGCCGAGCGCATGGAGGAACTGGGGTTCCACAATCAGGTCGCGCGCAGCGAAACCACGAACAGCAAAGCCTCCCCGACGGAAGGAAAAGTCGCCCCGACGGAAGGAAAAGTCGCCCCGACGGAAGGAAAAGTCGCGAGCCCGACCAGCCCTGAAACCAAGACCGAAGTGCTCGCAGTGCCCCCGGCACTCTTCCGCACCCCTGGTCAGCCCGCGGCCGCACACGCTCCGGTACCCTCGGTTGTTCCAGCCGCCACCGCGGTGAAACCCGAAGTCAGACCCAGCGCCGGCGAAGCCACGGTGACCCTCGCCCCGACACCTGCCAATCGCACCCAGACGCAAGAACTCGACGATATCCTGTCGCGTATCGACAAGGTTCTCGCCGAGAATCCGGTGCTGGCGACCACCACCCTGGGCTCGGCCAGCGGTGAAGCCACGGTCGGCCCCAAGCCGACCCCGCCACGTCCCGAAGACAATCGCGTCGACAGCGCCAAGCCCGCCGGCGAGCCTCCCACCGGTCAGCAAAAGCTTTTCTGATCCAGCCCATTCACGTTCGGTATGCACCTCTATCTGCACGTTCCGTATTGTGCGGCGAAGTGTCCTTACTGCGATTTCAACTCGATTGCCGGACGCGATAACGAGCACACCGCCTACGTCGAGGCCCTGCTCATTGAACTGAGACGTCTGCCCCGTGGACCGTACACCACCATCTTCATCGGCGGTGGCACGCCGTCGCTGCTGGCGGCTCCGCTGCTAGCGCGCCTGCTCGCCGGCATCCGCGAACATCTCACGTTGGCGGCTGATTATGAATGGACCTGCGAGGCCAATCCCGGCAGTGCCGACGGCGCGAAATTCGCACTCATGGCCGAGCACGGCGTCAACCGCCTGAGTCTCGGCGTGCAATCGACGCATGCCCATCATCTGCAGCTGCTGGGCCGGGTACACGATGCCGCGCAAGCCCACCGCGCCCTGGAACTGGCGACCGCCGCCGTCGCTCGCGTCAGCGCCGATCTGATCATGGGCCTACCCGGCCAGACCACCGCCGAGCTGGAGGCCGACCTTGGGCTCTACCGCCAGCACCGGCTCGACCATGCCAGCGTCTATCATCTCGCCTATGAGCCGGGTACCGAGTTCCACGCTCGCCGCGCCCGTGGTGAGCTGCACGAGATCGACGCCGAAACCAGCCACGCGCATTTCGCCACTCTGTGGGCCGGCCTTGACGCCTTGGGACTGGAACTCTACGAGACCAGCAACTTCGCACGCCCCGGCCACGAATCGCGGCACAATCTCGCCTATTGGCGTGGCCACGACTACTACGCTGCCGGTGCCGGTGCCGTCAGCACTCTCGCGGGCATGCGCGTGACGCGCGAAAAGCACAGCGGGCGCTACATCGACGCGATCATGCGCGGTGACGATGCCTCGTGGAAAAGCGAAGTCTTAAGCGCCACCGATCGGCTCACCGAGACCTGGATGCTGGGCCTGCGCCTAGTCGAAGGCGTAGCCATCGCCAAGCTACTTGCCCAAGGTGATCAGGAATCACGTTGGCGCAGTAAAGCTGCGGGATTGTGCGACCTCGGCCTGCTCGAAGACATCGGCACGCACCTGCGCTTGACGCGGGCCGGCCGACCGGTGCAGGATGAGGTTACGGTGCATCTGCTGCCGTAGGAACTGGTCCCTGGTCCCTGGTCCCTGGTCCCTGGCCACTGGTCCCTGGTCTGTGGTCCCTGGTCTCTAGTCCCTGGTCCCTGGTCTCTGGTCTCTGGTCTCTGGTCTCTGGTCTCTAGTCCCTGGTCCCTGGCCCCTGGCCCCTGGCCCCTGGTCCCTGGTCCCTGGTCCCTGGTCTCTGGTGCCTGGTCTCTGGTCTCTGGTCTCTGGTCTCTGGTCTCTGGTCTCTGGTCCCTGGTCCCTGGTCCCTGGTCGCTGGTCCCTGGTCTCTGGTCTCTGGTCGCTGGTCCCTGGCCCCTGGCCACAGGCCTAGGACCCGACACGGGCAGGATGCCCGTGCTACGCGCTGTAGCATGAGCCTCCTGCCCATGTGCGGGTGATGAGCGGCTCGCTCTCGATCATCCTCAAAAACGCACTTCCCCACTCGTAGAACGAGCGAAGTAACGAGGCTCTTTAGTTCATGTGTTGCCTATACGAGAGGCTGTGGCCCAGCCCGCGCAGCGATCAATGGGGCAAAAATGGCGGCCACCAGTTCGTCCCAGGGTTTTGCCTGGCCCACATGTGTCAACTGCGACGCAGTATTGGCGACGGTATTTTTCAGGTGTTGGACATAGCCGGCCGCCCCGGCCATACGGGCGCCCTGTACGCTCCACGTCTCTCGTACTGCCGACGCTGTCGAACAGCCAATGCTGCCGTGGCCCCGCACGTGAATCCCCACGGGCCGGG
>JBIILZ010000078.1:0-18577 GCA_044338255.1 Planctomycetota bacterium | reverse complement strand
ACCTCGATCGCGGGCGAGTCGCCCACGCCCCCAGGGGAAGCCTCACAAAGTCTTTAGGCCGAAGGCTTGGCGACCACCACCTGGGCGGTGCGGATCAACTGATCCTTCAGTTTATAGCCGGCGCGGAAGACCTGCAGGATGGTACCCTTGGGGACGTCGGCGGCTTCCTGCTCGGCGATCACTTCATGGACCGTCGGATCGAAGATTCCTTCGCAGGGGATGGCTTCGATGCCCTGCCCGATCAGCGCATTCTTGAGATTCTCGCGAATCATGGTCACGCCCTGGGCGAACTCGGCGAAGGTCTCGGGCGTCGCTGAATCGATGGCGCGGCCGAGGTTGTCGATCTCGTTGAGGAGCGGCTTCATGGCCCGCACCACGCCGCGCACGCCGGCCTCGTCGGCTTCCTTGCGCAGGCGTTTGCGGATGTTCTCGAACTCCGCCTGGTTGCGCAGACTGCGGTCCTTCCACTCGGAGGCGTCACGCTTGGCGGTTTCGAACTCCGCTGCTGGGATGGTGATGGTTTCCGTGCCCGCGTCGTTGCTGGCGGTATCGGGTTGCAGGTCGGGTTGGGTTTGTTCGCTCATACATCCTCACGAAAACATTTTTTTTACTTTATCGAGGAAGCTCTTCTGCTCCCCGATGTCATCTTCGATCTGCCCCAGTTCGCGCAGCAGTTCCGCCTGTCGGCCAGAGACCTTCTTGGGCACCTGCAAGGACACCACCACCAGCTGATCGCCGGTGCTGCGGCCGTCGCTGACGCCGAGTCCGCGCATGCGCAGGACATCGCCCGGCTGGGTGCCGGAAGGGATCTTGAGCTTGGCTGAGCCATCGAGGGTCGGCACTTCGATCTCGGCACCCAGCGCCGCCTGGGCATAGGTCACTGGGACCTTGCAGACCACGTTGTCTTCGTGGCGTTCGAAGAACGGGTCGCTCTTCACCTGCACGTAGACATAGAGGTCGCCGCGCGGGGCACCGCCTTGGCCGGCTTCGCCTTCGCCGCTGACGCGTAAGCGCGAGCCGTCTTCGATGCCGGCGGGGATGCGCACCTTGATCGAGACCTTCTGCGGCACGGCGCCCTGGCCATGGCAACCGGTGCAGGGATCGGAGATGACCTTGCCGCTGCCGTGGCAGGTTGGGCAGGCGGTCTGAACGACAAAGAAGCCCTGGCCCTGACGGACCGCACCATGGCCGTTGCAGGTCGTGCAGGTCTTGGGCTTGGTGCCCTTTTTGGCGCCCGTACCGGTACAGGTAGTGCAGGTCTCGTTGCGCTTCAATTCGATGGTCCGCGTGCAGCCCTTGATGGCTTCGCGGAAATTGATCTCTAGGCCGAGCTTGAGGCTGGCGCCCTGGTTGCGGTCGCCGCGCCCGCCGCCACCGCCTTGATTGAACAGCTGATCGAAGATCGAACCGCCGCCGAAGACGTCGCCGAACTGGGCGAAGATGTCCTCCATCGACGAGTAGCCCTGGCCGGCATGGCCCATGCCCTCGACGCCGGCATGTCCGTGCTGGTCATAACGGCTCTTCTTCTGTTCGTCGGAGAGCACCTCGTAGGCCTCGGCTGCTTCCTTGAACTTGCTCTCGGCACTCTTGTCCCCGGGATTGCGATCCGGATGGAATTGCATCGCCAGTTTGCGATACGCCTTCTTGATCTCATCCGAACTCGCGGTCTTCGCGAGTCCGAGTACTTCGTAGTAGTCCCGTTTTGCCATGGTGCCGATCTCTCAAGGGCGGGTCAGGATGGCCAGCCGATCAAGAAGGAAAGCGCAGGCTATACCAAGAGGCATAGGCTTGTGCCCGGGACGCGGGCGGTACCTCTTCCGCTGACAGCCGGGGACAGCCGCTGACAGCCGGGGGCCCCCGTGAAAAGTCCAACGACTGGTATGTTAATCGATAAATGCCGTTTTTTGTGAACCCATGTAGGTCTTGGTTTCCGTGGGCGGGCGTGAGGCTGTCTCGGCCATGAAAAGCCAGACCTACGCTAACCACCGCGCGCCCCTCAATCCGGTCTTTGTCGCTGCCGGGGTCGCCATTTTGACCTGGGCTGGCTACCAGCTATGGCAGGCGGTGGTCAGCCCGTCGTGCGGGGCGTGGTTGGCGGCGGTCGGTACCACCGCCTTGCTGCCGGTGTGGTTCGCCGCCCGCCGCAATGCCCAGATCATGCAGGATCGCACTATCCGCCTGGAAATGCAGGTGCGCCTGGCGCGCCTTTTACCGCAGCGCGATTACGCGGCTCTAAGCTTGCCGCAGCTCATCGCCCTGCGCTTTGCCAGCGATCGCGAGCTGCCCGCCCTGGTCGAGCGCACCCTCAAGGGCGAGTTCGCGACCCCGGATGCGATCAAACGTGCGATCACCGATTGGCAGGCGGACTGGCTGCGCGTATGAAGAAAAAGCTCTCCTGGTCGGTGGTCTGGCGCGAGGCTGGGGCCCTGGTCGCGGCCCACCGCAGGCGTCTGCTGCTGGGCCTGGCGCTGCTGGTGATCGGGCGGATCGCCAGCCTGGTGCTGCCGGGCTCGGCGGGCTGGCTCATTGATCACGTAGTGCACGACAAGCAGACCGATCTGCTGTGGCCGTTGGCGTTGGCGGTGCTGCTGGCGACCATGGTCCAGGCCGCGAGCAGCTTCGCCTTGTCGCAGCTGCTCGGGATCGCCGGGCAGCAGGCAATCAACGATCTGCGTCAGCGGGTCTATGAACACGTGCTGCGCTTGCCGGTGTCGCGTTTCGACGCTACCCAAAGCGGAACGCTGATCAGCCGCATCATGTCCGATGCCGAAGGCATCCGCAATCTGGTCGGTACCGGCATCGTGCAGCTCGTCGGCGGTCTGCTCACCGGGGTGGCGGTGCTGGTGTGGTTGTTCGTGATCAACTGGCAGCTGACGGCGGCGATCGCGGTCTTGCTGGCGATCTTCGGAGCCGTCACCGCCATCGCCTTCAAGCGCTTGCGGCCGCTCTTCAAAGAACGTCAGAAGGTCCAGGGCGAGATCAGCGGTGCGCTCGGGCAGATCCTCGGCGGCATCCGCATCGTCAAGGTGTTCACCGCCGAAGAGCGTCTGGGGCAGCGTTTCGCCGCCGACACCGGCCGTCTGTTTGCGATGATCCGCGCAACCATGACCGGCTTTTCGCTGGTCACCGCCCTGACCATCCTGGTCATGGGCGTCGCCGGGTGTCTATTCATCCTCATCGGTGGACCGGCCATGGCGCGTGGCGACATGACCGTCGGCAATGCCTTCCAGTATGTATTCCTGGTCGGACTGCTGGCTGGGCCGATCGGGCAGATCGCCTCGATCTCGACGCAGTTCACCGAGGCCTTCGCCGGCCTCGACCGCATCCGCGAGCTCACCGCCCACGCCCACGAAGTCCAGGGTTCGCAGGTCTGCCCGCGTCTGCTCGGGCAGGTCGAGTTCCGCCACGTGACCTTCGGCTACGATCCCGCACGGCCAGTCTTGACCGACGTCTCGCTCCATGCCGAGTCCGGTCAGACCATCGCTCTCGTCGGTCCCAGCGGCGCCGGCAAGACCACTCTCATCAGCCTGCTGTTGGCCTTCATCCGGCCGCAGCAGGGCGAGATTTTCGTCGATGGCATCGACCTCGCGCAGCTGCAGCTCACCAGCTATCGCCGGCAGATCGGTGTGGTCCTTCAGGACAACTGGCTTTTCGATGGTACGGTCGCGGAAAACCTGCGTTTCGCGCGTCCCGAGGCGAGCCTCGACGAGGTCGTCAGCGCCAGCCGCCTAGCCGCCGCCGACACCTTCATCCGCGGGCTCGCCAACGGCTACGAGACCGTCATCGGCGAACGCGGCGTGAAGCTCAGCGGTGGCCAGCGTCAGCGCTTGGCGATCGCCCGCGCGCTGCTTGCCGATCCGCGCATCCTGATCCTCGACGAAGCCACCAGCAGTCTCGATAGCGAAAGCGAAGCTGAGATCCAGGCCGCCTTGGCGACCTTGCGCAGCGGGCGGACGACCTTCGTTATCGCTCACCGCCTGTCGACGATCCGCGCCGCCCAGCAGATCCTGGTCATCGAGAACGGCGGCATCGCCGAACGCGGCACCCATGACGAGTTGCTGCAGCGCGACGGCACTTATCGCCGCCTGCATGATCGCCAGCACGCCGTCGCCGCCGAGCAGCACATCAATCCTGGAGAAGAATTGCGCGTATGAGCCCGGTTGCTGTCCTCACCATCGCCGGCTCGGATTGTTCCGGCGGCGCCGGCATTCAAGCCGATCTGAAAACCTGGCAGCGCCTCGGAGTGTATGGGCAATCGGTGATCACCTTGATCACCGCCCAGAACACCACCGGCGTCAGCGCCGTGCACCTGCTGCCGGTCGAGCTCATCCTGCAGCAGATCGAGGCCGTGCTCAGCGACATCGGGGCGGCGGCGGTAAAGACCGGGGCCCTCGGCTCAGCCGAGGGGATCGCAGCGGTGGCGGCGCGCTTGCGCCACGCGGACCTGCCGACGGTCGTCGATCCGGTGTTGATCTCCAAGCACGGCCACGCCCTCGCCGGAGCTGAAGCCGTGGCGGCTCTGCGCGACCAGCTGATGCCGGTGGCCACGGTCATCACCCCTAACTGGCACGAGGCCGCCGCGCTCAGCGGCCTGCCCGTCAGCAACGCCGACGAGGCCCGGCGCGCCGCCCGCTGGCTACTCGACCACGGCGCTCGCGCCGTGCTGCTCAAGGGTGCCGCCAGCGAAAGCGCCGACGACATGCTCTACACGCCGACGGGAGATACGCTCCTGCCAGGTCTGCGCGTCGCCACGCGCAACCTCCACGGCACGGGCTGCACCTACGCCGCCGCGCTCACCGCGCACTTGGCGCGCGGTCTGCCGCTGGCAACGGCGGCGCTGCACGCGAAAGCCTTCATCGCCCATGCCATCATCACCGCCCCCGGTCTGGGGCGGGGTTTCGGGCCGGTTAATCATTGGGCCTAGGAGCCTATCTCCGACTAACGAGGTGGCGTGTCCATGTGAGCGATTTGCCTCACTCGCGCTCTTTGAGATTCCACGTGAAGGTGTTGGTTCCTTGCTTCAGGTTCGATAGAGGACCCGGAGCCCGCGTCTTGAATTACAAACCTCTCAGATCGGTATCGACGACGATTTTCACTCCGTTCTTGTCTTCGAGAGTTTGTTTGGTGGTTGAATTCAGTCCTGCCAAGGCGCTGTCGCTGTCAACCAGAGGTCCCTGCAGGTTGGAGTGTAAGCCTCCGATAACGCTCCGATGAATCCCCGCTCCCCTCCGGCTGGCCACTATGCCGGAGGGGAGCGGGGATTCATCGGGGCGTTATCGGAGGCTTACATTTAACCCAGGAGTCTGTCGGAAATAGATGACCGAGGCTGACTCGGTCTCGCCGGGCAGCTCCGGCGTTGTCGGAATGTCCAAATAGCGCCGCTATTTGGCGCACTCCTCCGCCTTGGATCTGTCCAGCGATACACTTCGCCATCCTCGTCGGCCTATCTCCGACAGACTTCTAGGGGCGGGCGAAGCAGAGGGCTAGTCGTATCGACTCTGATGATTCCTGCCGCTGGCAGATCAACCGCACGACACTCTTCCAGTGGGCAGATCGCCTGCATTTGGCTCTGTCTGAGCACTTCGCAGGGGTCTACGTGAATGCCATTGCCCAGATAGGCGGCACGCATTCTGCGGGTCCGCGTCGCAAAGATTGTGACGCGTTCGCTCTCAGTGAATCACGAGTATCGCGCCATGACGGAAGGCATCCATCCGGATCACTTCCCTCGTGAAAGGTTTTGCCCATGGCTGACGTGACCTTTGCCGCCCACCTCGGCAGATCCATCGCTTTGGCCAGCTGGCTTGAACTGGCGGTCCTGCGGCTGGTGTTCTCCATTCTGTCCTGGGCTGCGATCATCGCAAAGGTCCGCTCACAACTACGGCTTGCGAGCAACCACCAGCGCTTCCATGAGGCCTTCGCAGCCGCCGCGCATTTCGGACACGTCGCCGAGCGCCTGCGCGGTACGGACTCGCCGGCCCTGCTGCTGGCGGTCTTCGCGGCGGGCCTGCAAGCGCGCACGGTAAACGCCCCTGATCACGACTTTGCCATCGGCGTTGACGGACACCTGCGGATGCACATCCCATTGCTTGGGAGTTCCACATGCGAGCCGTGGTGATCGAGGATTATCCGCCGTTGCGCGTCGCCATGACTGGCGCCTTGCAGGACATCGGCTTCGCAGTGGACGCTAGCGGTGACGGCGAGGAAGGTGATTGGCTGCTGCAGGTTTCCGAGCCTGATATCATCGTTCTCGATCTCGAACTTCCTGGCATCAGCGGTCTGGAACTGCTGCATCGCCTGCGCTCACGGGGAAGCCACGCCCATGTGTTGATCGTCACCGCCCGTGATCAGGTCGAGGACCGCTGTGCGGGGCTCGATGCCGGCGCTGATGATTATCTGGTGAAGCCCTTTGCGGTGCCCGAACTGCTGTCACGGGTGCGGGCGCTGCTGCGGCGGGCCTACCAGCGCAAGGATCCGCTGCTGCGTATCGCCGACCTCGAGATCGACACCGCCCGGCGCGAGGCGCGTCGGGGCGGTCAGGACATTGCGCTCACGCCCAAGGAATACGCCTTGCTCGCCCTGCTCGCCCTGCGCAGTGGCGAGACCGTCTCGCGGGAGGAGATCCGCACGCATCTCTACGATTTCCGAAGTGATAACGACAGCAACGTCATCGATGTGTATATCGGTTATCTCCGGCGGAAGATCGAGGCCGATGGGCAGGTGCGCCTGCTGCATACGCGTCGCGGACACGGCTGGATCCTGGGCGAACAGCCATGATGTCGCTGCGAGTGCGGGTCGCCCTGTCCTGCGCGGCGCTGATGCTGGTGCTGCAGGTGCTGGGCGCAGGACTGCTGAGCCGGCAGGTGGCAGTGCGCCTTCAGCTGTGGCTGGACCAGTCAGTGGTGGCGCACCTCATGGCCGCCGGCGATGCGCTGGCGCAGTCCTCGGGAAGTCACGCCTTCGTCCCCCAGGATCCGGAGGTGGTCGCCTACCGGCTGATCTCCGTCAGCGGGGCCACTGTCACCGGGGCCACTGTCAGCGGGGCCACTGTCAGCGGCGCCCACTGGATGGAGCCTCCTACGGGGTTGTCGGCGACCGGCGACCCCATTTTAGGATTTCATGGAAGTCCCGATGGCCGGCACTGCCGGACCGCCTGGATGCGCCTGCACCTGGGTGATCAGCTGTTCGATCTCGGTGTCGCCTTGTCAGTCGAGCAGTTCCGGGCCCAGCAGAACGATCTCCATTCGGCGTTGCTGGTGACCGCCCTGGCCGAGGCCCTGGTGGTGGCGGTGGTCCTGGCGCTGGCGGTGGGACGGATGCTCACGCCCCATGCGCGCCTCGCTGCCGAGGTTGCGGCCCTCGATCCGAAGCATCCCGAGAAGCGCATCCGCCAGGCCAAGCTGCCTGCGGAATTGCAGGGGATCGCGATGCGCATCAATGAGCTTTGCGATCGTCTGGAGCGGGCCTATGGGCTGGCATCCTCGTTCCATGCCGCCTCGGCGCATGAGCTGCGGACGCCGTTGGCCGGTCTGCGGGCGACCATCGAAGTCGCTCAGCAGACCCACGCGGATGCCCCCGCCGCGCTCGCCGCCTGCCATGCCATCGTGCTGCAGATGCAGTCGCGTCTGGATAACCTGCTCATGGCGGCACGCATCGATTCAGGAAAGTTGCTGCCCCGACGCGAGGAGGTGGACGTCCATGACCTGCTGCGTCGGGCGTGGGCTCTGGCGGAGGCCCGGGCCACCGCCCGGGCCCTGGTCATCAACTGGCGCTTGGAAGGTGAAGGCATCGCGATCGCGGATCCGGATGCGCTGCGCATGGTGCTGACCAATCTCATCGACAATGCGGTCAGCCATACGACCGGTTCGGGGGCCGTGGAGATCACTGCCGAGGACCGGGATGCTCGCCTGGTGCTGACCATCGCCAACCCCGCGCCGGGGCTTACGCAGTCGAGCTTGGAGCTCATCTTTGACCGTGGGTGGCGGGCGTCTTCCGGCAACCGCGACCCCCGTCACAGCGGCCTGGGCATGGGCATTACTCGGGAATTGGTAGGATTGATGGGCGGCCGTATCGCCGCCCACCTGAACGGTGGCCTGTACCGCATTGAGATCGCTCTTCCGGCCCCGGGAGTCTTCGAGTACTGGTAATTAGCGTGTCATACGTCAGGGGTTCCGGCCAGACTAGGCTTAGCGGACTCATCAATTTCTTAGGTTCACCCTCTATTCTCTAAAACATGCGCTTCCTCGTCCTCGTCTGCCTGTCCCTAGTCGCGATCTTGCCGGGCGTCGAACCCATCCCCCAGCCACCGTCGGGCTGGTATGCCGACACCCGTGAGCTCTATGCCGGCATTCCGGTCACCGTGCGCTTCACACCCGCGGACCAAGCCCTCGCCGACCGCTGCTGGCAGGTGCTGGCCGCCGTGGAGCCGGACTTCAACGATTGGAGTGAGGATTCGGCCATCGGTCGCATCAATGCCGGTGGTGCGGGGGAGTACGAACTGAACGCCTCGTTGGAGGAGGCCTTCGTCCTCTCCGAGCGCATGCACGAGGCCACCGAGGGGGTCTTCGATATCACCGTCGGACCCCTGCGCCGGCTGTGGCGCGGAGCCGAGCGCGACCGTCGCTGGCCGACGGATGCGGAGATCGCCGCCGTCCGCGCCCGCGTCGGTACCGACGGCTACCGTCGCACCGGCAGCCGTCTCGAGGTGCTCAAGCCCGGCATGCAGTTTGATTTCGGTGGGGTGTGCAAGGGTCTGTCGGTGGACCGGGCGGTGGCGATCCTGCGCCAGGCCGGGTGCACCGCCGCCCTGGTCCAGGTGGGTGGCGAGACCGGGTGCTGGGGCATCACCCCCGCTGGTCGCCCCCATCGCATCGGCATCCCTGACCCGGATGAACCAGATGACCTGTCGCGACTGGCGGCGCGGATGCAGGATCCGGGCTCGGGCATCAGCGGGTCGACCAGTGGCAACTACCGCAATCCCATCATCGTCAACGGCACGCCGCTCTACCACGTCTATGATCCGCGCAGCGGACGGCCGGCGCCCACCGCCGTGCTCAGCTCGACCGTGGTTTTTCCAGGTACTGGTCGCAATGGTGAGGCCGACTGCCTCGCCAAGACCGGCACCATCCTTCCGCATGATCGTTTCCTGCGCCTGATCACCGATCGTGGTGGCGAGGCGGCGCTGCTGGTGCGCGGCGCCGATGGGCGGTCCATCGAGCGCGTCGCGACACCTGGTTTCTCACGCTTCCTGGCTCCCGAGCACGCACCATGAGCACTCTCTCTCCAGCCAATCCCCGCGACTCCGCCGTGACGCCTCTCGCCACCGCCGTGACGCCCCTGGCCACCGGCGTGCGTGCGCGGATCCTGCCCGGCTGCAATGGCATGGGCAGTTGCGCTCGCCTGGCGCCGAATGTCTTCCGCATCGATCCCGCCACCGGGAAGGCCTATGTGACGATGGCGGACTGCTCTCCATACCGGGAGGCGGTGCTGCAGGCGGCCCGGTCATGCCCCTTCGTGGCGGTGGAGATCGACGGCGTTTCGGTGCAGGAGCATATCGACCCGGCGGTGGTGCTGTCCTGCGACCGCCTCACCCCCGATATCGTCGAGCTGCGCCTGCGACGCCAGGGATTCGCCTTCATCCCCGGACAGTACGTCTTCCTGCGGCTGGCAGACCTCGAGGGCGAGTTCTTCCGCACCTATTCGGTGGTCAACTCCGCCGACGGG
Organism: Planctomycetota bacterium; assembly: GCA_044338255.1. Lineage (GTDB taxonomy): Bacteria > Planctomycetota > UBA11346 > UBA11346 > UBA11346 > CAIUVD01. The sequence continues at coordinate 8,857 of JBIILZ010000078.1, read as the reverse complement.
GTGGTGACCCTGTGCATCCGCCTGGTGCCCAACGGGCGTGCCGGAAGAGTGCTGGCCGCGATCCGCGCCGGTACTGACGTCGGACTCAGCCGGGGGAAGGGTCTGTTCACTCTGCTCACTACCGACCAGCCCAAGCTGTTCGTCACCGGTGGCACCGGTCTGGCTCCGGTGGTACCCATGTGCGAGGCCGCCCCCGAGGCGCGCAAGCTGGTGCTGGTGGGCGCGCGTACCGAGGCCGATCTGTTCTGGATCGATCGTCTGCTGGCCATTCCCAACACCGAGGTGATGGCGGTGGTGCAGAATCCGGGTCCGCAGTGGCAGGGTCCGGTGGGCAAGGTGACCGATCCGCTGCAATCGCTAGATATCGAGCAGTGGTCCGAGGTCTACACCTGCGGCAGCCCGGGGATGGTACAAGCGGTGCGCAATCTGCTGACCGCACGCGGCATGGCCCCGGAGCGCATCTTCGCGGACAGCTTCGTGCCGGCGGGGACTGCTCCGACGCCGGCCCCAGGTGCCGGGGCCGCGGCTAAGCCTCGTACCGATTGGCCAGGTCTGCTGCGTCGCGGGCATGCCTTCGCATCTACGCCCCTGGCCCTGATCTTCCTCTTCTACGCCGTTACTGGTTTCATCGCCAATCGCAGCGACTGGTTCGCCGCCAAAGATACCACCGCCGCCCAACGGACTCTTCCCGCCGGCGTGGCCCTCGACCGTGCCTCGCTGGAGCCGGTGCTGACGGCGATGCTCCCGGATGGCCTGCGTCTGGAATCCTGGGGGGACGGCCAGTCCCCGAGTGCGGTCTTCGCCGGGAGCGCCTCCCGCAGCTGGCTCTGCACCGTCAACCCGGCCAATCGCAGCGTGCGCATCGTCGAGCGCGGCATTATCCCGAGCGAGGTACCGATGACCGCGTCCGCAGTCGGCGGATGGCTGGGGTCCACCCTGTCCGGCAATCCGGATCTCGCCCATGCCACCGATGAGGATGGCGAGATCGAGATGGAACTGTCCTCGGTGTGGGGCAACCGCCTGGTCAAGGTCGATAGCGCCGCGCGCACCTGGACCTCGACCTCGATCCCGGCGCACTGGTCGACGGCTCTGATCGATCTCCATCGCGGCAAACAGGCCGCCGCTTGGCAGCGGCCGCTGATCGATGTCACCGCTCTGGTGCTGGCCCTGGTGACTCTCAGCGGTTCCGCCATGTCCCTCATCGCCGCTTCTGCACAACGCCGTCGCCTGGGAGCCATCTTGCTCGCGGCCTCGGCGGTCCTCCTCATTCTCTTGCTCATTTCACGGTGATTCTCATGCGCTTCCTGCTCACTCTCCTGGCCGTTGGTACTCTCGCCGCGGCTGATCCGCAAATGGTCCTCGATCTGACCCTGGTCGAAGGCAGCGGCGACAAGCCGATGATCGTGGTCTGGGTCGAAAAGAAGGACGGGACTTTTGTCCGCACCTTGTACCTCTTCAGCGGAGACAAGGAGTACTACAAGGAGATGCTGGTCTGGAGCGCCGCCCGCGAGGGTACCAGCGAGAGCATGGATGCCGTCACTGGCGCCTCGCCGGCCTGGGCCGCCCATCAGCTGGTGAAGGTCCCGGCCGGCGACCTCCTCGCTGGTGACCTGGTTCTGCGCGTCGAACAGCGCAAGGACAAGGGTGGCCACTTCAAAAAGCGCAAGGTGCCGATCACCCCCGACTGGCCGGGCGTCACCATCAGCGAGCATTACATCAAGGATCTCATCATCTCGGTGGAACGGTAATCCGATGCGCCTGATCATCCCCCCGGTTCTTTCGGCTCTTTCGGCTCTTTCGGTACCGTCGGTTCTGTCGGTTCTTTTGGTACAGTCTGCTGCCACGGCCATCGCTGCCGAACCACCTCCGCTCGTCCGTACGCCAGCGGCGGTACGGCCACCACCTCCTCCGCCCCCGGCGGATGAGGAGGACACCGAGGAAGAGGAAGAAGATCCCCTTCTTGCCAGCGGTCCGTTGTCGCTGTGGACGGACAACCAGCGTCGGGTCATCCACCACTGGTTTTTGCCCGGTGCGGCGAGCCTTCCGACCGGCGACTGGTACTACCGCATTTCGCATGTGGCCCGCAAAGGCTACGAGGAGGAGCCGCGCACCAATCTCATGGGCCTGGACGACGATGTGAAGATCGGCTTCTTGCTCGCCTACGCGCCGGTGAAGGCCACCACTCTCAGCCTGCAACGGGTCAATGGTCGCGATCTGGCGGTACCCATTCATGACGGTCGCGCGGTGCAGTACGACACCTACGAACTGCTGGGACAGGTGCAGCTCCTCGACCAACGTGGGGTGCGTGGCCTGTGGCAGGGACCCTGCGATCTGAGCGTGGTCGGCGGTGTGAGCTGGATGCTGCGCAACTACGGTTCGGGGGACACCTCTATCGACTTGGGTGTGGTCGCCGAGCGCGATCTACTGTCAGATCGGCTACGCCTGGGTCTGGGTCTGTGGCGAGCCGGCCTGTCGGCCTATGACGCCGCCGTCGGCGGAACCGGTCCCGGCGATAAACGCTTTCCGGATGAGACCGGGGCGGCGGCGGAATCGGGCACCACCGCGGTGGGTCTGACCGGGCGATTTGCCATCACCCAGCACTGGTTCCTGCTCGGAGAGGTCATCCAGCCGGTGGCGGGATGGCGCACCCAGCAAGGGCCGAGCCTTGCCGCTGGCCTCGCCTTCGACACTAATACCCACGAATTCGCGGTGTATTTCACCAATACCAGCAATGCCGCCTTCAACAGCGTGATCACTGGCGGCGCCCAGAAGATGGCCCTGCCGTTCTTCGCGTTCTCCATCACTGCTTACCTCTGAGAACCGTATGCGACTGATTGTCATTGCCCTGCTCGGCCTCGCCACCGCTCGTCTAGATGCGGGGGTTTCGAGCCATTGGAATGCGGATCACCGCTGCGATCGCTGGCAGCCGGTTGTCGAACCAATCGGTCGTCGAGGCGAGGACGACAACGGCGAGGACGACGATGATCCGCCCGTGGTACCCCAGGTCACGGTGCAACCGGGCAACCAAGCGGTCGGGGTCGGTGGCACGGTCACCTTCACCGCCACCGTGCTCAATGCCGCCAATCCCACCTTCCAGTGGCAGATCCAAATCGGTGGCGTCTTCACCGACATCCCCGGACCCGGAGCCACCGCTTCGACCTATACCACCCCCGTCGCCACCGTCGGCGAGCTCGGGACCACCACCACCTACAGCTGCCGTGTGCTCGCCGGGGGTCAGACCATCACCAGTGCGCCGGTAACCCGTACCGTGACCGCCGGCAATCCGCAGGATGGACTCGCGTATCTGACCTTCACCACCAGTCCGGCTGGTGGCGCCTATGCGCCCAACCATGTGCTAGCGGTGTGGCTCCAGCAGGGGACCACCTTCGTCCGCACTATCGCCCGGTACGGACTCATCCGCCAGGGGAATCTCACCCTCTGGGACAGCGTCCAGACCGTGGATGCGGTGGCCGGAGCGACCTTTTCCAGTCATGGGCAAAAAGCCTTACAATTCAACGCCCGCACTCTTGCTGATGGTCAGTACACGTTGTGGATCGAGACCGCCGACGCCAATCTGCCGACGCCCGCTACCGGCCAGGTTGCTGGCGCCAACCGCATCAGCATGCCCTTCACCATCACCGGCGGTTCGGTGGTCGAGGCCACCGCCTCGGGCGGTGGCTTTACCGCCATCCGCCTGTCGCCATCGGTGACGCCGCTGGCCCCAGCGTTCGCCGCTCAGCCGACGGATGCGGTCATCGCCGTCGGTGCGACTGCCACCTTCTCGGTCGCCGTGACCGGTGCCCCTGCGCCGACGCTGCGTTGGCAGGTCTCAACGGACGGCGTCACCTTCACCGATATCGCGGGGCCCGACGCCAGCGGCACCAGCTACACCACGGCGGTGGCCGCGACCGCCGATGCCGGGTCGACGCGCGTCTACCGGTGTATGGCCACCAATGCCTCGAGTTCGGTCGCAAGTCAGTCAGCGACCCTTACCGTCACTGGCGTCACGACCGATCCCGGAACTCCGGGCGGCGTGTCCCAGGCGGGCATCGCCTATGTGAGCTTCACCACCGCCCCCGCGGGTGGCACGTATCGACCCAAGCATGTGATGGCAGCCTGGATCCAGCGCGGCGGCACGTTCATCGCCAGCGTCGGCCGCTGGTCGGCGGAGCGCAGCACCAGTCTGAAACTCTACAACAGCCGGAAATCGGGAGTGGATGCGGTGCTCGGTGCCACCCAACTCGAACATTCGCCGAAGAGCAATGTCCGCTGGCAATTCGACCAAGCGGCGGTCCCCGATGGCACCTACACCCTGTGGTTGGAATCCGCCGATGAGAATCCCGACCCCATCGGCGCGCCGGTACCGACCTCGGTGGTTGGAGCCAACCGCTTCTCGATGGACTTCACCATGACCGGGGGACTGGTCACGCTCGCCACTGCTGCCGGCGGTGGATTCACCGCCGTGCGCATCGCCGCCGCCAGCGATACCGCTGCGCGTGCCGAGCCATTGGCGTCCACCGACCGCCCCGGGGAGTTGTCGACCTGCGGTAGCGGCGGTGTGTTCGCCCTGATGTTGTCCCTGGGCTTGGCGGCGGGAATCCGCCGTCGGCGGGGCTGACATGCGTGCCGCCGGCTGGGCTGCCGGTACCGTCGCCGCCACCACTGGGCCGGTTCAGGCGCTGGCGGCGCTGGCCATCGCTGACGCGATGCAGGGCCGTCCGGTTACCACCTGGTGCATCGTCATGACCGTGGCCACGATGATCCGGCTGGTGGCAGGCGTCTGGGCTGGCCGGGTGGCGGCAGGCGGGCGCGTGGACGAGGAATGGCGCCTGCTGGATCGGGTGCTGCCACGATTGATCGCGGCTCCCGTCGCCCGCACCGATGTTGCCACCGCCGCTCAGCAACGGGTCCAGGCCCAGCGCCTGGCCGGAGAGGTGCTGGGTCTGTGGGCCGGCGCCGCGCTGGTGCTGTTGGCGGTATCACCCCTGGTCTGCCTGTGGTGGTTCCTGGGATCAGCCATCATCGTCCTCCATCTGCGTCGGACGACCCACCCCCGTCCGCTGGTGCGTCGGCTGCAGGGGCGACGGAGAGGACAGGAATCCGATGCGGCGCTCATCGCGGCTGCACCCCTGCTGCGCGACCTCGGCCTGGAGCGGTCGCATCCTCCGGAGGCGCGTCCTTCCACCGGGTCGGGCGATGCAGCGCATGGCGGCGTGGTGCTGCTGCTACTCGCCGGGGTGGTGCAGACCCTGGTGGCGGTGTGGCTGATCACCGCCGCGACTGATGGCGCCATCGGCATCGGCGCCGCGATCGCCGGCATCATCGCCACCACCACCTGCGCTGCCCGGGTCGAGCACCTGCCCGGGGCCATGTATCAGGCGGTAGAGGCGGTACTCTTGGAACGCCGCCTGCGCCGTTTGCCCCCGCCAGCGGATACGCCGGTGTACCCGACCGAGGAGGCAGTGCTCGTCTTGGGTGCCCGTCGTCCGTTGCGGATCGCGCACGGCAGCCGTATCGCACTGACCGGCAGCGATCGATCGCTGGCAGCGCTGATCACGGGCCTGCGCGGACAGGGGGGATGGCCGCTGCTGGTGCAGACCGGACAGCGCATCCTCACTCCGGTCGCCGCCGGCGACCATTGGCGCCACGTCGTCGCGGTGGTGGCAGCGGATGATCGCCTGATGCCGGGGCCGATCCGTCGGAACCTGGACCCGACGAGCGTCCACGCCGACGACCATCTGCTGGCGATGCTGCACCGGCTCGGGTTCCAAGACGGGGCCGGGCTGCTGGCGCGCACCATCGGCGATGACGGTTCAGGGGTATCGGTCGGAGAAAGCCAGCGGCTGCTGATCGCCAGGGCCCTGCTCGCCCGTCCGTCGATCCTGGTGCTGATGGATCCCTGCCGCTCCTTGGACCGCGCGAGCGCCGAGCGTCTGTGGGCGGTGCTCGACGACACGGCTCGCACCCTGGTGGTGGTGGGACCGGATGGAGCGACCGCTGACCGCTGTCAGCGCACCGTCGATCTGGAGCCGGCTCAGGCGCACGAAGACGTTGCATGAGCCTCGCGATCCCTTTCCAGCAATCCGACCAGCAATCCGACCTGCAATCCGAGCGGGCCACGACCCTGCGCTTGGTCCTGCCGATGGCGGCGATCGAGGTCCTGGCGGTGGCGATCCTGATCTGCCGCCCGTGGCTGACCGGGCAACTGATCGATGATGCCGTCCACGGAGCGGGTTTTGCGTTGGCCCTGACGAGTTGGGGTCTGGCGCTGACCTGGCTGGGGCGTGCCCTGCTGTTGCGGGCGCGCGATCGCCGCCTGGAACAATGTTCTGAGCACCTGCAGACTCGACTGCGGCAAAAAGGCATCACCACGCTCATTGCTACCAGCGGTCGGGATCAACGGCTGGCAGACGCCCGGCTGGTGGCTGGGCTGGCCCCGCGCTTGGCGCTGGATGCCTGGTCGGCAGCCCTGCGCATGGGATTCGGTATGACGGCGCTTGCGCTGCTGCATGCGGATCTGCTGCTGGCGGTGTTGCCGGCGGCGGCCATCTGCCTGTTGCTGGTGTGGTGCGGACGCCGCTGGAGCCTTCCCGCCGCGACGGTTGCCGCCGATGCCGCGAAGCAGGAGCGGTCGTGGTGGCGGACCATCACCGGGGCCGCCGAGCGCTGGACGCCGGGCGGCTGGCTAGCGTGGATGTCGGGGGAGGCGCGAGATCGTGCTCGGATCCGGTTGGATGCCGACCTCTATGCCGTGCGCTGCACTGGCTGGTGGCAGCCGGTCTTGGCGGCGGCAGTGACCTTGGGAGTGGTCCTGGTGCTGCTCGCGGGTGCACCCCAGGTGGCGGCGGGAACCCTCAGTGGTGGCGGTCTCGCCGCCGCGGTCTTCCTGGCAATCCTGGCCGTGGGCCCGCTCATGGATCTCGCAGGTGCCGCCGACCGCTGGTCGACCCTGGCGGTGGCCTGGCAACGGTGGCGGAGGCCGGTCGCCGAAGTTCCCGAGGTGGCTGCCGACGACGGCCTTGCCTGGTCCGGACTGCAGGTCGCTCTGCCCCGGGGGGCGCTGACATTTCCCAACCGCATCCTCACCCCCGGCACCCAGCTGTTGCTGACCGGCCCGTCCGGGTCCGGGAAGAGCACTCTGCTGCGCCTACTCGCTGGACACCAGGCGCCCCAGGCGGGTGAGCTGCGCGGTCGGGGCATCCTCCTCGACCATGCTGTCGCCCTGCCCCACTGGCCAGTGCGCGCCTTCATTGCCGCCACCGCACTCGCCCACGGGCACGCGGTCGACGATCAGGCCATCATTCGCCGCGCCGAGGAACTCGGCCTCTCGCCCTGCCTGAGCCCCGGCTGGCTAGAGCGGCAGGCGGGCCACGGCAGCGGTACCCAGCTCGGACAGGCGGTGGCGCTGCTCGCCGCCTCGTATGCTCGGCGGCCCCTGTTGTTGGACGAGACCTTTGCCGGCATGCCCGCGGGGACCATGGACCGGGTCGCGTCACAACTGGCAGTTGAGGGGCGAACGGTAGTGATCGCCTCGCACCGGCCGGAAGGCCTCGACGGCTGGCAGGTCTTGGCTCTGGAGTGATCTCAGCGGCGGACGGCCCAAGCAGAATGCAGACACACAACCTTTTATAAAAAGCTGTGGGTCTGTATTCTATGCGCGCCGAACGCTCCCGACCACTCATGGAGCAGATCAAGGCCGAGGCCGAACGCCTCGCGGCCCGCTATCCCGGCCCCCATCAGCTCGGCGACGGCGCCCAGTACATCATCGACTACTGGGAAGGTCTTACCAGATTCCTCGACCATCCCGAATTGCCGCCTGATAACAATCAGGCCGAGAATGCCCTGCGCATCAATGCCTTGATTCGCAAGAACAGTCTCTTCGTCGGCTCGCTCGCCGCCGCCCACCGCGATGCCATCGCGTTGAGCGTGCTACATTCCTGTCGACTCCAAGGGCTCGTTCCAGTCGACTACCTCGCCCTGGTCACTCCGGCGCTGATCCTCCATCGGCTCGGTAGGCTACAGGATCTTGCTGCACTCACGCCAGCAGCCGTGAAGGCCGCTCAGCGAACTGCTCCGTCAAACTGATCACGCAACGTGCGGTGGTCGGACGGATACTTTTCAGGAGATAATCTGATGCCTCGAATTCCGTCTATGCTCGCCATGGCAATCGCTACGGGCGCTCTCTTCACCTTGTCCTCAACGCCAGTCTACGCCAATAGCCCCGCACGTCATCACGTAAAATTACAGGACGATGGTGGACCCACTGCAAAAACAGTCGTTCGTTATGGAAGTTGGAGGGTTGTTGACGTAAGTGTACAAGTTGGCCGGAGTGGCGCACTTCGAATTATAAAGGAAGAGCAATGCGTCTACTGGTCTGATGGCAGTGTTACTACAAAGACAAGGACAAGAAAGATGTACTATCCCTATTAAAAGCCGGCGTGAAACAAGGGGTGGAAGTTCCCCGTATCGAAAGGAGTAGCGAACTACGATGACCGCGAGTGATGCATCAGCAGGTGCTACCACACTGATCATTGACCGCCACCCGCAGGATCTGCGTAGTGTCCTGGGTCTCGCCGCTTGACGAACCGGGTGCGGGTCGGGTCGCGCCGGCCTGGTGGGGGGTGTCCGCTTCAGCGATGCCAGGGCAGGCCCCTTGCCGATCTTCGAGAGCGATGACCTGCCGCTGGAAATGGCGAGACCACCGGGCCGGTGATGAACCCGGACAAGATTGTTGGACATAGCCAGCCGCCCCGGCCATACGGGCGCCCTGTACGCTCCACGTCTCTCGTACTGCCGACGCTGTCGAACAGCCAATGCTGCCGTGGCCCCGCACGTGAATACCCACGGGCCGGGCCAC
>JBIILZ010000077.1:0-18653 GCA_044338255.1 Planctomycetota bacterium | reverse complement strand
CCAATGGTCCCTTCGCCCGCAGTGAAGACAGGCTGACGCGCGCAGGGGTCAAGGGGGCCGGATTCAACGGACTGATCCCCGCCCACGGGGTCTTGATTCGCTCGTGGCATCTCCTAGAAGCCAAACCGCAACCCCAACGAAGCATACCACGACGGATCGATCCGGATGCGGTTCTCATCGCGGTGGCCCCACGAATCGGCCTCATAGATCTCGCGCAGGAGGATGCGGCCGACGGCCAAGCGGACGCGGCCGCCCGGCAGCAGGCTCCACTCCCCGGCGAGGAAGGCGCGCACGGTGCGGAAGGTCAGTCGCTGATCGGTGTCGGCGCGCTCGGCCAGCAGCCAGTTCTCGTAGCTCACGGAGAGATTTCCGCTGACCGACCACGGGCCGCCCTGTCCGGGCACGGCGTCGGCCTTGGTTCCCGGCGACCAGGCCACGCTGGCGTTACCGGCATCGATCGGGAAGTAATTGGCCGACAGGCTCCAGTCATCGATCGGCCGCCAGACGATGTTGGCAAATGGCAGACCGAGGGTCGCCATCAGTCCCGGACGCAGCCATTGATAGCCGATGCTGGGGAGCGGGGCGCCCGGCATCAGAGTGTTGGTGGAATCGTAGCGCAGCACGAGGATCCAGGCGTCGCGGCCGGAGGTCGGAATGCGGCTGAAGACCGTGGCGCTGCCGGCTAGGACATCGCTGCCGGAAAAGGGACGGTCACTGGGCGAGGAAATGTCCGCATCGAGACCGATGATGGTTTGGTCCGTCAGCACCATGCGCCAGAAGCCGCCGATACGTAGATCCTGGAGGCGCTCAGGGAGCCGCCCGGTCTCGGGCAGTTGCGCTTCGCTCGCCAAGCGCAGGTCGACGCCGGTGGCGCGCAGCCAGATCTCGCTGGTGTCGCCGCGCCACGCTCGGCCGGTGGCCTGCGCGAAGCCGCCCCGGCGCGAGAGGCTCGTATCCTGCTCGCGCACGTCGGCCGATTGCTCGGCACCCCAGGCCATGCCGACACGTACTACCGGCCGATCGCGCAGGGGCGTATACCACTGCATAGCGGTAGGGATATCGAGCTGATCAAGGGCATATGCCGAGACCGTTAACAGGCTGAGGAGCGAAAGACGAAGAGCTGCCATGGTAAGGTTTCCACTGCCGGGGTGATCAGGGCACGCTGATTGACCGATAGGCGTGGTCAAGTTATCCATGCTCTGAGGTGGGTGAAGCAGGGTGATGGTTGGTCACCGGTTGCGGGCTGGTTGCTGGCCTAGGCCAGGGGCCAGGGGCCAGGGGCCAGTGACCAGGGACCAGGGACCAGGGGCCAGGGACCAGGGACCAGGGACCAGAGACCAGGGGCCAGGGGCCAGGGGCCAGGGGTCAGGGACCACCAAGCAACAACCATTACCCAGCAAATCCATCACTCACAGATCAGATTTCCATCACCCCTTCTATCGCTTTACTGTTTCGCCAGCACATGGCTGGCGATCGCTCCGACCGTGATCAAGGCGAGGACCACCAGCATTCCGCGGAACACCAGGGCGAGGAAAAAGGGGATGTCCTCCTCTGGTGTCTTGCGAAGGCGGTACCAGAGCACTTGCACCCAGCCGAGAACGAGGGCGAGGAGCGGCATGCCGATGACGGCGGCTAGGATGGCGAGAATCGCGGCCATGGTTTATTCCTCTTCTCCATTTTCTTCATTGTCGTTGTCGTCGTCGAGCGGCGTCAGACGGAACAGGCGGGCAGTGGTGTTTTCGGGCAGACGCACCGATAGCGAGCCGGCCAGTGCCTGCCAGCGATGTTCGCCCTCCGCCTGCTTCGGATAGAGACGCTCCACCGTCACCGCATATCCGGCGAGATGCGGTAAGGGCAGTTCGTTGACCGGGCTACTGTCGCCGAGGCGCCAGACCGCCAGCAGGGTCGTGCCGTCATCGGCGCTCAATCCGAAGGCGGCCCAGGTATCGCCGAGCGTGGGCAGGCCCAAGGGCCACAGCGGCAGGCTCTGGGGAATGGATTTGCGGATGGTCTTGTAGATCGCGATGCCTTCATGCACCAGGGCACGGCGCTCGCCGATCAGTTCACCGAGATGTCCGCTCAGATGCACGCGCAGCAGCAGGGTGTTGACCATGTTGACGATGACCTCGTCGCGGGTGCCTTCACGCAGTGGATAGCTCCAGATGGCGGCCTGTTCCGGCGTGCATGCAGAAGCTGCGGCGGCGGCGATCAGCGCATTCGTGCGGTAGTCGGACTGGTCGCTGAAGGATTGGATGTGATGGCGCGCGAGCAGCGCGTAGTCTAGGCGCAGCCCGCCGCTAGCGCAGTTCTCAAGCACCAGTTTGGGATGGCGTTCGAGGACCCGGTCGAGCCAGGCCAGGTACGCGCGTTGATGTTGCAGCAAGCCATCACCGGCACTGTCGGCATCCAACTCGGTACCGACCCCGGCATTGATGTTGTAGTCCATCTTGAGGTAGCCGACGCCATATTGCACCACCAGGCGATCAATCACCGCGTTGGCGTGGGCGAGCACGCCCGGATGGCGGAAGTCGAGCTGATAACGGCCATGGTCGATGACGCGCTGGCCACGGCGGTGGAAGAGCCACGCCGCCGGAACCTTCTCGACCAAGGGGCACTCGACGCCCATGACTTCAAGCTCCAACCACAGGCCGGGGACCATGCCCCTCTTCTTGATGGAGCTGAGGACTTCGGTGATGCCGCCGGGAAAGCGTCCGGCTGCCGGCTGCCATGCGCCGACGCCATCCCACCACGGACCTTCTGCATACCAGCCGCGGTCGACGATGAAATATTCGCAGCCGGCGGCGGCGGCGGCCTCGATCAGCGGCAAGAGCTTGGCGGTGGTCGGATCGCCAGAGAGGCAATTCAGGTAGTCGTTGAAGATCACCGGCAGTTCGCGGTTGTCGCGATGCTTTTTGCGCAGCACCCGGCGATAGCTGGTCAGTGCACAGAGGGCCTCTTGCAGTTCGCCCTCGACCACCGTCACCGCCACCGGCACGCTGGTGAAGCTGGCGCCGGGGGCGAGTTTCTTCGACCAGTGGTGCTCGTTGTGGGTCGGTCCGCTGAGGCGCATGCCGAGCTGTTGGCCGTGATAGGCGTATTCCACCAGCCACGAGCCGTGGTGCTCGATTTGCCACGCGACGGTGGTGCCGCATTCGCGATCTTCGAGTGCCCCCATCGGCAGATGACCGCAGCTCGACCATGTCCCCTGGGCGCCATAGGTGTAGTGCGGAAAGCCGTTGCTGACGGCCTCGAAGAGACCCACGGCGGGCAGGCTCGCGGCCTGCCACTGGGCCTCGCCGCACCAGGTATTGTGCGGCACGTGCAGCGCGAAGCGCTCATCGTGGGCGGTGAGTCCGCCGCGCTCGAAGCCGGTGAAGCAGAAGCTTGAGACGTAATCGAGATCGATGGGCTCGGGGCCGAGGCAGGTCACCGTCGTGCTCGCCTGCAGCACCGGCTGCTCGGGCACGAAGCGCAAGCGCGTGGTCACCGCCACCTGTTGCCAGCGTTGTTCGATCTCCAGGACATCGCCGGTGTCGCGCGTGGCATGGTGGCGCAGGTATGCGCCGGGTCGGGTGCCGGTGTAACGCTGGCCGTGGTGGTCGTGCTGATCGAGGCCGACCGCATGGACCTCGACTAGGCGTTGGCTTTGGCTTTGGCGTTGGCTTTGGCGTTGGCGGTAGTCGGTTGTGGGCTCGCGCGGCGGCTGCGTGCCGAGATGTCGCAGCAGCACCTCGCCATCGTCGGTGATGGTGATGACCAGATGCAGGCCATGGTGATCGCGGATGAGGTCGGGCATGGCGGAGCGGGGTTTCACAACGGGGGACAAAAAACAGAGGCAGCGCCGGCAGGCCGGCACTGCCTCTGCATCGCCTTCTTGCGCTTGCGGCGCACGATCATCCGGCTTGCGGCGCACGATCATCCGGCTTGCGGCGCACGATCATCCGGCTTGCGCCGGTGGGGGGTCACGACGCCTTGATGGCCGGGCGCCAGATGCCGTTGTTGGGCAGCAGCTCCTGGAGCGGCAGCACGGTGTAATCAGCGCGCTTGAGCTGGCGCAGGGCGCCGACCAGGGCGGCGGCGCTGGACAGGGTCGTGAAGTACGGGGTATTGGCGACCGCGCAGGCGCTGCGGATCTTCGATTCGTCGGTCTTGCCGCCGCGGTTGTTGGGCGTGTTGATGACGAAGGCCAGTTCCTTGAGATGGTCGAGGACGGTGTCGCCGCCGACGCGGACCTTGTTCAGGTAGGTCACCGGCACGCCGTGGCGTTCCATGATCTTGCCGGTGCCGCCGGTGGTGTAGATCTGATAGCCGAGATCGACGATCAGCTGCGCCAGGGGGATGATCAAGCGCTTGTCGTTGTCGCGGACGCTGACGAAGACCTTGCCGGCGAGGGCGACGTTCGAACCGGCGCCGAGCTGCGATTTGTAGTAGGCCTCGCCGAAGGTCTTGGCTACGCCCATGACTTCGCCGGTCGAACGCATTTCCGGGCCGAGAATGGTGTCGACGCCGGGGAACTTGTTGAAGGGGAAGACTGATTCCTTGACGCACACGTGGTTCGGCTCGGGCACGTCGGCGGTCATGCCGATGTCCGCCAAGCTGAGGCCCGACTGCACCAGGGCGGCGATCTTGGCCAGCGGAACGCCGGTGGCCTTCGACACGAAGGGCACCGTGCGGCTGGCGCGCGGATTGACTTCGAGCAGATAGATCTCTTCGTTGCGGATGGCGAACTGCACGTTCATCAAGCCGCGCACGTCGAGGTTCAGGGCCAAGGCGCGGGTGATCTCGCGCAGCTGGCGCAGCGAGCGGTCCGAGAGGCTCATCGAGGGGATGACGCAGCTCGCGTCACCGGAGTGCACGCCGGCCTCCTCGATGTGTTCGAGGATCCCGCCGATGATCACCTCGGTGCCGTCGCAGACCGCATCGACGTCGATTTCGACGGCGTTTTCCAGGTACTTGTCGAGCAGCACGGGGGCTCCTGCCGAGACTTCGAAGGCCGCGCCGACGAACTTGGCGAGCTGGTCCTGGTTGGGCACGATCTCCATCGCCCGGCCGCCGAGCACGAAGCTCGGGCGCACCACCACCGGGTAGCCGATGCGCGCGGCCTCGCGGAAGGCTTCGTCCATGGTCCGGGCGATGCCGTTGACCGGTTGCTTGAGCTTGATGTGTTCGAGGATCTTCTTGAACAGCTCGCGGTCGCCGGCGCGATTGATGTTGGTTGGGCTGGTGCCGATGATCGGCATGCCGGCCTTTTCCAGGGCCAGAGAGATGTTCAGCGGCGTCTGTCCGCCGAACTGCACGATGACGCCGATGGGCTTCATCACGCGATTGATCTCGAGTACGTCTTCGGTGGTCACCGGCTCGAAGAACAGGTAGTCCGAGGTGTCGTAGTCGGTCGACACGGTCTCGGGGTTGCTGTTGACCATGATCACCTGGTAGCCGGCATCGCGCAGGGCCATCGCCGCGTGCACGCAGCAATAGTCGAACTCGATGCCCTGGCCGATGCGGTTGGGCCCGCCGCCGAGGATCATGATCTTCTTCTTGTCGTTGGTCGGATGCTCGGATTCAGCCTCGTAGGTCGAATAATAGTACGGCGTGAAGGCCGTGAATTCTGCGGCGCAGGTATCGACGAGCTTGTAGGACGGATGGATGTCGAGGCGGTCGCGCAGGTCGCGCACCGCGTCTTCGCTGGCATTCCACAGAATGCCGAGCTGCTTGTCGCTGAAGCCGTCACGCTTGGCGCGCCGCATCTCGTGCTCGCTGATGCGCGACATGCCCAGCGTGCGCAGGGCGGCCTCGTGTTCGACGAGCTGCTGGATGTTGCGCAGGAACCACGGATCGATGTAGGTCACGGCGTGGATCTCGGCCAATGTCGCCCCGGCCTGGAAGGCCAGGCGCACCTGGAACAAGCGCGTCGCATGCGGGCGGCTGATGAGCTTGAGGTACTCGTCCTTCTTGCTCGGATCAGCGACGTCATCGGCCTTTTTGGGGCCCAGCCCGCAGTGGCCGGTCTCCAGGCCGCGCAGGGCTTTTTGCAGCGATTCGCGGAAGGTCCGACCGATGGCCATGACCTCGCCCACCGACTTCATCTGGTAGCCGAGGGTGTCGTCGGCGTCGGGGAACTTCTCGAAGGTGAAGCGCGGCACCTTGGTCACCACGTAGTCGATGGTCGGCTCGAAGCATGCCGGCGTCTCGCGGGTGATGTCGTTGCGCAGTTCGTCGAGGGTGTAGCCGACGGCGAGCTTGGCGGCGATCTTGGCGATCGGGAAGCCGGTGGCTTTCGAGGCCAACGCAGATGAGCGCGAGACGCGCGGATTCATCTCGATGACCACCATGCGGCCGGTCTTGGGATCGGTGGCGAACTGAATGTTCGAGCCGCCGGTCTCGACGCCGACGGCGCGGATGATCGCCAGCGAGGCGTCGCGCATGCGCTGGTATTCGCGATCGCTGAGGGTCTGGATGGGGGCGACGGTGATCGAGTCGCCGGTATGCACGCCCATGGGATCGAGGTTCTCGATGCCGCAGATGATGACGACATTGTCCTTGGTATCGCGCATCACCTCGAGTTCGTACTCTTTCCAGCCGAAGAGCGATTCCTCGATCGAGAGTTCGCTGGTGCGCGAGAGCATCAGGCCGCGGCGGGCGATGGTCTCGAACTGCTCGTCAGTGGTGCACAGGCCGCCGCCGGAGCCGCCCATGGTGAACGACGGGCGGATCATGCACGGCAGGCCGATCCGTGATTTCACATCCAGGCATTGCTCCCAGGTGGTGGCCTTTTCGGCGCGGGCCATCCCCAGTCCGAGCTTCTTGATGATACCGGCGAAGACTTCACGCGACTCGGCGCGGGTGATGACCTCGGCATTGGCGCCGATCATCTGGCAATTGAACTCCGCGAGGGTGCCGTCTTCGGCGAGGGCCATGGCGGTGTTGAGTGCGGTCTGGCCGCCGAGGGTCGGCAGGATCGCATCCGGCCGTTCGCGGGCGATGATCTTGCGCACCGTCGCCGGGGTGATGGGTTCGACGTACGTCGCGTCGGCCATCTCCGGATCAGTCATGATCGTCGCCGGATTGCTGTTGACGAGGATGATGCGATAGCCCTCTTCGCGCAGCGCTTTGCACGCCTGGGTGCCCGAATAATCGAACTCGCACGCCTGACCGATGATGATCGGGCCGGAGCCGATGAGGAGGATGGATTTGATGTCGAGGCGCTTGGGCATGGTGGTTCTAGCAAAAACGGCGTACGGGAGCGGCGAGCGCGGGGGCTGGTTAAAAACTTGGGCAAGGCTAGGGAGGTTCCCAAGGGCGCAAGGCCAGAGCTAGACCTTCAATATAAAGTATTTTCAATAAATAGTTTAGGGGATTTTAGCGAAGATTTCCACATGGCACTCCGGTGGCCCTCCCAGGCGGTTGGTTTTGCGCCAGAAGCGCAATTCGCAGCTGATAACCGGGGCCTGCGGATGCCTGCTGTCCCAGCGCCGCTTGAGCGCCGCCAGCGCCGCCGGCCGCCACGGGCTGCCTTCGCCGGTCGAGAGGTTGACGAGGTATTTACGCCAGCGTTCGTTGGCGTACGGCGCCCCGGCGGGAGCTTCCTCGTGCGGCGCCATGCCGGTGATGAGATCGATGACCGTGCCATCGCCAAGTTCGGCGCGGGCGACATACCAGCCATCTTCGCGCAACGGAGAGGGGGCGAACATCGCCCACATCTGATCCAGGCGCGGGATCTCGATGAGGCCATTCATCACCGGCGGAAAGAGCGGGGCGACGCGGGCGAAATTGATGGTGCGGGCATTCCACAGCAGCACGTAGGTCAGCAGCAGCAGGACCACCAACTCGCTCATCCGGGTCAGTGGCGGGGCCAAGGCCACTGGGCGTGTCGGGCGCCACGACCACCAGTGACTGGGGATGAACAGCGCCCAACCGGCAAAGCAGACATAGGGGAAGGGTCCCAGTTCCAGGCAGGCGAGCATCCCCAGATGCAGGCTGAAGAAGGCGAGCACGACCACGCTGCGGAAGTGCGCATTACGCCAGGGCATGAAGGCCAGGAACGGCCCGATGAGTTCGAGCCCGAGCGTGCCCCGCGTCAACCACGGCAGCCAGGTTTCCTGGGTCCGCAGCCAGCGTCCGATGGGGGTGGCGAATTGATCGAGGTTGAGCGCATACCACAGGGCATTGCCCTGGGTGTGCCAGGCGGGATCCCATTTGAGGATGCCGGTGCACAGGTAGATCAGGGAAATCTGCAGGAGGATCGCCAGGCTGGCAGCATTGCGGACGGCGGTCGGCCGTGGTTTTTGGCCTGGTTCCAGGCTTGGCTCCGCCCGCCATGCGTCCACGCTCGCCCGTGCCCCGAGGGGCAGGAACATGGCCCAGAACAGCAGGCAGCGCAGCAGCACGTCGCCGCCTTGCACGATCTGATAATTGCGTGACTGCAGGGAAACGCAGAGCCCCCAGGTAAGGATCGTGGCGAGCCGCGTGCGCCACCCCAGGGCGAGCGCGACGGCCGCTGCCAGATGCACCATCCACAAGATGAATTGCCACGCCCAGGTGCCGCTGAGCACATGCAGCGACCAGCTGTAATGATTGTTGTCGAGGCGCCAGAGATCGACGCGCGGGAGGGCCCCCGCATCGGTCATGAAAAAATTCAGATCCGGCAGGCGCCAGGCGAGATCGCCGATGACCACGAAGGCGATGATGATCCGAAACAATGCCAGCGAACGCGTATCGATGGTGGCGAGCGAGGCCCAATCGATGGCGAGAAGTCGGCGCACGCGGCCGAGGATATGGACCTAGCGGCGGGTGCTATAGGTGTGCGCGGGTGTCAGTTCAGATCGACAGACGTCGGCTTTATTGTGCGAAAGTCGTAGTTCATTGAATGAGGAGGTGCTCGCGACCAGGGGCTAGGGGCCAGGGACCAGGGGCCAGGGGCCAGGGACCAGGGACCAGATACCAGCGACCAATCCTGCCGCTGCTCGCGCGTGACAGTGGTCCATAATTCGGCAGCATCGGCGGTTATGAGCATTCGTCCGCCGCATACGCCACCTGAGACCGCCCCCATGCAGTATCGGCGGTTCGGGAGGACTGAACGGCGGTTGTCGGCGATCACCCTCGGAGGGATGCGCTACAAGACCGGGTGGAGTCAGCCGCGTGAGGAGGTTCCCGCGGAGATGTTCGAGGAGTGCCGGGACATCACGCGCTTGGCCTTGGCCGCCGGGATCACGCATATCGAAACCGCGCAGGGCTATGGCCGCTCGGAATATTGCTACGGCAAGGTCCTCAATCAGGAACTGCGCGTGCCGCGTCATCAGTACCACCTCATGACCAAGGGCGGGCCGCGTACCGCCGACGAAGTGCGACGGATGGTCGACGAACAACTCAAGGGCCTGCAGACCGATCACATCGATCTGTATGGCTGGCATGGGATCAATACCGCGGAAACCCTGCGTGAGATCATCAAGCCTGGCGGGGCGGTGGCCGAGCTGCACAAATTGCGCGATGAAGGCGTTATCGGCGCCGTCGGATTCTCGACGCATGCACCGTTGGAAGTCATCATCGATGCCTTGGCCACCGACCTTTTCAGCTTCGTGAATCTGCACTATTATTATTTCTTCCAACGCAACGCGGCGGCGGTGGCCTATGCCCATGCCAAGGACATCGGGGTCTTCATCATCTCGCCGAACGATAAGGGCGGACAGCTGTTCAATCCCTCGTCGACACTCCGCGAGCTATGCGCGCCGTTGACCCCGATCCAATTCAATGCCCGTTGGTGCCTGCAGTCACCGTTGGTGCAGACGCTCTCGTTCGGTCTGACTGAACCCGCCCATGTCAGTGAGATGAACGGTATCTTCCCGGCGGCCATTCCCCTGGATGTGCCGACGCGGGCGATCCTCCACCGTCTCGATGCTCGTCAGACGATCGATCCCATCAGCGCCTGGGAAGGTTTTGAATACGCCGGCGACGCCAGCGGCATCAATATTCCCGAAGTGCTGCGCTTCCGGCGCATGTGGAAATGCTACGACATGAAGGATTTCGGGCTCTATCGCTACAATATGCTGCAGGCCAAGGGCGATTGGTTTCCGGGGGTGTTTGCCACCCCCGAGGCGGTGGCCAAGGTCGATCCCGCCAAGGCCCCACCGGGGATCAATGTCCAGGCGCTGCTCAGCGAGGCGCATGCGGCTTTTTATCGCGCGCCGTGACCTATCGCGCCCCGTGACTTATCGCGCCCCATGACCTGTCGCGCCCCATGACCTGTCGCGCCCCATGACCTGTCGCGCCCCATGACAACTGCGCTGCTGCCGGTCTTCGCCCAGCGTACCGACGAGGGCCTGGTGCTGCGCCTCAAGGTCGTGCCGGGCGCGAGTCGCAGCCAGCTCGCCGGCGTACTCGGTGATCGCCTGAAGCTGCGCATCGCCGCCCCGCCGGAGGCCGGTAAGGCCAATGTCGCGGTGTTGGCGCTGCTCGGACAATGGCTGGGGTGCAAGGATCCGCGTTTGCTGACGGGCTTGGCCTCGGCTGAGAAAACCGTACTTATTCCCAAATTTACCCGACTTACACCCATTCAACTTGCGGAGTGCTGATGCGCTGGTTTCTTCTCGCCCTTATGAGTGTCAGCAGCCTGTTGGCGGCAGACGTCCCCAAGCTGGCGTCGGTACTGGTCTGTGATGGTCTGGCTTTTCCTACTTGGGTCGGAACGCCGCCAGGAAAAGTCGATGCCTTGTACGTGCTCGAACAGCGCACCGGTCGGGTGCGCTGTTTCGATCTCCTCGCCAAGGCCTGGCGTCCTGAGCCGCTGCTGACGGTCACGCCGTTGGCCAGCCGGGGCAATGAACAGGGCCTTCTCGGCATGGCCTTCCATCCGCGTTTTGCCAGCAACGGATTCATCTATCTCTACTATACCGCCCCCGGCGGCGGTCCGGCTGGACATGTCGAGATCGCGCGCTTCACGGTTCGTGAGGGGAATGCCGATCCGGCCAGCAAACTGCTGCTCCTGAGCATCGACCAGCCTGAGGAAAATCATAACGGCGGCTGGATCAGCTTCGGCCCCGACGGTTATCTGTGGTTGGGCGTGGGCGATGGCGGCGGCGCCAACGATCGTCATGGAGCCATCGGCAATGGTCAGGATCGGCGGGTCCTGCTCGGCAAGATCCTGCGTCTCGACGTCGATGGCAAAGCGCCCTACGCCATCCCGACGGACAATCCCTATGCCGAGGAACTGGGAAAACGGCCGGAGATCGCCGCCTTCGGGGTGCGCAATCCGTGGCGCTGCGCCTTCGATCGCGCCAATGGCGATCTGTGGATAGGCGACGTCGGGCAGGACGCCCGCGAAGAGATCGATGTCCTGCCGGCGAAAAAGTTCGGCCTGAATTTCGGCTGGCGGGTGCGCGAAGCCAGCTTGCCGACGCCGCAGTATGCCAAGGAGAAGACCGTAACTCCTGCTACCGAGCCGGTGGTTGATTACGACCGCTCCCAGGGCCGCGTGTCGGTGACCGGCGGCTACGTTTATCGCGGCAAGGCCATTCCCGGATTGCAGGGCTGGTACCTCTTCGCCGACTTCGCCGCTCAGCGTTTCTACGGCTTTCCGGCGGCAGCCGCCAAGAGCGCCACGCCGACCCTGGTCGAGTTCAGCGACGACCTCAATCCGGGGTTCAAAAACGGCAACCCCTCGACCTTTGGTGAAGATGCCGACGGCGAGCTGTATTTCACGGGTTGGAATACCGGTCGCGTGTATCGCGTCGTGGCTGCGCCGTAGGCCAGCATAGCTCGCCCGTAGTCGCCGTTTGTAGGGTAGACTCCCCGCATGGCGTTGCGTTTAGAAGCGAACTACGGCACCTGGATCCTGCCCTTGGGCGTCACCGTCATCGGCCGTGGTGACGATTGCGGGGTACGTATCAATGACCCGCGCTTGTCGCGGCACCATGCCCGTCTTGAGGCGTTGCCGGCAGCGCGCTTGTTGGCGCATGACATGGGCTCGGCCAATGGCGTGCTCGTGAATGGTGATCGGATCGTCGCCCCCCGGCCGTTGCTTCCCGGTGACGAGATCGTGTGCGGCCCGGTGCGTTTTGTGGTGCGCAGCAACGACGCCGCGGCCCCGGCTGCGATCGTCAGCGAGATCGTGTCCGACGAAGCCAAGGCCGTCGATCAGCCACGGCGTTCGCGCACCGAGCAGATGGACAGCAAGGAGGTCGCCCGCGAAATCGCAAAATCGCGGCACCTCGCGCAGGTGCTCGAAGCCGGCACATCGGCGAGTGGGAAACTGAATTCCGCGATTGCGGCGGCGGTCACGGGGCATGTGCTCGGCACCGCCCAGTCCGATCGCCGCGAAGGCTCGACCTCGATGCACGCCTCGGAAATGGTGCCGGCGATCGGTTCGAGCTCGGCGCTCTCGCCGAATCGATTCCATCCGCCCTCGCCGCCGATGGAAGCGCATGGCACGGCTAAACTCTTTCCCAGCGAAGCCCCATCGCATAGCTCCGGAGCCCTGGAAATGGGCCGCTACGCTCCTACTGCTGAGGTTGGGGCTGAGGTTGGGGCTGAGGTGCACGTCGCATGCCAGCGTCTGCGCCTGCTCGCCGGGATCGGCGATCCGCTGGTGTCGTTGGTCCTCGGTCTGGTTCTTGGCCTGCCCCTGGCCATCATCGGCCTCACCGTCGCGCTGGTGATCGCCGATGCCGGCCTCGCCAACGGAGTGGTGGCCCTGCCCGGGGTACCGCAGGCCGCCATCGGAGACCTGGTTGCCTACGTGATCACGCCCGCAACCTGGTGGCAGCTCGATACGCTTGCCCGGCAATTGCATACCTTGGCTTCACCGTGGCCGTTCAGGATCTTCCTGCTGTCGTTGGCGGTGGCAGCGGTGGTCGCCGAGGTCTGCGTGCTATGGCGGTTGGTCTTCGCCACCGTCCACCATGGCGGGCCGTGGCTCCATCGTCGCCTCGGCTTGCGCATCGTCGTGCGTCGCAATGGCCATCATCCCGGCTGGCTGCGCGCCGCAGCGCGCTGGGTAGTGCTGGTGGTGACTTGGCCGTTGGCGGTGCTTACCGCCGGCCTTGGCTGGCGTGGGGTCCACGACGTGCTCAGCGGCTGCGAAGTGCGCCATCAAGGCTGAACCCGGGCTCGGCGGCTGTTGCTAAAAAGCGCAGTCGCCCAAGCTGCCCGGCCTCATGTTCGACCGGCTTTCTGCTCCTATTGCTTCCTTGGTTTCTGCTCATCTGGGCGTGCCCGAGGCGCAGATCCGCGGCTTGTTCGCGCCCCCGGCCAAGGGCGTGGCCGGTGATCTGGCCCTGCCGTGCTTCCAGCTCGCCAAGCTCAAGGGCGTGCCGCCACCGGCGATGGCCGTGGAATTGGCGGGAGTGCTGGCCGCGGCCGGGGTCGCGGCGGTGGCCGCTGGTCCCTTCTGCAATGTGACCTTCGCGGCGGCGGCGGTGGCCGAGGCGCTCTTGCCGGCCCTCGCCGGGAGCGGAGCGGCGGCGGTGCGTTCGACGATCGGCGCCGGGCAACGCGTGTGCATCGACTACAGCAGCCCCAACATCGCCAAGCACCTCGCCTTCCACCACATCCGCTCGACGATGATCGGCAATGCCCTGGCGCATTGCTACGCCGCCGCCGGCTGGGACGTGAAACGCATCAATTTCATCGGTGATTGGGGAACCGCTTTCGGGCGCCTGATCGCCGGCTGGAAACGCGAGGGCCTGACTCTCGTCCAGCTCCAGGCCGCCGATGATCAGGTGACCTTCCTCAACGATTTGTACGTGCGCATCTCCAATGCCGCCAAGGCCGATCCGGTGGTGGAAGAGGAAGCCCGGCAGTGGTCGAAGGCCCTCGAGGACGGCAACCCTGAGGCCCGCGACCTGTGGCAGATCTTCAAGGATGCCTCGCTCAAGGAATTCGAGCGCGTCTATGGCCTGCTCGGGGTGCGCTTCGATTCGTGGAAGGGCGAGGCTTATTACGAGGACAAGATGGGGCCGCTGCTCGCCGAGCTTGAGAGCAAGGGCCTCACCAGCCAGGACCAGGGCGCGACGGTCGTCGATCTGCCCAAGCTCTTGAATACCGAGAAGGCCAAGACCTGGAAGAAGCCGGCGCTGATCAAGCGCGCCGACGGCGGCACCCTCTACGCCACCCGCGACCTCACCGCCTGCGATGATCGCTTCCGCGAATTCGCCTTCGCCCGCAGCCTGTATGTCGTCGATCTCGGCCAATCGCTGCATTTCCAGGAATGGTTCGCGGTCGCCAAGCTCCTCCAGCGGCCGTTCGCCGACAAGCTGCGCCATATCGGCTTCGGCGTGGTGCTGATCTGGAATGACGAAGAGAACGCCTGGGCCAAGGGCCGCACCCGCGGCGGTAAGATCATGCTCTTGCGCGAGGTCCTCGACGAGGCCGTCGAGCGCGCAGCGGCGATTGTCGCCGAGAAGAATCCCGAGCTCCCGGCTGATGAGCGGGCGGCGATCGCGCGCGCCGTCGGCGTCGGCGCGGTGGTCTTCAACGATCTCAAGAACGGGCGCACCGGCGACGTCAAATTCAAGTTCGAAGAAGCCCTACGCTTCGACGGTGAAACCGGCCCGTATCTGCAATTCGCCCATGCGCGGATGTGCTCGATCGAGCGCAAGGCCGAGCATCGTCGTGGCGGCAATCCGGCCTTGCTCACCAGCGAGGCCGAAAAACAGGTGCTGCTGGCCATCGCCCGTTTGCAGGGGGCATTGGAGCGCGCCGTCGACACCGACGAGCCGAGCGTCCTCGCCCAGGCCTTGCTGTCCTTGGCGAGCAACGTCGCCAGCTGGCTGACCAGCGGCAATGCCGACCTCAATGCTCGGGTGCTGTGCGCCGATGCTGCCATTGCCGCCAGCCGCCTGCAGCTGGTGACAGCGGCGCGCGGGGCGCTCGGTGAAGGCCTGCGCCTGCTCGGCCTGGTCGCTCCCGAGCGCATGTAAGGGCACGTTCCTAAGAGTAAGAGTAGGAGTAAGAGTCGCCGGGCAGTTCGCACTTCGTCCTGGGCAGCTTGCGTTAACGTCTGCGCCCATGTCCATCAGCGTCAGTCTCGCCGTCCCCTACGATGCCCATCCGGAACAGGCGTTTGACGTCGTCGTTCCCGACACCCAGGCCAGCGACCCATCGCGGGCCTTGGTCATCTGCCTGCACGGCGGATGGTGGCATCAGGGGCATCATCAGGATCTGCGCGCCCTTGCTCTGGCCCTCGCCGAACAGGGCTGGGCGGCGGCCAGCGTCGGCTTCCGCCAGTTGGCGGCACCCGGTACCAATCCCGGGCCCGAACATGCCAAATCGGGACAGGACGTGCTCGGCGATATCCTGCTGGCCTTGCCCGTGGTGGTCGAGGAGGCGCGCCTGCTGGGCTGGAACGGCTCATCGGTGGTGCTGCTCGGCAGCGGCTCGGGCAGCTTGCTGGCCTTGATCGCCGCCAGTCGTCTGACCCTCGATCGCAAGCCGGCGGTGCGGGTGCGGGCGGCGATCGCCGTCGGCGTCACTCCCAGCCTGGACCACAATGACGGCTGGGCGCCGGCCCTGGGCGCGAGCATCGACCGCTTCGCGGCCCGCGATCGGCACCATCTCAGCCCGCTGCATTTCACGCCACATGGCTTTCCGCCGCTGCTGCTGCTGCATGGCGACAAGGACATCGATTATCCGGCGACGTTGGCGCAGAAGTTCCATCAGAAGCTGACCGCCGCCGACGAAAGCAGCACTATCCACATCCTCGCCGGGCCCGGCCATCACTTCGTGGAAAGCCCTTTCAGCGTTTTCGGCCGGATGGCCATGGAGCGCATCCTGGCATTCCTTGCGGTGCACGCCGTCGAACCGAGTTGAGGGCTGGTCTCTGGCCCCTGGTCTCTGGTCGCTGGCTCCTGGTCGCTGGCCCCTGGCCCCTGGTCTCTGGCCCCTGGCCCCTGGCCCCTGGTCTCTGGTCGCTGGTCGCTGGTCGCTGGTCGCTGGTCGCTGGTCGCTGGTCCCTGGTTCGCCTGCATGTGTGCACTTGTGGTCTTTGCTAAGACCTGCAGCGAAGCGCTCGCTGGCCTTGTCGTTATCAGCTGATCTAACTTCCATCATGGACCGGATGACGCTTATCGATGCCGCCTTGGCCAAGCGCAATTTTTCCCGCAATATGCGTGTACGTATCGAGCGGTTGTTGGATGGCGTCGATGATCGACGGCGCTTGTTCTGCTGCAATTCCGGGTGTTTCGTGTGCACCCAGGAGCTCTTGGCGATCGTTCTGGAAGTCGAGCACGCACAGGGGGCCGTGAACCCGGAGAACCCCGGGCAAGCTCAATAGATCAAGTAGACTTTCAGTATGAGACTTTATCTATTGACATAGTACTACTATGTTGGCTATTCTTCCGGCCGACTCATGTACGAACTACGCATTCTTGCAAATATCCCTGCCGCGAAGCTTCCGCCTGCCGTTGCAGGCGCTTTCAAGCGAACACCTCAGAGCCCGCTGACCATCGCCGGCGACACATGTTGCAGCTGATGAACACCAGTGGCCTTACCGCTCGCTTGCTGGTGGTGCCCGATGTTCACGGACGTGAGGCCGCCCTGGTGGTGGTGAAGGGGGCGTATTCCTTGCGCACCGGGAAGCGCCTCGACGAGCATCCGGTCCTGGTCAGTGCGCGGGTCGCCCAAGTACACAAGACGATGCGCCTGCTGGGTGCCCGTACGTGGAAGAAATCGTGGCATGGTCGGCTGTCCCTGGGACGAAAATTCCTCCAGCTGACGCGGATACATCTCGATGCATGAAATCGTAATCATCGGGAGCGGTCTGGTCACCGCCCTGGGTCTGGGCGTGACGGCGAACTCCGTGCATATCCGCGCCGGAATCGCGGCTTTCGAGGAGAGCGATTTCCTTGATGCGGAATTGAGACGGATCGTGGCGGCAGGCCTGCCCGAGGCGGTGATCATGCCCTGGGCGGCGGGCGAGACCCACGGGCTTGCGCCGCGCAGCCTCGAGATCGTCCGTATGGCGGGGATGGCGGTCGGCGAAGCCTTGGCGCCGCTGGCCGAGCTCCTTGGTGAGAATTCCATTCCGGCGTGGGCTGCCTGGCCCGAGCACGAGACCAACGTGGCGCTCGACATCCACCGTCTGGCGCAGGCCGTGGCGATTCAGGCCGGAGGGCGGATCGCCATCTGGGGCAATCATCGAGGCCGGGCCGGTGGCATCGAGGCGTTGGCCTCCGCGCAATGCGCCCTCGAGCGTGGGGCGCCCTTCGCGCTGGTGGTCGGCATGGATTCGTTCCTCCATGCGCACGTGCTCGGGACGCTGTTGCAGGCCGGGCGGATCAAGACCCCGCAGCAGGCGGATGGTCTGATCCCGAGCATGGGGGCGGGAGCCCTGGTCCTCGCCCGCGCCGATGTCGCCGAACGCATGCTCTGCCGCGTCCTGGCGCGCATCGGTGGCATCGGCACGGCCCTGGAAGCCGGACACTTCGGCAATGATGGCGAATGGCAGGGGAATGCTTTGGCGGCGGCGGCGCAGCAGGCTTTGGCCGAGGCACCGGCGGCGATCGCGGAACTGTGGTCGGGGATGACTGGCGAGCGCTGCTGGGCGGGAGAGTTCGGAGTCACCCAGATCCGCTGCCAGCCGCAGGTGCCGGCCACCGCCACCATCCGCCATCCTGCGGAATTCTGGGGCGATCTGGGAGCCGCCGCCAGCGTGGCCATGGCCTGCGTGGCGATCGCCGGCTATCAGCGCGGGTGGGTGCGCTTGCCGGCCCTGCTGCTGGCCTCCTCTGATTTCGGCCAGCGCGGGGCGCTGGTGGTGTGTGCGCCATGACCGAAGTGCATCCGGACTCCGCTCGTGGCACGCCTCGACCAGCTCTCCCAACGCTGTCGCCGACTGCCCCAACGCTGTCGCCGATTGCCCCAACGCTGTCGCCGACTGCTCACATTCCCCGCCACGCACGCCACTTCATGAACCGCCATCACCTCGGAGGTCACTGAGCATGTATCAGACCCTAGCCTGGAATTACCTCGATTATCCAGCCCGTTTCATGGGTGGGTGGCCGTGGCGACGTTGTCCGGCGAAGTTTGCGAAGGGGGTGCGCCTAGCGCCTTCGGAAGTCCCCGACCCTTTGGAGATCGACATCGATCCCCTGGCACTGCAGGTCGACGAGATGGGCCCGCTGTTGCCCGATGTCTTCACTATTTCGGGGCTGGTGCTCAGCCAGCGGCTCTATCGGACGATCGTCGATTTCGGTGTCGACAATCTCGATGTCTATCCGGCGGTGATGATCGATACGCAGACCAAGCAGCGCTTTTCGCATTTCTATGCGGTCAATGTCGTCGGCCTGATTGCCGCCGCCGACATCACGAAATCGATCGCCACCGTCGCTCCTGGAGGGCCACTGCTTGATGTCGCCTTCGATCATCTGGTCATCGATGAGGCCAAGGCGCGCGGGGCGCTGATGTTCCGTCTCGCCGAGAGCACCGCCAACGTGTGGTTGCATCCGTCTCTCGTCGAGCACATCAAGGCGGAGGGATTTCCCGGCATCGAATTCTTCCATCCCGGGGAAGTATTCGGATGAGCCAGACGGTCTCTATCAACCTCAAAAACGCAGTTGGCATCCACCGTATCGCCGTAAGTGTATGCCATGTCATCAGATCTACCCATTCTGCCGCCCCACCAATCTGGTGAGGCATTTTCCGCGTCAGATCTAACCCCGCCA